>DASZMJ010000038.1:0-24426 GCA_035551935.1 Isosphaeraceae bacterium
TACTGACGGTCAGAAAAGTAATGCACGCTCTTCGCGGGGTCGGCTACACTTGCTCGGATGAGACACGAGGGCTCGCCGGCGGAACTGGAGCATCGCCGCCGGCTCGCGGTGCAACGCGTGCTCGACGGGTACTCGACCCAGGAGGTGGCCGAGTTCCTCGGCGTCGACCCCAGCAGCGTGCGCCGCTGGGTCGCGAGCTTCCGCCGCCACGGGGCCGCCGGCCTGGCGGCGCGGCCGGCCCCCGGCCGGCCGCCCAAGCTGACGCGGACGCAGGAGAAGGTCGTCCTCCACTGGCTGGCCGACAGCCCCGCCGAGCACGGCTTCGCGACCGAGCTGTGGACCGGACGCCGGCTGGCCGCCGTGATCGCGCAGGAGTGGGACGTCCGTCTCCACCCGCGATACCTCACCGCCTGGCTCCGCGCCCGGGGGTACTCGCCCCAGCGGCCGCAGCGGGTCCCCGGCCGGCGCGACCCGGAGGCGATCGCCCGCTGGCTGGCGCGCGACTGGCCGCGCATCAAAAAAAGGCGCGGCGGCAGGGCGCCGGCATCGCCTTGATCGACGAGAGCGGCGTGCTGATGGCGCCGCTGCTGCGTCGCACCTGGGCGCCGCGCGGCCGGACGCCGCGCCTGGTCCAGCACGGCGGGCCACGGCGGAAGGTCTCGGTCGCCGCGGCGCTGTGGCTGCCGCCGCGGCGGCAGCGCCTGGGCCTGTTCCACCGGGCCCTGGTCGACGCGTACTACAACAACGCCCGGGTGGCGTCGTTCCTGGAGGAGCTGCTGGGGGAACTGGGCGGGCGGTGGGTCGTCGTCTGGGACGGTGGGCCGATGCACGGCGGCGACCCGATCCGCGCGCTGCTGGGCCGGCTGGGGGACCGCCTCTGCCTGGAGCCCCTGCCGGCCTACGCCCCGATGCTCAACCCGGTCGAGCCGCTGTGGAGCTGGCTGAAGTACGGCCGGCTGTGCAACTACGCGCCCCATGATGTGACCGAACTCCACCGCGCGGTGACCGGCGAGTTGGACGCGATCGCGCGAGACCAGGATGGGCTGCGAAGCCTGTTCCACGCGTCCGACCTCCCGCTGCCGCGTGCATTACTTTCCTGACGATCGGTAGAGCCAACGAAATACTAGCTGCGTCCTCGTTTCCCCCGTTTCCTGCTCCGAACCTCGCTTGTTTAAGGATTAAGATTCCTAGTATAACTTAATCAACATCATTGCGAACCGAGTCGCTGCGTCGCATACTCGCCTATCGTGTTTGACTACTCCCATCGGACACGGGCGACGCGGGGTGCGGCGATGCGTATGGTGCTGGCGCTGGTTGCGGTGCTCGCGGGCGGGATCGGGGCGCGGGGCGAGACGATCACGCACTACCACTGGACGGGCAAGATCGACGGCGGGTCCAACTTCATCACCCCCACGATCGCCCCCGGGACCGTCGTCTCGGTCTCCTTCGTCGTCGTCACGGACGACAGCACCCCCGGGGCCCCGACGACCTACCTGGCGAACCTCGACTACTCCTATGCCGGGTTCGACTCCCGCACCTTCCAGGTCGCCTTCGACCCCGCCCTCCAGTACACCGTGGGCCCGGGCTGGGACCCGTTCACAGGGGGCTCCTTCGCGTCCGCGGTCCAGGTCGAACTGGCGCACCTCTACTCCGGCGGCCCGGTGGCTGCCTACACCGACTACATCGCGGGCTCCGGCGTCGGCGTGCTGGACTACACCGATTACGTGGGGATCGACAACGCCCTCATCGACCTGACCGATTCGCATCTGGGCCAAGCGTCCCTCGGCCCCGGCGACCTGTATATCCTCGACGACAGCCCGTACTACACCCGGGAGGAACTGACCCTCTTCGGGGACGCCGACGGGCACTTCACCTCGGGCGTCCTGAGCGGCTTCGGCTTCGTGGCCGGGGTCGGTCCGACGCCCGCCCCGGAGCCCTCGACGCTCGCGTTGGCGGCCCTGGCGCTCCCGGTGCTTTGGAGCGCGGCGGGGCGGCGAGCCTGTATAGGAAACGGTAGGAAACGGGGACGCGGCTAGTTTTCATGACGGCCGCGATGAACCGAAATACTATCTACGTCCCTGTTTCTGTCCCGCCCTCTGGGGTTCTGGCGGTTCTGTCCGGACCCTCGCCCCGGCGCGGTTGGTGAGGGAGAAGCGAAAGAAGCGAAAGGAGCCCTACGAGGCCGACGGCGGCGGTCAAGTGGGGGGCCGGGCCATGGCCGCCTGGTCCAGGCGTAGGCGGGCGATGCGGATGTTGCGGCCGATGTCGACTGCGAGCATGCCCCAGGTGCCCGTGATGAACGTGCCGATGCCGAAGATTAGCGAAGCGACGACCAGCGGGCCGCCTGACCACGATGGTGAAGGCGTCGGCCGGGGTGTCGAGTAGGAATACGACGAGTAATCTGCCGCCGCATCGCTGTAAGAGTGACTCTGTCGGACCACTACGACGATCACGATGACGAATTGCATCACGGCTACGCAGATGAGCAACAGGGAAACAGCATCGAGGAAGCCATAAATCCATGATTCGCTGAGTTGGGGCCGCTTGACACCCGGCGCCGCGGGCGGGGGCAGAAACGCGGCCTTGGCCGATGGGGAAGGGGAAGACGGGGAGTCGTCGCTTTCATCCTCGTCTCGCAGCGCGATACCGAGATCGATCCCGGATTGATCTACGAAGACGAAGCGGCCGCTGCAATAGGGGCATCGGACGTTGCGCCCGATCATCGCGTCCCGGCCCTTGATCGCCTTTCTGCATTCCGGGCAATTCATCCACGGCAGAGCCATCGTCATCCCCCGTGCTGATAGCAGTGAAAACCGTTGACGACCCAGCGACGACAGGGGGTGCCTTGCTGGGTCGGGGCCCCGCAATAATGCCCCCCGGCGCTCCCGGCTCCGCCGCCCATGCCGCCCCTGCCCGAGGCACGGCCCAGTGCCCCGGCCATCGCGCTGAACTGCCGAGAGTTCTCCTCGTCAACCTGCCGTTGCCGCTCCAACGCGGCAACTCGCTTCCTGTTCGCGGGTGGCCCGGACAACTTTCCGAAGTTGTCCGGGTCGCGAAGCGACACGAGGCGTAAATTACGTCTCGGCTTCCTCTTGCGGCTGCGCCGCCCGGACAACACGTTGAGGCCGTCGGACAATTCGGCATCACGCATATCGCCAGAATCCGCGGGGATTCCCGGCGATTTCTCATCAGGGTTTGCCTATGAGATCGAGGCTGGCTCGGCGAGCGGCAGTTCGACGGGAGGTGACCTCCCGGAATTGCCCATTTTCCCGGCCTTCTCGTCACATGGAGGGCGGCGAATTGTCGGACGGCCTCAACAAGTTGTCCGGGCCACCCCGGGGCCCGCTCGCTTGGCCCCGGCCACTTCGCCGGGCTCAGGAGAGCAGGAATTCGAGGTCGTCGCGGGTGATGTTCTTGATCAGGCGATTGTCGGCGTTGAGGATCGCGTCGGCGAGCTCGCGCTTGCGCTGCTGGAGCTCGAGGATCTTCTGCTCGACGGTCTCGCGGCAGATCAGGCGGTAGGCGAAGACGTGCTGGCTCTGGCCGATCCGGTGCGACCGGTCGATGGCCTGGGCCTCGACGGCGGGGTTCCACCACGGGTCGAGCAGGTAGACGTAGCCGGCCGCCGTCAGGTTCAGGCCCAGGCCGCCGGCCTTCAGGCTGATGAGGAAGAGCGGGATCTCCGGGTCGTTCTGGAACGACTCGACCCGCTCGGCGCGGTTGCGGGTCCGCCCGTCGAGGTACTCGTACCGCAGCCCCTCCTCGTCGAGCCGCTTGCGGACCAGGGCCAGGAGGCTGGTGAACTGCGAGAAGACGAGGACCTTGTGCCCCTCCTCGACGACCTCGGCCAGTTGCGGCAGGAGCATGTCGAGCTTCGCCGCCGGGTCGTCGGCGCGCTCGGGGTCGATGAGCGCGGGGTGGCAGGCGGCCTGCCGGAGCCGCAAGAGCGCCTCGAGGACCTCGATCTTCGACTTCTTGAGGTCGCCGTCCCCCTTGCGCAAGAGCGCCTGGCGGTAGTGCGCCCGCAATTCCTCGTAGAGCTTGCGCTGGGACGGCTCCATCTCGCAGTAGAGCGTCTGCTCGGTCTTCTCGGGCAGGTCGTCGAGGACCTGGCCCTTGGTCCGTCGGAGGATGAACGGCTTGAGCGCCTTGGCCAAGAGGGCGCGGCCCTCGGCGTCGTTGGCCGTGCCGGCGCCGGCGAGCTTCTTGAAGACGGTCGAGCCGCCGAGCATGCCGGGGTTGAGGAACTCCATGATCGACCAGAGCTCGCCGAGGTGGTTCTCGATCGGCGTGCCGCTCAACGCCAGCCGGTGCCGCCCCTTCAACAGCCGCGCCGCCTTGGCCGCCTGCGACGTGGCCGTCTTGATCGCCTGCGCCTCGTCGAGGATCAGGTAGTCGAACTCGACCTTGGACAGCTCGACGACGTCGGTGCGCAACGTGCCGTAGGTCGTTAATATCAAATCGTGTTCATCAAATTTTTGGCGCAACGCCGGCCGGCCGGGGCCGGTGTAGTCGAGGAGCTTCAGGCCCGGCGTGAACCGCTCGGCCTCCTGCATCCAGTTGAACACGAGCGACCGCGGCATGACGATCAGAGTCGGCCCCTCCGACAGGCCGAGCACCTTGCGGCGCTGGAGCAGGGCGAGCACCTGGACGGTCTTGCCCAGGCCCATGTCGTCGGCCAGGATGCCGCCGAAGCCGAACCGACGGAGGTAGTCGAGCCAGCCCAGGCCCTCGCGCTGGTACGGCCGGAGCTCGCCGTGGAAGCCCTCGGGCGCCTCCAGGGCGCGGACCTCGTCGAAGTCGTGGAGCTGCTGGCGGACCCGCGAGAACCCGGCGTCGACGCGGACCTCGGGCTGCGCCGCCAGCAGCGCGTCGAGCAGGCCGGCCTGCGCCCGGCCGAAGCGGATGTGCCCCTCATCGCTCGTGCCCAGGCCGGCCAGGAGGCCGTAGCGCTTCAGCCAGTCGTCGGGGAGCATCCCCATCGAGCCGTCGCCGAGGGTGACCATCTCGTCGCCGCGACGGGCCGCGGCCAGGAGCTCGGGCAGCGGGATCTCCTGGCCGCCGCCGAAGTTGACCTGGCCGTCGAGCTCGAACCAGTCGATGCCGGTCGTCACCGCCAGGCGGAACTCGCCGGGGGGCCGGATCAACTTCCCCTCGGCCTCGACGAGCCAGCCGGCCAGCACGAGCTCGCGCGTCGCCTGCGCCAGCCGCTTCGGCGGCAATTCGAGCGTGCCGGGCTCGACGCGGAAGTCCTTCGTCTCGCGGAAGCCCAGCTCGATCAGCTTGATGAGCGACGCCTGCTCGCTCGACTCGTCGCGGCGGATGATCCGGCGGCGGTCCAGTTGCACGGCCACCGGGCCGATCGGCAAGGCGGGCACCCGGCAGCCGTCGTAATCGAACGCGACCTCGCCGAGCAGGCGGTCGGCGCTCGTGCCCCAGTTCTGCCGGGGCGTCCGCAACGTCAGGCACGGCTGCGGCCGGATGACGACCTCGACCAGCCGGAGGTTCTCCAGGAGGTCCGACGGCGGCACGCGGGCCTCGACGACGATCTTGCCGAGCATCACGTCGTGCTGCGCCGCGTCGAAGACGAGCTCTTTCTCGTGCCGGAGCCGCGCCACCCAGAGGAACACGCCGGCGTCGTCGAACCGCGCGGCGCGGCCGGCGCCGAGGATGAGCAGGCCGGGCACGAGCACGAGCGGCTCGACGAGGTCCATGCGCTGGTCGCGGGGCCGTCGCAAGACGCCGCGCCAGCTCCAGCGCTTGCCGGCGGCGTCGGCCCGGGCGTCGAGGCCGAACCGCCAGGGAGGGCCGTCGTCCCAGCGGAGGGTCGGCGGGTCGGTCTCCCCCTCGGCGCGACGGAGTCGGAGCCGGCCCGACTTGGCGAGCCGCTCGACCACCGCGGCCTGGCGCTCGGGGGCCAGCACGTACCGCCTCGTCGGCGTCGGCGATGGGCCGTTGGCGGCGCCGTTGGCCGTCGGGGCCGAGGATGAGGACGACGGCACGACCTGCGCCTGGTCGAGCACGGCGAGCAGCTCGCGGTCCTCGGGGGCCGGGCGATGGGCCGCGGCGGCGGTGGGCGTGTGCCACCAGGGGCGCAAGGGCCCGCGCTCGCCGTTGGGCTTGCGCTCGCGGCGTGCCAGCTCGATGACGACCTGGTTTTGCGCGAGGGTCGCCGGCACGTCGAGCACGAAGTACAGGGCCCGCTTCGCCGGCTTGGGGGGCTTGGCCGTCGGGCCGACCCCCGGGACCTGCCCCGCGACGGCGCGACGGTTCCGCTTCGGCGGCAGGCCCGGGATCGCCGGCTCGACGAACCCCGGCCGGTGCCGGGGGCCCGACATCGGCCGGTCGTTGCGCCCCCCCTTCTTCGGCGGATACCCCCTCGGCCGCTGCGGCGCCTGCGAGTTCGAGTTCGGGTGCGCGTACGGATACGGCTGGCCTTGCGGGTGGGGGTGCTGGCCGGCCGAGGGGTACGGGTACGACGGCCGCGGCGGGTTGGGGGGCAGGTCGAGCGGGTACGGCAAGGGCCCGGGACCCTGGCCTTGCCCTTGCCCTTGCCCCTGGTACGGCGGCTGGCCCTGTGGGTCGGCGCCGGGCGCGGCCTTGTGGGGGACGATCGGGACGAGGTCCAGCGGCCGGACCGGCGGCGAGGCCAACAGCCCCCGCGCGTCGGCCGCGAGCACGGTCGCCCACAGGTGCTTGCAGGGGCTGCCGAGCGGGGCGAAGTACGGGCAGGTGCACGAGGCCAGCAGCCGCGTCCCCCGGAGCCGGAGCCGGACCTTGTACGCGGCGGTGCCGCGGACCTTGGCGACGACCTCGCCGGGTAGGGCCCGGAGCAGGCTGACCCGCCCCTTGGCGAAGTAGGATTGGCCGCGGGAGCGGACCCCGTCGGCGAAGTCGCGCGCGACCTTCTGGGCGATCCCCATCATCGTTCTCGTCTGGACTGCGGCCCCTGGGCCCGACGCGTCGGGCCGGGGCGCGATCGGCCCCACTCCGCCGGCCCCCCCGCGCGGCCGCGACGACCGCCCGGGGCCCGGGCCGCTCCGTGCTCGCAAACCGCCCCGATTCTCCGCGCCCGAACGGGGCCGACCGCCGGCCCCCGGCCCAGACTCAGACGTCGAGGTTCTTGACCTCCAGCGCGTGCCGCTCGATGAACTGGCGGCGGGGCTCGACATCATCCCCCATCAAGGTCGTGAACAGGTCGTTGGCCGCGGCCGCGTCGTCGAGCCGGACCTGGAGCAGGGTCCGCCGCGACGGGTCCATCGTCGTCTCCCAGAGCTGCTCGGCGTCCATCTCGCCGAGCCCCTTGAACCGGGTGACCTTCAGCCCCTTCTCGCCGAGCCGACGGACCGTCGGCACCAGCTCGCGGAGGTCGGCCAGCGGGTGCTCGTCGTCGTCGCGGGCCAGCACGAACCGCGGCGGCGGCTCCTCGCCGGTGACCTCGACGGGCAGCAGTACCTCGGCCCGCAGGCCGAACTTGTCGCGGAGCGTGCCGAGCCACTTGTTGAGGCTCCGGACCTCGTGCAGCTCGGTGACCCTGGCGGCCTCCGGTTCCGACGCCCCCTCGGGCATCGCCCCGGCCCCGTCCCCGTCCGGTCGACCCCGATTGTACGCTTCGAGGTCCTCCGTCGTATAGAGCCAACCCTCCCCATCCGACCCCTGGATGTGGAATAGCGGCAACAGGCCCGACTCGGGGTGGACGTGGCCGAGGAACTCCCGCAAGGGCAGGTTCCGCTTGCCGAAGGCCCGCAGCGACGCCTCGAGGTGCCCGGCCAGGTCGACCAGCTCCGCCAGCTTCCCGCCCTCGAGCGTCTCCGCCCCGGGGCGCAACAGGCTGGCATCCTCCAGGCCCTTGGCCAGCAGCATGCGCTGCATCTGATCCTCGGTCTGGACGTACCGCCGCTCCTTCTTGGTCGCGACCATGTACAAGGGCGGCTGCGCGACGTAGAGGTGCCCCTCGGCCACCAATCGGGGCATCTGGCGGTAGAAGAAGGTCATCAGGAGGGTCCGGATGTGCGAGCCGTCGACGTCGGCGTCGCTCATCATGACCACCTTGCCGTAGCGCCGCTTCGACGGGTCCTCTTCCTCGCCGATGCCGTTGCCGACGGCGGTGATGATGTTGCGGACCTCCTCGTTGCCGAGCACGCGGTCCAGCCGCGCCCGCTCGACGTTGAGGATCTTGCCCCGCAAGGGGAGGATGGCCTGATACACCCGGTCGCGGCCCCCTTCGGCGGTGCCGCCGGCGGAGTCGCCCTCGACGAGGAACAGCTCGCTGGCGTCCTGGTCGTGGGTCGAGCAGTCCATCAGCTTGCCCGGCAGGCCGCCGCCGGAGAGGACCCCCTTGCGGTTGCGGACCAATTCGCGCGCCTTGCGGGCGGCCTCGCGCGCCTCGGCCGCGACCATCGCCTTGGCGATGACGTTCCGGGCGGCGCCGGGGTTCTGCTCGAGGAACTCGGCGAGCTTGTCGTTGACGACCTTGGCGACGATCCCCTCGACCTCGCCGTTGCCGAGCTTCGTCTTGGTCTGCCCCTCGAACTGCGGCTCGGGCACGCGGACGCTGACGATCGACGTCAGCCCTTCCTTGAAGTCCTCGCCGGTGATCGCCAGGTCCTTCTTCGTCTTGGGGGCGTTGGTCTTCGCGTAATTGTTCAGCGTCCGCGTCAGGGCGGTGCGGAACCCGGTCAGGTGCGTCCCCCCCTCGATCGTGTGGATGTTGTTGCAGTACGAGACGACGTTCTCGGTCATCGACTCGTTGTACTGCAAGGCCACGTCGACCTCGATCCCGCGCTCGTCGTCGCGGCCCGAGAGGACGACCGGCGGGTGCAGCACCTTCTGGTTGCGGTTCAGGTAGGTGACGAACTCGGGCAGGCCCGCCGACGAGTAGAACTCGTCGGTGCGCGGCTCGTCGCCGCGCTCGTCCTTCAGGAAGATGCGGACCCCCCGGTTCAGGAAGGAGAGCTCGCGGAGCCGCTTCTCCAGGACGTCGTAGTCGAAGTCGGTCTTCGGGAAGATGGCGCCGTCGGGCAGGAACTGGATCATCGTCCCGGTCGTCCGGGACGTGCCGACGGCGCGGACGTCGCCCTGCGCGACCCCCTGGCGGTGCTCCTGGCGCCAGACCTGGCCGTCGCGGTGGACCTCGGCCTTGAGCCACTCCGACAGGGCGTTGACGACCGTGACGCCGACGCCGTGCAGGCCGCCGGAGACCTTGTACGAGTCGTGGTCGAACTTGCCGCCGGCGTGCGGGGTCGTCAGCACGACCTCCAGGGTGCTCTTGTCGGGCACGTCGGGGTGCGGGCCGACCGGGATGCCGCGGCCGTCGTCGAGGATCGTCGCCGAGCCGTCGGCGTGGATCGTCACCCAGATGTTCTTGCAGTGCCCGGCCATCGCCTCGTCGATCGAGTTGTCGACGACCTCGTAGACCAGGTGGTGCAGGCCGCGCGGGGTCGTGTCGCCGATGTACATGCCGGGGCGCTTGCGGATCGCGTCGATCCCCTTGAGGATCTTGATGCTCCCCTCGCCGTAGTCGGCCGCGACGTCGCCGTCGCCGAGGGCCAGCACGTCGGTCGGGGTCTCGATCTCGGTCTCGGCCTGGTCGATCGCGCCGTCGGTCTTGGTCGGGGGCATGGGCAGGATCACCTCGGTCGTCGCGGGCGTTTGGCGTCGTGATTCAAAAAGGGGCGTCGGACAACGGGCAAGGGGGTGTAACTTCTCCGGCTTCGAGACCGCGTCGCCCCCACCCCCGGCCCTCCCCCACGAGGGGGGAGGGGGAAAGAAGGCGGATCCTCATCTTCCTCACCCTCCCCCCTCGTGGGGGAGGGCCGGGGTGGGACGCGCTCTCGAAAGCGGCTCACTTCGCGAACCTCCATGAGCGTCTCGGCAGGTCCGAGACGGGGGCGGCTCAGGCCCCGCGGCGTCGTCGTGGGGACTTGGGCCTCGGCGGGTCGTCGGCCTCGGGCTCGGGCGCGGGGGGGGCGATCGGGCCGACCTTGAAGCGGATGTCCTGGATCGGGGTCTCGGGCGCCGCCCGCCGCAACGCGGCCAGGAGCGCCGGCTTGCGGAAGGCGGCCAGCTCCTCGAGCAACGTCGGGTGGGCCACCGTCACGCTCAAGACGCCGTGGCGGACGCCGCCGACCTTCGACTGCCGGCAGGCCGGCTCGCCGACGGCCGCCTCCCACGCCGCCTCCAGCTCGCGGGCCGCCCGCAGGCGGCCGTAGCCCCGCGCCGCGAAGAGGGCGCCGAGCACCTCCGACAGCGGCCGTGGGCCGCGCTGGCCGTCCGCTGAACGTCCTTCCATTCTACGCCCTCGCCCGCCGATTGTTGAGCCCCTTTTCCCCGTCGCCCGGCCGAATTCCGGTCGGCACGCCCCGAGTCCCCGAAGGGCGCGCCCACCGGCCCGGGACCGCCGGGCGTCAGCGGTCGCGGGTCAGGGGCATGACGACGTAGGTGTAGTTGTCGTCGGTCTTGAAGACGGCCGCGTTCTTCTGGTCGATCAGCTCGGCGGTGATCGGCGCGGCGTCGTCGAGGGTCCGCAACGCGTCGCTGAGGTAGCGGGCGTCGAAGGTGATCTCGATCGGCTTGCCGTCGTAGCGGATCGGCATCTCGACGCGGGCGCTGCCGACGTCGGCCGCCTTGCTGGCGAGCTTGAGGCTCCCCTCGCCGAAGGTGAAGTCGACGCCGCGGCTCTCGTCGCTGGTGACGATCGACGCCTTCTCGACGGCCACCCGCAACGGGCCGGCCTCCATCGGCACGCGGACCTCGACGGTGGTCGGGAAGACGTCCTGGTACCTGGGGAAGCGGCCCTCGACCAGCCGGCTGTAGATGACCGCGCGCTCGGTCCGCAGGAGCACCGCCGACGGGGCGCCGGCGGGCCCCTGGAAGGCGATGTGGACCGGCGGGTCCTCGTCGCCGAGGTTCCGCTCGATGAGCTTCAGCGCCTTGACCGGCACGACCGGGCTGCCGCCGGGGGCGCCGGCCCCGCCTTCGGCCTCGGCCGGGGCGACGGCGCGGGCCAGGCGTCGGCCGTCGGTGCCGACCATCGTGATCGTCTCGGGCCCGAGCTCGACGAGCACCCCGCCGAGCGCGTAGCGGGTGCTCTCGGGCTCGGTGGCGAAGATCGTCCGGCGGATCAGGCGCCTCAGGTCGGCCGAGGCGACGGCGTGATAGGCCGAGGCGGCGAAGTCGGGCACCTCGGGGAAGAGGTCCGGGTCCTCGCCCGGCAGGCGGAACTCGTCGTAGAGGCCGCGGACCAGCAAATTGTCGCCGTCGGCCTCGAGCGCCAGTTCCTCGTCGGTGCTGATCCGGAGGATCTGCCCCATCCGCGCCGCCGGCAGGATCGCGGCGCCGGGCTGGTCGACCTTGATCCCGAGGACCCGGTAGCGGATGCCGACCTCCAGGTCGGTCGCCATCAGGGTCGAGCCGCCGTCGCCGTCGGCGACGAGCTTGAGGTTCTGGAGGATCGGCTTGGGGCTCCGGGCGGGGACCACCCCGCCGACCATCCCGAACGCGTTGAGGAGCTGCTCGCGGTCGCACAAGGCCTTCATTTGCGCGCTTCCCTCGCCATTGGAAATGGCCGGTCGCCTCGTCGTCGACCGGCCCGGCTCCGTGCCTCGGGTCCTGTCGCCCTTCGTCGGTCGGGGTCGGCCTCCTCTCTCCTCTTTTAAGGAGGGCGCAACCCATCGCAGTCGTCGTCGAGGGGGCCGGGCCCGATCGTGGACAACCGCGGCCCGTTCCCGAACAAAGCCATGATACCGAAAGACTTAATCGGGCACAACCTCCCTTGCCCCCCGGGGGAAAACCCGTCGACAACCCCGTCGCGCGCGCCGGCAAGCCCCGGCCCCGCCGCGCCCAGGACGCGCCGGCATCTCTCGAGGCCGTCGAGGCCCGCCCCGTCCCGCACCCTCGCGCGACGGGTTATCCACCGGTTTTCCCCCGCCCCCCGTCGATCGAACCGCGCCCGACCGAACCGTTTACGACGGCCTTTGCGTCTGCTCTGGTCTGATTCACGAACCCGCTGATACGTTCCGGTTTCGAAACGGCAAACTGGCCTGTTTCCCTGCGGAAAGCCTCCAGCAAATCGGAAAGCATCAGCGGGTTCGTGTATGAGGACGGCCCGGTCATTCGTCGAGGAAGGTGGCCGGGCTGATGTGGAAGTAGCGGGCCAGCGCGGAGACCTGCGGCCACGTGAGCCGACGCTTGCCGGCAAGAACCCCGGAGATCGTCGACTCCGCGATCCCGACGTCGGCCGCCAGCCTGGCCTGGGTGACGTCGCGGGCCTCGATGAGGTGGCGGATCAGGTCCCCATCCGTGGCCGCCGGGATCGGGTGCGCGACGGCCTCGTACTTCTCCACCAGGTCGCTCAGGACGTCGAGATAATCCACCTCGTCGCCGTCCCGCTCGGGCAGGTCGACCAGGGCATCGATCATCGCCGTGGCCCGGTCCAGCTCCTCCTCGGAGCGGATCGGCCGGAGCGGAAACCGCCGGACCAGCTCGGGGTAACGATCCGCCCCCGGCGTTCCTCGTGCGGTTTTCGGACGTGGCTTCGCCATGATTGCGAGTCCTGATGATGGTCGAGAATAGGGTTTGGGGGACGGGAAGATCAAGGGCCGGAGATGGGGGCGTCGTCGGAGATCGAACCCGGGCAATGATTTTATGGAACACCAATTGCCTTATAGCTCCATCAGAGTCAGGCGCCTCGCCCGTCGCGGCGTCGTAAGTCATGGGCACGAGAGCGAAACGGAGCGAACGATGAGCATCCTGTGGTGGGCCTTGATCCTGTTCCTCGCGGCCCTCGTGGCGGGGGGCCTGGGGTTCACGAGGACCGAGGGCGGCCTGATGACGGTGTCGCGGACCCTCTTCGGCGTCTTCCTGGTCCTGGCGCTGGTGATCCTCGTGCTGGCGCTGCTCGGCATCGGCGCGGTGGCGTGAACGGGACGGCTATCCGCTCGGCGAAAACGTAAAGGACGTAAACCGGGCGATCCCGTGATCGGGAAGATGGCCCGGGCGCCGTCGCCGGCCGTCGCGATTTCGGCTAGGATGTCCGCGGGTCCAGGGAGGGACCGGGATCATGGCCGAGGACCGGCTGGGGTGGAGGGGCGTCGTCGCGGTGGCGGCGACGGCGGCGGCGTGCGTCGGGCCGTGGGGCCCCGGACGGCTCTCGTATCACGAGGCGATCTGGGCCCAGAGCGCCCGCGAGCTGCTGGCACGCGGCGACTGGCTCGTGCCGACGCTCGACGGCCGCCCCTGGCTCGAGAAGCCGCCGCTGGCGACCTGGCTGATCGCCCTGACCGGCCTGGCCTTCGGCCGGGTCGACGAGGTCGCGGCGCGCGTGCCGTCGGCCGTCGCGGCGGTCGGGCTCGCCCTCGGCGTCGCGACCCTCGCCGCCCGTCGCTTCGGCGCGCGGATCGGCCGGCTCGCCGGCCTGGTCCAGGCGACGACCGCCTGGTGCGTCCTCCGCGGCCGGCTCGCCGAGGTCGACCTCGAGCTCGCCGCCCTCGTCACCTGGGCCCTCGTCGCCTTCGACTGGCTCCGTCGTCGCAGGCACGCTCCGCGTGCCGTCGGCCATCCGACCGTCGCAGGCATGCTCCGCGTGCCGTCCGCCAACACACAAGAACGGTACGGGGAGGCGGACGGCACGCGGAGCGTGCCTGCGACGAAGGTCGCCTTCTTCACCCTCCTCGGCCTGATGTCGCTGGCCAAGGGGGTCGGCTTCGGCGCGGTGCTGGTCGCCGCAACCGTCCTCGTCACTATCCTTTGGGACAGGGATTGGCGGAACCTCCGGGCCCTCCTGTGGCTCCCCGGCTGGCTGCTCGCGGCGATCGTGACGATCGCCTGGCCGATGCTGGTCGCCTGGCGACACCCGAACGCCCTGTCCCTCTGGACGTTGCACGTCGCCGACCGCCTGGCGGCGCGGCCGGAGCATTTCGCGGGCGAGCGGCCCTGGGAATACGCGATCGCCCCGCTCTGGCAAGGTTTACCCTGGACCCCCCTGGCCCTCGCCGGCGCCTGGCGGTCGTGGCCCCGGGCCCGGGCCGATCGCGGCGGCGTCGATCGCCTCCTCTGGGCCTGGGCCGTCGTCCCGGCGGCGCTCGTCTCCCTGGCCACCGTCCGCAACGGCCATTACCTGATCTACTCCCTACCCCCCTGGTCGCTCTGGTCGGCCGGGGCCCTGGATCGATTGGGCGATCGGATGCTCAGCAAAGGGTGGTCGGTTTCTCGATGGCGCAGGATAGTCTCGATCGGCATGGGATTTCTCGCCGCGTCGTATGCGGTCGGCCTGGGGTGGGTGGGGCCGGCCCTGGAGCGTCGGGGTGCGGAGTGGGCGTTCTACGAGGAGGCGGGCCGGCGGCTGGGGCAGGGGGAGTCGTTGGCGATCGTGTATGACGACTGGGACCGCAAGCCGTACCCGTCGCCGTTCGGGCCGATGCCGCACGACCTGGCCGTCCGGCTCTATTACCTGCGGCGGCCGGCCTCTTGGCGCGAGGGGGTCGACGACCTCCGGGCGCGTCCCCCCTGCCCTGCCGATCGGCCGTTCGCGGTGATCGCGCGGGAACGCGACGTGCCGGCGTTGCGGGGGCTGGGGCGGGTCGAGGTCGTCGCGCGGGGGCCGTCGTCGCGTTGGGACCGGGTCTTCGCGCTGTACCGGGTCAGGCCCGGGGCGGTCAGGCGGGCTCGATGAGGGCCTCGGCGAGCGGGTCGGCGCTGGGCTCGGGCTTGGCGACGCGGCGGCCGAGGCCGAGGAGGATGATGATGGTCGCCGAGATGGCCATCGAGGTGGCGAGGAAGAGGATGCCGCCGCGGAACGAGCCGGTGACCGTCTCGACCGTGCCGATGACCGTCGGCCCGACCTGGCCGCCGAGGTTGCCGACCGAGTTGATCAGGCCGATGCTGCCGGCGGCGGCGGCCTCGGTCAGGAAGAGGCTGGGCAACGACCAGAAGGCCGGCAGGTACGCCTTCAGGCCGGCCAGGGCGACGGTGAACAGCGCGACGGTCAGCCAGAGATTGCCCCGGCTCAGCAGCGTGGCGGCCAGGGCCGCGGCCCCGAAATAGATCGGCACCGAGGCGTGCAGGCGACGCTCCTTGGTCCGGTCGGAGCTCCAGCCGATGAAGAGCTGGCCGACGAGCGACCCCATCGGCGGGATGATGACGAGCCAGGTCAAATCATCGAGCTTCAGGTTGTACCAGCGCTCGAGGATGCTCGGCATGAAGAACTCGACGCCGTAGTTGCCGGTCACGATGAAGAAGTACGCGGCGGCGAGCAGCAGGACCTTCGGGTTCCGGAACGCCTCGGTGACCTTCATGTGCCGCGAGGCGCCGTGCAGCGCCTTCTCGCGCTTCAGCTCGAGCTCGAGGGCGTCGCGCTCGTCGGCCTCGAGCCAGCCGGCGTGGCCCGGCCGGTCGGTCAGGAAGAACAGGACGACGAAGCCGAGCAGCACCGCCGGGATGCCCCAGGCGATGTAGACCCACTGCCAACCCTCCAGGCCGAGGACCTCGGGGTGGTGGACGACGACCCCCTTGATCGTCTCGTCGGTGCCGATCCGGAGCAGCCAGTTCGTCGGCTTCGGGCTGACGATCTGGGCGATCGGCGTGGCGATGAGGAACCACGACAGCGCCCGCGCCCGGTCGCGGCTGGGGAACCAGTGGGTCAGGTAGACGATCACGCCGGGGAAGAAGCCGGCCTCGGCCAGGCCGAGCAGGAACCGGACGGCGTAGAACTGGAACTCGGCGAGGTTGAACGGCCGATGGACGAGGCGATAGGCCCATTCGGCGGCGTCGGCGACCAGCGGCACGCGCCAGCCGATGAACGCCGTCAGCGCCGCCACGATCCCCCACGAGATCATGATCCGGCTGATCCACTTCCGCGCGCTCCACTTCTCGACCAGGAGCGTGCCGGGGATCTCCAGCAGGAAGTAGCCGATGAAGAACATCCCCGCGCCGAAGCCGATGATCGCGTTGTTGAAGCCCGGCAGGTCCCTGACCATCGTCAGCTTGGCCAGCGCCACGTTGGCCCGGTCGACGTAGGCGATCACGTAGCAAGCGAACAGGATCGGCAGGAGCCGCACGTACGCCTTGCGGCGGGCGCGGTCCAGCGCGTCGGGCGCGGCGGTGGACATGAGGCGGGCTCGCGTTGCAGGAAATCGGGTCGCACGATCCGGGGACCAAAGCGGGGGGCACGATCCTCCGACACTATCACGCGGGCCGTCGCCCCGCAAACCTCCACCGACCCCGGCCCGCGAATCGGGGCGGAGCACCGTTCCCGAGGGGCCCGCGCCCGCGTAAGCTGGTAGAGAGTCGACAGCTTCGGAAGGGTAGCGGTGCGTCGAGTCCGCGACGACGCATCACCGCGGTGCGTCGTCGCGGACTCGACGCTCCCGACCCGGCGACCAACGCGCGGGCGGACGGCACAGCCAATGAGACGCTTCGGAAAGGTCGCGACGCTCGGCCTCGTGGCCGTGGCGGCGGCATGGGCGATCGCCGCCGACAAGGAAAAGAAGGCGCCGGACGTCGGCCGGTCGTACAAGATCCCATATAAATTGACCGACACGAACCACGCGCTGGTGCGGGCGCGGGTCAACGGCAAGGGGCCGTTCAACTTCCTGGTCGACACCGGCGCGCCGGCGTTGTTCCTCGGCACCGAGGCGGCGAAGACGATCGGCCTGGAGCCGTCGAGGACGGACTTCTGGACCGTCGTCGACCGGCTCGACTTCGAGGGGGGCGCGCAACTGCGGGGGATGAAGGCGCGGATCGAGGACCCGTTCCAGCTCGAGGGGATGAACGCGCTGGGACTGCCGGGGGCGCGGATCGACGGCATCCTCGGCTTCACGGTCCTGGCGCGGTACCGGATCGAGATGGACCCGACCGCCGACCGGATGACCTGGACCCGGCTCGACTTCGAGCCCAAGGAGCCGTTCATCCCCGCCGGCCAGCGCGAGAACGCCGCCCCGCCCGAGGTCAAGGCGATGAACGCGATCGGCCCGCTCGCCAAGCTCGCCGCCGGCCTCATGGGCAAGCAGCCCGAGGAGCAGCTCCACCCCCGCGGCCTGCTCGGCATCGAGCTCGACGGCGACAGGGCCTGGGTCGCCCGCGTCCTGCCCGGCACCGCCGCGGCCAGGGCCGACGTCCGCGCCGGCGACGTCCTGATCCAGCTCAACGGCCGCCTCGCCGCCACATCGAAGGCCGCGCACAAGGCCGCGGCCTCGATCAAGGTAGGCGATCGCGTCACGCTGCGAGTGCTGCGGGGCGAGGAGACGATCGACCTGACCCTGACCGCCGGGGAGGGCTTCTGAGCCATGAAACGGCGCATGAACCGCTTCGGATCGATCGCGATCGCCCTGCTCGCCCTGGCCCTGGTGGCGCCGTCGAAGCCGCAAGAGCCGGCGCCGAAGGCGAAGGACGAGGGGGTGACGGTGCCGTTCGAGACGTTGCCGTCGAACCACATCGTGCTGAAGGTCAAGCTCAACGGCAAGGGGCCGTTCGAGATGATCTTCGACGTCGGCGCGCCGGTGACGTTGCTGGGCAACAAGGCGGCCGAGGCGGGGGGCGTGGTCGACGCCAAGACGCCGAAGCTGTTCCTCTTCGGCATGCGCGGCGAGGCGGAAGTCAAGTCGCTCCAGGTCGGCGACCTGAAGGCGAAGGACCTGCCGGTGATGGTCCTCGACCACCCGTTGCTCGGCGCCCTCGGGAAGATGCTCGACCGGCCGATCGACGGCCTGATCGGCTACACGTTCTTCGCGCGCTACAAGACGACGATCGACTACCAGGCCCACACCATCCGGTTCGTGCCGGTCAAGAACGAGGTCCGCGACCTCGCCAAGGACCTGGCCGAGCGGATCACCAACCCGTCGAAGGCCCCCCGCCGCCGCGTGCTGGCGCCGGCCGGGCTCTGGGGCCTCGTCGTGGCGCCGCTGGCCGACGGCCCCGCGTCGGGCGTCCTCGTCAAGGCCGTCCTCGACGGCTCCCCCGCCGCCGCCGCCGGCCTTCAGGCCGGCGACATCCTGACGACCCTCGACGGCCGCTGGACCACCACCGTCGCCGACACCTTCGCCGCCGCCGCCGCCGTCGAGCCCGGCCGCGTTGTTGAAGTCGTCGTGCTCCGCGAAGGCAAGGAGAAGACGTTGAACGTGAAGCCGGTGGACGGGTTATGAAGGGAGAATCCATCCGCAGATGACGCAGATGAAAGAGAGATCTATTGAAAATTCTCTTTCATCTGCGTCATCTGCGGATGGATTCTCCTCCCCTTCAATCCTTCGTCGTGACCGGCTCTCCGTCTCGTAGCTCCGCGCCCCGACCGATCGGTCGGAGGATGACGATGTCGCCTTCATCGAGGCCTTCGAGGACTTCGTACGGCCCATCATCTGTGTCGGCGTAACGGAACGTGGTCGACACGGCGCGGCCGTTGACGAGGCGGAAGCAGGTGGCGTGGCCATCGGCATTGGTGGTGATGACGGCGGCCGTGGGGATGACCAGGCCGGGCTTCGGGTTCTCGTCCAGGACGATCGTCGCGATCCCGAACATGCCGGCGCGGAGGCGACGGTCGGGGTTCTTGAGGTCGATCTCGGTCCGCATCGTCCGCGTCGCGACGTCCTCGGCCTCGGCGAACCGCGCGACCTGGCCCCGGAAGTCCTCGCGGAGCGACTTGAAGCGGACGGTCGCCGCCTGGCCGCGCCGGATGAAGGGGGCGTCGGCGTCGGGCACCTGGACGACGGCCCGCATGACGTCGGTGCGGACGACCCGGAAGATCGGCGGCGCGTTGGCGCCGGCCTCGGCGCGGACGAGGTCGCCGATGTTGGCGTTGCGGTTGGTGACGAGCCCGTCGTAGGGCGACCGGATCATCGTGGCATCGACCAGGAGCCGCGCCTTGGCGAGGTCGGCCTCGGCGACCTTGACCTCGGTCTCGGCCACGAGCAGGCCCGCCTTGCTCGCCTCGATGTCGGCCTCGGCCTCCACCAAGTTGGCCCTGGCCGACTCGGCCGCCGCACGGGCGGCGTCGAGGTCGGCGACGGCGGCCTCGCGCTGGAGCTTCGACTCGTGGAGCACCTGCTGGGCCACGACCTGCCGTTCCACCGCCTTCTCGAGGCGCTTGACCTCCGTATCCCACTTGTCGACGTGGCTCTGGCCCTTCTTGACGTCGGCCTCGGCCTGCTTGAGCTTGGCCTTCCGCCCCTGGACGGCCGCCTGCGACGATCGCACGGCCGCAGCCGCCTGCGACAGCCGGGCGCGGGCCTGCTGGAGCTTCGCCGCGGCGCGGTCGAGGTCGACGCGCAGGTCGGGCGCCTCGATCGTGGCCAGCACGTCCCCCTTCTTGACCGAGTCGCCGATGTCGACCTTGACCGATGCGAGGTAGCCCGTGACGCGGGCCGACAGGTTGGCCCACTCGTACGGCTGGAGGGTACACGGCTGCACCGTCGTCCTCCCGGTCGTGCGACGGCCGACCCGCGCCGTCGCGACCTGGCGGGCGGTGGTCCGGATGACGATGACGAGGTTCCGCAGCGGGACGGGCTTCTCCGCGGCGACCTTCGTGTCGAGCACCGCGTCGATCAGGCTGACGCCGTCCACGGTGGCGTTGCGGCCGACGAAATAGAGGGTCTTGTCCGTCGGGTCGATCCAGAGGCTGCTCCGTTCGGTGCGGTCGTCGGCCCGGAGCGCCTGGGTCGCGGCCTTGATGACCTCGTCGGCCGACAGGCCGAGTTCCGCCGCCTTGGCGCGGTCGACCTTGAGGCCGTAACGCGCCTTGGACGCCTCGCCCCTGTCCTTCGGCTCATCCTCGCCCTTCGGCGTGGCCTTCGGCTCCTGCGGCGCCGCGGCGGCGGTGCGGGCCAGCCGGACCGTGCCGAGCACGACGACCGTCGCCACGACCAGCATCGCCACCGCGAGCCGCGCCGGCCCTCGCAGGAGGCAACGCGAGGCGCCGGCGCTCCCCTCGATCCGCTCCAGCCGCTTCCCCAATCGCGACGACCGCGCCATGCCCAATGCCAAGGCCATCCCGAGCGCCCCCTTCGGCCGCCGCGCCAGGCCCGAGGCCACGTCGAGCAAGGCGTCGCGATACGACCCCGACCCTTCGAGCCAGCCGACGCAGAGGTCGTCGCACGCCTGCTCGCGGACCGAGTGGATCAGCCGGCCGGCGAGCCAGACCATCGGGTGCGGCCAGTAGATCGCCTGCAAGAGCCGCAGGAGGACGTTCCACGGATAATCCCCCCGCCGCACGTGCGCCAGCTCGTGCAACAGGACCGCGTCGACGACCGCCTTCGGCGTCGCGTCGCCGAGCCCCTCCGGCAAGAGGATCGTCGGCCGACGCCAGCCGACGACGACCGGCACCCCCAGCCTCGCCGACCGTGCCAGCCGCACGTTGGACGTCAGGCCGAGCCTCGCGCGCCAGCGTCCCAGCGCCTCGACCCACGGCCCTGTCTCGACCGTCTCCCCCGTTCTGGAGAGCCCCTTCGCCGCCCGCCACGACACGACCAGCCGCAGCAGCAGGAGCGCCGCCCCGATCCCGTAGACCAGGACGACCACCGTCGCGCCGTCGACGTTCCTCGCCGTCTTCGGCGCCGGCTCGACCGCCGCCCCGACGACCGGGGCCTCGTCGACGGCCGAGACGACCGGCTCGATCGCCATCGGGCCGACCTCGACCGGCGCCGGCTTCGGCCCCGCGGGCAGGCAGGCGATCCGCCACGCCGGGAAGGCCGCCGCCGCGGCCGGCAGCACGAGCAAACCGACCAGGCACGCGTTCCAGACCGCCGACTGCACCAGCGCCCGCCTCCTCCCCAGCGCCAGGTGCGCCCCGATCGCCAAGGCGACCGCCGCCGCCGCCTTGATCGCCACGTCCAGGCCCAGGGCCACGCCCTCCCTGCCCCACGACCCCGCCGGCCCCAGCAACTCCTCCACCATCGCCCACCCCCCGGCCCTTCGGCCTTCCCATCGCTCCCGTGCATTTCCTCACAGGACCCCTCCATCCCTACCGCCCGCGACGGTCGGCGCCAAGACCCTGCCGTTAAAAAATTCACAGTTTGGCCGGGGCGGATCCTTCGATACCCCTCGGGGCCGGGCGGGCCCTGCCCTCCGGCGCCGGGATGTGTTCTAATGAGATCCGAGCCGTTCCCGCCCCCCGCGTCGACGAGGGCCGCCGATGGACCGCCAAGCCATCCTCGACCGCCTCAAGGCCGAGGCCCCCGGCCTGCGGGCGAAGTACGGGGTCAAGACCCTGGCCGTCTTCGGCTCGATGGCCCGCGGCGACGACCGCGAGGGGAGCGACGTCGACGTCCTCGTCACCTTCGAGGACAGGGCCACGTTCGACAACTTCATGGGACTGAAGCTCGACTTGGAGGGCCTATTCGGCAGGCGGGTGGACCTCCTCACCCCGAAATGCCTGCGCCCCGCCATGCGGGCGGAGATCGACGAGGAGGCCATCCGTGTCCCGTAGGCCCGAGCAGAGGATCGACGACGTCATCGAGTGCTGCGAGAAGATCCTCCGGTTCACGTCGGGGATGGACCAGGAGCGGTTGGTCGAGCAGGAGCTCGTCATGGATGCGGTCTTGCGGAACATCGAGATCATCGGGGAGGCGACGAAGCACATACCCGACGACGTGCGGGCCAGGATGCCGGGCATCGAGTGGAAGAAGATCGCCGGGATGCGGGACTGGATCTCGCACACCTATTACCGGGTCGATGACGATATCGTCTGGGACGCAGTCGCGACCAAGGTCCCCGAATTGCTGCGGACGCTCCGCGATTTCAAGGCCGGCGGCCCGCCCTGACCGCCGATCGGCCCCGGCGGCTTGCCCGCGGGCGATCCGGCGGCTACGCTCCAGGGGCCTCGAAATGCAGTGCCCAGAGCGGCCGCTTTTTCCGCTGGAACCGCGAAACCGGAGGACCGCCTCATGGACCTCTCCAGGCGCCTCGTCCTCGCCGTCGCGCTCGCCTTCCCGGCGCTCATGCCCGGTCGGGCTCGCGGCGACGACCGGCCGAATATCGTGTTCATCTGCGCCGACGACCATGCGTATCAGGCCATCTCGGCGTACGGCGACCCGCGCAAGCTGGTCGAGACGCCGAACATCGACCGCCTGGCGCGGGAGGGGATGAGGTTCGACCGCTGCCTGGTGCCCAACTCGATCTGCGGGCCGAGCCGGGCGTCGATCCTGACGGGCAAGTACAGCCACAAGAACGGCTTCTACAACAACACGAACAGCCGGTTCGACGGCGCCCAGGACACCTTCCCCAAGCGGCTCCAGGCCGCCGGCTACAAGACGGCGGTCGTCGGCAAGTGGCACCTCGTCAGCGACCCGACCGGGTTCGACTATTGGCACATCCTGCCGGGCCAGGGAGCCTACTACAACCCGCCGATGATCGAGGACGGCCGGCGCGTGGAGCACGACGGGTACGTCACCGACGTCATCACCGACGTCGCGATCGACTGGCTGAAGACGCGAGATAAGTCGAAGCCTTTCCTCCTCATGTATCAGCACAAGGCCCCGCATCGCGAGTGGGAGCCGCCGCTGCGGCACCTCGGCCACGACGGCGACCGCACGTACCCCGAGCCTCCCACCCTCTTCGACGACTACTCCGGCCGCGGCAAGGCCGAGCACGACCAGGACATGACCATCGCCCGGACGATGGACGACAAGGACCTCAAGCTCGTCCCGCCGCCCCGATTGACCCCCGAGCGGCGCGAGGCGTGGGACGCCTACTACGGCCCCCGCAACGAGGCCTTCCGCGCCGCCAGGCCCGTGGGGAAGGACCTCGTGCGCTGGAAGTATAATCGATATATGCACGATTATCTCGCGTGCATCAAGGGGGTGGACGAGGCGGTCGGCCGGGTGCTCGACTTCCTCGACCGCGAGGGGTTGGCGGGGAATACGATCGTCGTCTACACGTCGGACCAGGGGTTCTACCTCGGCGAGCACGGCTGGTTCGACAAGCGCTGGATCTTCGAGGAGTCGCTCCGCACGCCGCTCCTGGTGCGCTGGCCGGGGGTGGTCGGGCCGGGCCGCACGAGCGGCGCCATCGTCTCGAACGTCGACTTCGCCCCGACCTTCCTCGAGGCCGCCGGCCTGCCGATCCCCGGCGAGGTCCAGGGCCGGAGCCTCGTGCCCGTCCTCGAGGGGCGGACGCCCGACGACTGGCGGACGAGCTTCTATTACGAGTACTACGAGTACCCCGAGCCGCACCACGTCCGGCCGCACCGCGGGGTCGTGACCGACCGCTACAAGCTCGTGCGCTTCGATACCCCGGATATGGACTCGTGGGAACTCTTCGATCGCCAGGCCGACCCGCGCGAGCTGCGCGACGTCTCCGACGACCCGGAATATGCGAAGACTTTAACGGAATTGAGGCGGGAGCTCGCCCGGCTCCGCGCCGAGCTGGGGGTGCCGGCGCGGCCGCCCGCGGAGGCGTACGGCCGGCCCCTCGCCCCGTCGCGGCCGGGCCGGCCCGCGGCGGAGGGGGGCAAGGGCCGGAGACGAGGGGCGGGAATAATCGATCGATTTGAATGATTTTGACTTGAAAAATAGAGAGAATTCGCGAATACTTGAGACGATGGGGCTCCTCCTGCGGCCGAGTCCGGCCGGGTCCGCCCCGGGTGCCGCCACGCCGAAGGGGTGGGACATGCAGAAGTTCTGGGACCGTTGGTCGCTGCCGCTCCTCCTGCTCGCCGTCGCGGGCTTCGTCGGCTACATGCTCTGGCGGGGCTGATCCGGGCCGGGCCCCGGCCCCGCCGCGGGTTCAGCGGGGCCGTGGGCGGCGCGGGAGGTCGTACCAGGCGGCGTCGCAGGCGGCGAGGGCCTCGGCGTCGAGGTGGCAGTCGACGGCGGCGAGGGTCTCGTTCAACTGCTCGGGGCGGCTGGCGCCGACGATGGCGGCGGTGACGCCGGGCTGCGCGAGCACCCAGGCGACGCTCCCCGTGACCAGCGACAGCCCCCGGGGCTCGAACGCGGCGCGGAGCTTCTCGACGGCGGCGAACTGGGCGTCCTGCCAGTAGCGGTCGCGGTAGAGCGACACCGACGCCCCCATCGCCGAGAACCGCGTCCCCGGCGGCGGCGGCTCCTCGGGCTTGTACTTGCCCGACAGGAACCCGCCGGCCAGCGGGTTGTACGCCAGGAAGCCGACCTCCCGGTCGCGGCAGAGCGGGAGCAGCTCGTCCTCGACCTCGCGATAGAGCAGGTTGTAGCGGTTCTGCGCGCAGTCGTACCGCGACCAGTCGTGCCGCTCGCTCGCCCCCAGGGCCAGCGCGAGTTGCCAGGCCGGGTAGTTCGAGCAGCCGACGTACCGCACCTTGCCCGACCGCACCAGGTCGTCGAAGGCCCGCAACGTCTCGTCGATGGGAGTCTCCGGGTCGAAGGAATGGGATTGATAGAAATCGATGAAATCCGTCCTGAGCCTCTTCAGGCTGGCCTCGCAGGCGGCCAGGATGTGGCGTCGGGAGAGCCCCTGGTCGTTGGGGCC
>DASZMJ010000039.1:0-56489 GCA_035551935.1 Isosphaeraceae bacterium
GCCCCATGATGTGACCGAACTCCACCGCGCGGTGACCGGCGAGTTGGACGCGATCGCGCGAGACCAGGATGGGCTGCGAAGCCTGTTCCACGCGTCCGACCTCCCGCTGCCGCGTGCATTACTTTCCTGACGATCAGTAAACTGATCGAAGTCCTCCGATCCAGGCGGAGAAAAGGGGGGAGCCGGAGGGGGACATTCCTACTGACCGCTGCGCAAAGAGGTTTAAGTTTTCTACACTAAGATCGAGGGATGGAAACAACCTACCCCATCCCGCCCGAGTGTCTCGAATGGCGGAGATTCCGTGCCTTGCACCTGAAGCGGCGGGGCTGGATCCAGCGCGACATCGCCGAGGCCCTCGATGTCTCCGAGGTCGCCCTCAGCGGTGGGCTGGCCCGCGCCCGCGACGGCGGCCCCGAGGCTCTGCGGTCGCGGTCCGCACCGGGTCGCCCACCCAGACTCTCCCCGGCCCAGAGGCGATCGATTCCCGAACTCCTCTGGCACGGAAGGGATAATCGGTGTCAGTTCATTTTTTCAGGAAGGGATAATCGGTGTCAGTTCATTTTTTCAGGGGGAAAAACTGGAACTGACACCGATTTCCCTTCCCCGGCGTGCCTGCATTACAACCCCTCCAGCCTCAACGACGAGGTCCGCGCCAACCTGGTCAGCACGTCGTACTTCGACCTGACGGAGGGCTACCCGGCGGTCGGCTGGCAGTCGTACCCGACGCCGATCGGCTACCGCCGGCCCACCCCGGGCGCCTCGGGCACCGCCGGCAAGGCGGTCTCGCCCGGCGGCGCCTCGACCAATCCCAACGGCAGCTACGGCGAGCAGGCCCGCCGCCAGGGCGACTTCGCCGCCGGCGGCGCCCAGGCGGCGCCGAATGCCGGCGCCAGCGATCCGCCCGGTTATGCGTCGCGGTACAGCAAGCCGGGCCTGGCCGCCTACGAGGCGACGCAGAAGCAGCTCCAGGTGCAGTCCGAGGCCCAGTACCGGGCCGACCGTGCGGCCAACCCGCTCAAGTACATCCAGTGGCCGACCCTGAACGATGTGGCCAACGGCTTCAATGGATTCGGCGATGCGGCCACCGGGGGCCTGACGCAGAAGTATCGCCAGATGATCGGGGCGGATGGCTTCACCGACTACGACTCGCCCGAGTATGCGGCCGGCCACGCGGCCGGTACCGTCATCGACGCGTTCCTGCCCTGCGGCAAGGCCAAGATGGTCCTCCGAATCGCCCAGGCGACCTCCGGGGCCATCGACGTCGGCCAGGGGATCGCCGAGGGGGATTACAAGAAGGCCGCTGAGGGGGCACTCAACCTCCTGGACGCGCTGTTCGACGGCCCGTGCTTCGCGGCCGGGACGCCGATCCTCACCCCCGGCGGCTGCACGCCGATCGAGGAGCTGGAGGAGGGCGACTGGGTCCTGGCGCTGCCCGAGGATGACCCGGCCGCCGTGCCGGTGCCGCGGCGGGTGGTCAACCTGTTCGCCAACTTCGCGCCGCTGCTGGACCTCCGCGTCGGCGGCCGGGTGATCCGCACCACCGCCGAGCACCCGTTCTGGGTCCGCGATAAGGGCTGGACCGACGCCCAGCAACTGGTGCCGGGCGTGGAGTTGCTGTCGGCCGACGGCCGCTGGGTCGAGCTGGAGGCCCTCGAGGGCCCGCACGCGGCGGCGGCGGTTTACAACGTCGAGGTCGAGGGGTATCATACCTACTTCGTCGGCGACCCGGCCTGGGGCTTCGCCGCCTGGGCCCACAATGCTAAGAGGTGCAAGCCTGACCCCAACCAGCGTACCCTTTTCAATACCGGCAACCCTGCCGCACACGGCAATAGTCTCAACACTACCAAGCCGGCGATCGGCTACACACTCCGAGACAAAACCGGAAGAATCCTCAAGTACGGTGAGACGACGCAGGGGGTGAGTCGGTACACCAAGAAGTTCCTCAAGTCGAAAGGAGCGATTTTCACGCCGGAGATGTTTGGCTCCAAGGCCCAGGCTCATGCTTGGCAACACAGAAAAATACTAGAATACAAGAGAATGAATGGCGGATTGAGGCCGGACCTGAATCGTAACAACTACTGACGGAGAACGGCAAAATGGAGTTCTGGATGAGCGGTGAAGTCGAAGCCGATGTCTCGGACCAGTTTCTCGAGGCCCTGAGGCGCATCGAGGGGCCGCTGACCAATGCCTTCAAGGAGAAAGATTATGGGAGCGGACTCTCCGAATGGGATTTTATTCCAGTAATTATGAGCATTTCATTGATTAAATTTTATAAAGAGATCAAAAAATATAATAAGATAGAAAAGTCATGTGAATTTAGACTACACATTAATCATGATCGATTCCGATTGGCCGATGAGCGAGAGCGAGCGGATCTCTTGTGCCGCTCGATGCTCCGTTCGCTCGATATGCTCGAATTTATGAACATTCAAGACATAGATGTCGACCGACTCAAATCCGATTTCTTACAGGTGGCGACGGCGAATGATTGGCTGGTGGGGATGGGAAACGGGGACGCAGCTAGTCCTGAAACAAGCGTCAGCTAGTTGGACTGTAACCGATTCCACTATTGCATTGCCATGACAGGAGTTATGATCGGGGCTGGAGCAGACCGACAGGGGGGCCGCCATGTCGCTCTTGGACCATCCCGACGCCCAAGCCCTCTTGGCCGACGCCGCCGTGACACCCGACCAGGTCCGCGGCTGCCAGGACCGGCTCACCGCGTTCCTCGAACGCTACTTGCCACGGTTCTACCGCGCCGAGCAGCGGATCAACGCCGCCCTCGTCATCCGCGGCCTGCTCAGCGGCCTGCAGCGCAAGAGGCGGATAAAAGGGGTCAGGAGCCGAATTTCAGGGAATGGGCAAGATAGGCAATTTCTAGCGGTGCGCCCGCCCCGGCGCGGAACGAACCGAAGATCGACGCAACAACCACATCTCCAAGGATTTCCGGCGCGATTTCCGCCCCGGTGACGGCGGCCGACGCCGCCACCGTCGCCGCGGGCCCCGGCCCCCGAACCGCCCGGCGCGGAACGAACCGAAGACCGGCGCAAGTCACGCCCTGACCGCGGGTTCCGGCCCAAATCCCCGACCGACACGCTGAGCGTGCACGAGGCGATCAGCGACACCGAGGGGGCCGGCGGCACCGTCACCGGCGGCGGCCTGAACGAGACGTACAACGACACGGCCACCGACTTCACCAGCGACCACGAGACCAGCGGCTCGGAGACCCTGACCGACTGCGGCGGCGGGGTCGAGACGGGGGCCTTCACCCGCGACCAGTCGGCCAGCGACAGCACCAGCCTGCTGGAGACCGGCACCGAGACCTTCGGCACGAATGCCGTCGTCACGGGCGGCTCGGACGGCTCGACCTTCATCCAGGTCGGCACCGACAGCTCGGCGCTGGGCATCACCGGGTCGGCGGTGACGATCGGCGAGTCGAACTCCAACAGCATGAGCTTCTCCGAGACCGGCGGCGAGTCGCTCGGCGCGAACGCCGCGGTGACCGGCGGCAGCGACTCATTCACCTGGACGCAGCACGGCACCGACAGCTACGGCCTGGGTATGGCGAGCCCCGGCCCCGACATCTTCGCGCTATCCGACCTCGACTCGGTCAGCGACGGCTGGTCCGACGCCGGCACCGACACCCTGGGGGCCAGCGACGCGATCACGGGCGGCACCGATTCGTATACGATCGACCGCTGGCGGTCCGAGTCGTTGAGCCTGCACGACCAGGGGACGGCGACCAGCCCGTACCTGCTCATCGGCACCGGCACGGACACCTTCACGCTGCACGACCGCGGGGTGGCCCGGACAACTTTCCGAAGTTGTCCGGGCGGCGAAGCCGCAAGAGGCTGATCCCTACGCCCGGCCCGCTCCCCTCGCGCCCGTCCCCTCACAGGCCCGGCTCGGGATTGTCGCCAAACCACCAGCGCGAAACGAACCGAAGAACGGCGGAAAGGGCGATCCCCTCGGGGGTTCCGGCGGAATCCGCGCGATGATCTCGATCGTCCTGCCCGCCTACGACGCGGGGTGGCCCGGACAACTTTCCGAAGTTGTCCGGGCGGCGAAGCCGCAGGAGGCGGCCCACGACGGCTGGGGGCGTGCCCGGCCTCGATCGACCGAGGCGCGCCGATCGAGCCGGGGCGGCGGAGCGACGCGGATACGCCCATCGGGCCCTTTTTCCGGAATCCCTGCCGGATTTCGGCCGGGATTCCAACTGGAAGGGTAGCGGCTCCTCGCGGGAGGGGCATCGTCTGCGCGGGCGGGTGGCACTGGTGGCTTGCCCACCAGTGCTCGGTAAGCATCGCGTACGGAGCACTGGTGGGCAAGCCACCAGTGCCACCCGCCGCATTCTCTCCAGGCCGCGGGTGGCTCGCGGCAGCCGGTGTTTCTCTCGCGGCACGGATTCGCTAGGATCGGCAGACTTGATCACGGAGGATGCCATGGCCGAGACGATCACGCTGTCCGACGCCGCCCTGGCCGTGCTCAGGCTCTACGTCGAACGCGGCGGCGGGGTGGCAGGGGTTTCGTCCTCGGAACCCCGGTCTTCGGTCGCGCGCCCGGGCTCCGAGCCGAGGACCGGGGTCGCTGGCGCAACCCCGGCCAACCGGCCCGCTTGAGGCGTCAGGCCAGGGTGATCCGGCCGAGGTGGAAGTCGACCGTGAGGACGGTCGATCGGAGGAAGTCGAGGCCGAGCAGGCCGTCGATGCCGGCGGCGGGCGGCAGGTCGTGGGCGAGCAACGGGAACGCGAGCCGGGTCCGGCCCAGGACCGACAGCCGGTTGAGGACGATCCGCGGGACGAGCTCGACGCCGTTGCCCATCGCCAACCGGACGCGGTCCGGCGCCGTGGCCGGGTCGAAGCCGATCGCCGCCAGGATCGTCGAGCGGGACGAGGCTGGTCGTCGCCCCCGTGTCGAGGATCAGCCGCAGGTCCGCCTGCCCGAGCGGCCCGGAGAGGCTGGCCTCGACGACGATCGGGCCGTGCGCCGGGTCGAAGGCGAAGGGGGCGCTCACAGGACCAGCGCGGGTGGCCCGGACGCCCGCGGGCGTCCGGGTCGCGAAGCGACGAGAGGTCGTGGAGGAGGCCCGCGGACTGCCGAGGCGTCATCACGCGAAGGCGCGGAGGGAGGCGACGCGGGCGGTCAATAGGTGCGGCCGAGGTAACTCACGACGGCGCGGCGGACCTCGAGGGGGTCGATGGCGCCGGCCTTGCGGTAGAGGACCTTGCCGCCGGGGGCGATCAGGAGGGTGTAGGGGATCGGCCCGGGCCACTCCTTATCGAGGACGTCGGCGAAGTGGTCGCGATCCTTGGTGTGGACGAGGTAGTTCGTGCCGGAGGCATGGGCGTCGCGGAGGACCTTCAGCGCGTCGTCGTGCTTCTCGGGGTCGTCCATGCTGAGGGTCACGAGCTTGAAGTGGCGGCCGCGATACATCCGGTTCATCGTCACGAGCTCGGGCAGCTCCGCGACGCAAGGGCCGCACCAGGTGGCCCAGAGGTTGACCAGGAGCAGATCCTTCGTGTCGTTCTTGACGAGCTTGGCCACGCCGTCGTCGTCGATGGATTCGAGCTTGACGGGCTCGGCATCCCAGCGGGCGAGCGACTTCGCGGCGTCGGCGCGCTTGTCGGCCCACTTCGTCGAGCAGCCGAAGACGCGGGTCGTCGGGACCGGCACCGGCTTGCCGGCCAGCAGGGCCTCGACGGCGTTGATGGCGTCGTGCGACTTGACCGTCTTGACCTCGGCGTCGTCGAACCGGCCGACGTAGCGGAGCTTCCGCCCCTCGTCGAAGATGAAGACGTGCGGCGTGGCCAGGACGCCGTAGGCCTTGGCCGTCTCCTGGGTCTTGCCGTCGTAGAGGTACGGGTAGGCGAACTTGTGGTCCTTGGCGCGGACCTTCATGTCTTCGAACGAGTCGCCCAGGTCGGTGTAGCCGAGCTCGTCGAGCCGGACGGCGGCGGGGTCGTTGGGGGAGATGGCGACGAGGGCGACCCCCTTGTCCTTGTAGTCGGCGTGGAGGTGGGCGATGCGGTCCTCGTACGCCTGGGCGGTCGGGCAGTGGTTGCAGGTGAAGACGACGACCAGCACCTTCGCCCTGGCGAAGTCGTTCAGGCTGTAGTCGCGGCCGTCGACGCCCGGCAGCTTGAAGTCGGGGGCCTGGGCCCCGATCGGCAAGGTCTTCAGGCCCGGCGGGTCGGCCGTGGCCGACTTCGCCGCGAGGGCCAGGGCCAGGAACATCAAGGACGCGCGGGTGACGGCTCGGCGCATGGGAACGGCCCCCTGGTTCGGGTTCGCGGGCGATCGGCGGGATGGGCTCGGCACGCCCAGCCGGTAGTCTGCCGCGCCGGCGGGTCGTTGCCAAGGCCCCGGCCCCGGGATCATGTTCAATGCCCCGCCCGGGTGTTACGCTGGCGCGACAACGACCGCGCGGCCGCCCGGTTCGAGGTCCCGGGCGGGCCGCGGTGGCGCCACGACGGGCGCGGGAGGATCGGCCATGAAGATCGCGACCGGCACGACCCTGATCGCCAACGGCACGCTGGTCGACGGCACCGGCGCGGCGCCGGTCCCCGATGCCGCGGTGGTGGTCGTCGACGGCCGCATCCGCTTCGCGGGCCCGGCGGCGCGGGCGCCGGAGGTCCCGCCGGAGGCGCGGCGGATCGACGCGAACGGGGGGACGATCCTGCCGGGGCTCGTCGAGGCCCACTTCCACCCGACGTACTTCGACGTCGCGGCCTTGGAAGACCTCGACATCAAGTATCCGGTCGAGTACGTCACGCTCCTGGCCGCGGTCAACGCCCGATTGGCCCTGGAGTGCGGCTACACCGCGGCGCGGTCGGGCGGGAGCCTGTTCAACATCGACGTCTGGCTCAAGAAGGCGATCGAGGCCGACCTCGTGCCGGGCCCGCGGCTGGCGGCCAACGGCCGCGAGATCTGCGGCGTCGGCGGCCTGATGGACTGGAACCCCGACTATCGCAAGATCGGCATGGAAGGGCTGGTGCTGCTGGTCAACGGGCCCGACGAGGCCCGCGCGGCCGTCCGCCGGCTGGTCAAGGACGGCGTCGAGTGGGTCAAGACATACCCGACCGGCGACGCGGCGGCCCCCGACACCAACGACCACCACACGCTCTGCATGACCTTCGAGGAGATGCACGCCTGCGTCGCCACGGCGCACAACCACGGCCTGAAGGTCACGGGCCACTGCCGGGCCACCGAGGGGATCAAGAACGCGCTGCGCGCCGGCTACGACACCCTGGAACACGGCACGTTCCTCGACGACGAGGCGCTCGACATGCTCCTGGAGCGGGACACGCCGGTGGTGCCGGCCCTCCAGTTCGAGCACGCCTCGATCGTCCGCGGCCCGGAGTTCGGCATGTCGCGGCGGGTCGTCGACGGCCACAAGGAGACGCTCGAGGGCGGCGCCGAGAGCGCCCGACGCATCCTCAAAGGCGGTGGCCGGCTCGGCATGGGGGGCGACTACGGCTTCGCCTGGAACCCCCACGGCGACTACGCCAGGGAGCTGACCTTCTTCGTCGAGTACGTCGGTTTCTCGCCCTTGGAAACCATCACCTGCGCCACCCGGACCGGCGCCGAGATCATGGGCCGCGCCGACGAGTTCGGCACGCTGCGTCCCGGCCTGCTGGCCGACGTCCTCGTCGTCGACGGCGACGTCCTGGCCGACATCCGCCTGCTCGAGGACCGCTCGCGGTTCGTCGCCGTGATGCAAGGGGGCGTCGTCAAGGCGGGGCGAGGAGCAGGCAAAAACCCATTGGTTGATTTGTGAAATACCGCGGGAACGCCCGGACGGCCGATCGTTCGTGTCGGCATCATTTCGGCCTCCCCTCGGCCGGGGGCCCGGCGCCGGGCGGATGCGCGAAGTCGGGCCCTTTCTCCTGCCGCTCGGCCCACGCGCGGAGCTGCTCGAGCCAGCCCCTGGCGACGGCGTTGTCGGGCTCGTCGTCGAGCCAGTTCTCGAGCAGGGATCGGCCGTACGCGGAGAGGAGCCGGCAGCGCCTGCGGTAGGCCTCCAGGCCGTCGGGCGTGTCGAGCTTCCAGTCGGCGGCGAGCTTGGGGTTGAGGCTGGACGTGAGCATCTTGAGGAGCAGGACGAGCCCCTCTTGGCGGACCGCCTCGCGGCGACGGCCTTCTGTGACCAGGACGCGGAGCTGGTCCAGGAGCCTCTCGACGTGCTCGCGGCCCGGCCCGGGGGTGATCTTGAGCCACGAGACGTCCATGATCGCGCCGAGGATGCGCGCCTGGTAGCCGATCGCCGAGTGCGGCACGAGGGTGGGGATGTTCGCCGAGCGCTCGGCCAGCCGGGCGACGTCGGTGAAGGCCTCCCGCAAGGCGCGGAGGTCGGCCTCGCGGATCATGCCGATCGTGGCGGGGAGGCGGTCGGAGACGGCCAGGGCCAGGATCATGGCGTCGGGGTGTCGCTCGAAGAGGGCCATCAGCTTCCCCGACTGCATCCCGGTCGGTCCTCTCGAGATGGAGTAGGCTTCGGCGATCGCGTCGATGGCCCCGAGGAACAGGCCGACGGTGGGCACCGGGAACGTCACCGGCCGGAGCGCGGCGGGGGCGTCCTTGCGGAGGCGGGCGAGCGAGGAGGCGAGCTTGAGGTTGCCGAAGAAGCCCAGGCCGCCCGGGGTGGACCGGTAGCGATCGAACTGGTTGAAGACGTCAGTGGCGGTCTCGCAGAAGGCCCGCAACGCCTTCGCGTCCGACGCGCGCGACGGGCCGAGGCGGGCGGTGAGTTCATCGAGTCGACGACCCAACGAAGGCTGGTTCCCCTCGATGAGGTCGGCCGTGGCGCGGATGAAGGTCGGCGGGGTCGAGGCGGGGAAGAGCCGCTCCATCTGGTCGCATTGCCGGCGGGCCTCGGCCAGCTCGCCGGTGGAAAGGAACGCCGCGAGCAGCGCGCCATGCGACGGGAAGTGCAGCGGCTCGCGCGCGAGGGCCGACCGCAAATGCTCGATGACCTTCCGCGGATTGGTCTCGGCCAGGGCCTCGGCGTAATCAGGATCGGCGTCGGAGATGAGATCCTTGCGACGCCGGAGCGCCCGGCGGACGAGCCGGCGGCCTTCGTCCTGCGCGTCGAGGTTGCACAGCAGGAGGGAGCCGCGGGCCAGGTCGACGGGGGCGGCGAGGCGGTCCAGGTCGGTGCGGCCCTTCAACTCGTTCAGCTCTTGCTCCAGCGTCGGGCGGTCGCCGACGGCGAAGAAGCCGGCGAGGCGTTCGACCCGCAGGCGGAGGCGATCCGGCCGGCCGTCGGCGATCGCCCTCCGGTAGCTGTCGAGGGCCCGAGGCCAGTCGCCGCGACGGGCGGTGTCGCGGGCCGCGGCGACGAGCGCGTCGTGGGCCTTCTGGAGGTCGCTCTCGTGCTGCTCGCGCGCGGCCTGCAAGTCCCGCTCGCGCCGGTCGCGGGCCTCGCGGATGTCCCGGTCGCGGAGCTGGGCCTGGCGGCGGGCGTCGATGGCGAACCCGACGGCCGCGGCGATCAGCAGCGCGATCGCCGAGAAGACGGCCGCGGCGGCCTTCCACGGGTTCTCGCCGATCCAGCGGCGGGCGCGGGCGATCGGGGGCTCGGCGTAGGCCGCGACCCGCTCGCCGTTGAGCGCGTGCTCGATGTCCTCGGCGAGGTCGGCCGCGGCCTGATAGCGATCGGCGCGCCCCGGCTCGGTGGCCGTGCGGGCGATGGCGAGGAGGGCCGGCAGCACGTCGTCGAGGTGCCGGGGGATGTCGCGGTCGGGCCCGCGGCCGGGGGTGCGGCCGGCCAGGACGTAGAAGAGCGTCACCCCGAGGGAGAGGACGTCGCTGCGCTCGTCGGCCTCCTCGCCGCGGTCGGCGCTGGGCCCTTGATAATCGTAGGTGCCGGCGCGATGGAAGTGGGGCCGCTCGCCGACGCCGTTGTGCTCGGCGGGGTCGTCGTCGCGGCGCTCGATGCGCCTGGCGACGCCCCAGTCGAGCATGCGGGTGGCCTCGGGCCCGGCGATCAGGATATTGCGCGGCTTGATGTCGCCGTGGATATAGCCCTTCCCGTGCGCGAAGGCGACGATCCGGCAGGTCCTGGCGACGTGCCCGATCAGTTCCCGAAGCCGATCGTCGCGCCCGTCGGGATCGGCGGGGCCTTGGCGACGCAGCTCCTTGACGGCCTCTTCGAGGTCCTGGCCCTCGACGAGCTCCATCGCGTAGGCGGGCAGCCCGCAGGCGTCGGTGACGAGGCCGAAGACGGGGACGATGCCGGGGTGGCACAGCTCGGCGGTCGCCTGGGCCTCGCGGCGGAAGCGGTCGCGGGCCTCGGCGCTGGCGGCCAGGTGCGGCCGCATCACCTTGTAGGCGACGACGCGGTCGAGCCCCGCCTCGCGCGCCCGGAAGATGGCCCCCATCCCCCCCTCTTGAAGAGATCGAGCACCGTGTACCGCTCCGGCACGCCCCGGGGCTCGGGCATGGGAGCCTCTCCCCCGACGAGCATCGCGAGGCCGCCCGGCGGGCCGAGCAGTTCCTCGGCGGCCAGGATGTCGGCGATCTGGCGCCTGGCGTCGGCGAGGACCTCGGCCGTCGCGTCCGAGCTCCCCTCGATCTCCTCGACGGCGAGGAGCCGGCCCTCTTGCCGGGCGTCGTCCCAGCGCTCGATCAGGTCGTCGGCGGTCGTTGCCATCGCGTCCTCCCCCCGTGCCCCGGCCGGCCGCCCGGCGCGCGGGGGCGTCGCGGCGATCGGTTCCCGCCATGGGAGGCGAGGCTACGTCCCAGGGCGAACGCACGTGTTTCGCAAATCCTTGTCCTGCAAGGATTTGCAATCTAGTGCACGGAATTCAACTAGTCGCAAGTTCTTTGCAGACAAGGATTTGTGAATTAGATGCGTTTGCCCTGGGCTACGTCCCCTCCGGCGCGCCGGCCCCGTCGATTTCGGCCCGAGGCCAGGGCTTGACCTCGCCGCGGACCAGCGCCCCGAGCCGCCCCCTCGCCTTCCGGAGCCGCCGGTTGACCGTCCCGACGACGACCCCCTTCCGCTCAACGATCTCTTCCGCGGACAGGCCGATGAAATGATAAAGATTGAGGTATTCCTGGTCCTCTTCGGACAGGAACTTCATGTATACATCCAGCGTCTCCAGGCGCTCGAGGTCCTCGTCGCGACCCCCCCAGCCCGACAGGCCGCTGGAGTGGCCCGCGTTGTTGACGATCTCCTCGCCGTCGGTCTGGCCGTCGACCCGATGGCCGTTGACGGCGGCCCGCTTCCAGTCGATGATCCGATTCTTGATGGCGAGGATGATGTGGCCGCGGAAGGCCGACGGCGACTCGAAGGCGGCCTTCGACCGCCCCCCCTCGTGCAGCGAGCGGATGGCCTCGAACAGGACCACCTGGACGAATTCCTCGGTCTCCTCGCGATCCACGACACCCTGGAAGTCCTTGCGCAGGGACTTGCTGGCGCGCGGCGTGAAGTACAACAGCGCCCAGCGGAAGAGCGCCTCCTTGGCCTCGGCATCGCCCGCCCGGGCCCTGTAGAGAAGCTCGTCGTCGTTCATCCCGATGTCCATGGCCGGCCCTCATGTCCTCATCATGGCGTTCTCGGACACGAGTCAGCTTAATGAAATCGACCACGATCGCAAGAAAAAACCCAGGACCGCGCGCCGGCCGGGTCCCTCGCCCGCCTCTCAGAGAGACGGCGGGATTCCGCCACATTCCAACCTGGCCGAGCGGAGGGCGTCGACGATGATCCAGCACGACGACAACGCCGAGGGACTCTCGCTGCATCCCGAGCGCCTGGAACGACTTGCCCGATGGCAGCGGCGGCGGCGGCTGCTGCTCATCGCCGGCGCGGTAGCGCTGGCCCCGGCGGCGCTGCTGGCGGTGGTCCTGAACGGGTCCCGGATGTTCGGGGCCCGGACGACGGCCGAGCCCACCACCGCCCTCGCCCCGATGCCCCGCATCGATCCCGACGCCGGCCCGGGCGCGCGACCCGGGGCGGACCGACCCCCGGCCGACGCCGGGCCGAAGCCAGATCTTCACCCCACGCCCGCGGCGGCGCTCCGTCAGGAGCCGCCCTTGATCGAGGGGCCGGAACAGCGGCCCGAGCCCGAGGCGAAAGCCGGGCCCGTCGCCGGCCCGGCCGAGGACGAGCCGGCCCCCGCGCCGAAGCCGGCGCCGCGCCCGGCCGCCGCGACGGCCGCGAAGGGCACCCGCCCAGGGCCCGCGTCGATGCCGAAGCCGAAGCCGGCCGGCCCGGACCCGGAGGCCGTCCTGGCCGGACATGGCCTGTCCATCGTCAAGGGGGCCCTCGTGCTCGACGACGAGCGCGATTTCCTCGCCAAGGCCCAGGCGTTCTTCAAGGCCCGCGGCGACTTCTGGAAGGTCGAGGGCATGCTCTCCGACGTCGTCATCAAGGCCGCGATGATCAAGGCGATCCGGAACAACGTCCCCTTCCTCGCCCTCGAAGTCCAGGCCATCCACAACCAGCTCTGGGGCATCGGCCGGCCGCGCAACCCCGTCCAGAGGGACATGCAGAACCAACTGCGCCAGCAGCGGGTCCAGACCGAGGCGGAACGGATCAATGAATTGGCCTACGCGACCGCGCTGGAGCAGAACCAGCCCAACCAGGCCCAGCGGCAGGAGCTCCAGGCCGAATTCGACCGGCGCAAGGGCGACTTCGAGCAGAGCCACTACGAGCTGAAGTCGGCCGCCGGCGACATCACGGCGAAGTACGCCGACGTCAGGAAGGACCCGGAGGTCAAGCGGGCCCTGGAGGCCCTGCACGACCGGAAGACGCTGACCCGCGCCGCGTTCGGCTCGAAGTTGTACTTCTCGGCGCTCCGTCGGCTCAAGGAGCACGAGCAAGAGTTCGCGGAGCCGGCGGCCCAGTGAGGGCCGGGCCTCGGCTCACTTCCCCGCCGCCTTGATCCGCCCCGCGGCGGTCTTGGCGGCGGGGGTGTCGGGGAAGTCCTTGACGATCCGGCGGTAGTAGTCGAGGGCGGCGGCGGCCTTGCCGGCCTTGTCGAGGGCCTGGCCCTGGCGGAGCAAGGAGGCGGCGCGGACGGTGGCCTTGTCGTCGGCCTTGGGCTTCGCGGCGTCCTTCGGCTTCTCCTTGGCCTTGGCCTTGGGCGCGTCGGCCTCGGCAGTCTTCGGCGACGTCGGCTTGGCGGGGGTGGCCTTCTTGGGCTCGGGCGAGTCGAGGGGGAGGAAGGAGTCGTCCTTGGTGACGTTCGAGGTCGAGGGCTTGGCGGTGGCCTTGGCGCCACCCTTCTTGGCGAGCAAGGCGATGTACTTGGTGGGGTTGTCGTTGAACTCGTCGCGGCAGCCGGTGCAGCAGACGGGGTAGGACTTCCCTTCGTAGCTGACGGTCATCGTGGCCGCGCCGCCGGTGAGGATGCACTTGGGGCCGTCGTTGGCGGCGCCCCCGGCGGCGAACGACTCGCCCTCCTTGCCCAGCAGCATCTCGATCGACCGCTCGAACCGCGGGGCGCCGGGCTCCTTGCGGTCGATCCAGACGGTGTAGCGGATCTCGTTGCCGTTGAGCACCAGCGAGATCCGCTCCTTGGTGCCGTCGGCCAGGGGCTCGTCGCGGTCGAGGACCAGCGTCTTGCCGCGGCCGTCGAGCTTGCCGGTGTACCGCGCCACCTTGCCGGCCTCGTCCTTGACGTCGAGGCGATACGCCTTCGACGCCTCGTCATAGGTCAACTCGGCCCCGGCGAGCACCTTGCCCTTGGTGACCTGCCACGACATCCCGACCGGCTTCCCCTTGACGAACTTGTACGCCCAGGCGTGCTTCTCGTCCCACCCCTTGAGCTTGTTCACCTTCGGGATGCCCGTGCCGTGCCAGGCTCCGGCGAGGTACGCGAACGGCGCCAGCGGCCCGGGCACGTCGTCCCCCGCCGCGATCGCGACGCCCCCGCCCCCGCCCAGGCCCAGCACCACGCCCAGCACGCCGGCCAGCCGCACACCTCGCCGCATCGGACACCTCCCGCCGCTCGAGCCCTCGCCACGAGGCCATCCTAGCACGTCGAGCGACGAGCCGTGTAGGGTGCGTCGAGTCCGCGACGACGCGCGTCCGCGCAGGGGCCAGGACCTTGACCTCACCCCGCAGCCGATCGCCGAGCCGGTCCTTCTGGACCTCAAGGTCATGGTGAACTTGAAGGTTGAGCCAGAACCCCTCGGAGGTCCCGAAGTATCGGGCAAGGCGCAGGGCGGTATCGGCGGTGATCGCCCGCGTCCCGTGGACGATCTCGAAGATCCGCCGCGGGGGGACAGTCGTCTCCTTGGCGAGCCGATACGGGCTGATCGCAAAAGGGATCAAGGATTCCTCGAGGAGGATCTCGCCGGGATGGACCGGGGGCTTCTTTCGGTTCGCCATCGTGTCAACCCGTGATGGTCTCTGATCTCGAAGTCGAGCATGATCGTAGCGGGTCGCGTTCGCGGCGGCTGGGCCAGACGGTGAGATCGGGGAAGGCGCGGGCGAGGCGGTCGGCGAGGGCCTCGACGCCGGGGCGCTCGGTGGCGTGGTGGCCGGCGAGGACGAGGCCGACGCCGAGGGCCTCGACCTCCAGGGCGCGATGGAAGCGGGCCTCGCCGGTCAGCAGGGCGTCGGCGCCGAGCCGGGCGGCGTCGGCGAGGAAATCGTCCCCCGCGCCGCAGGCGATGGCGACGCGATGGACCTTGCGGTCGAGGTCGCCGACGAACTGAGTGGTGGGCGCGTCGAGGACGCGAGCCACGTGCGAAGCGAATTCGGCCAGAGGCATGACGCCCGGAAGCACGCCGATTCGCCCCACGCCGGGGCCGGCGGGAGGGGCGTGGAGGGGGTAGACGTCGATGGCGGGGACTTCATACGAGTGCCGCGACCGGATCGCGGCGAGCACGGCCGACAGGCGATCGGCCGGGCAGATCAGCTCGACGCGCCACTCTCGGACCGTCTCCCGACGCCCCGCCTCGCCGATCGTGGGATCGGCACCCTCGGTGCCGAAGAACGTGCCGAATCCGGGGTGGGAATACGAGCACTCGTTGTAAACGCCGATCTTCCCCGCCCCGGCCGCGAACGCCCCGTCGAGCACCGCCGCGCGGTCGTCGCGCGGGGCGAAGACGACGACCTTGAATTCCGGTCGTGCCGGCGATGGTCGCAAGGGGGAAACTTCCACGAGGCCGAGGCGCGTTGCGAGCGTGTCGTTGATCCCCCCCTCGGTGTTGTCGAACGCCGTGTGCGGGCTGTAGATCGCCACGCCCGCCCGCGCCAGCGGCCAGAGCAGCGCCCCCTCCGGCGTGTCCGCCCGCACCGACTTCACCGCCCGGAACAGCACCGGGTGATGGCTCACGATCAGGGCCACCCGCTCCTCGATCGCCTCCGCCACCACCCTCGGCGTGACCGTCAGGCACGTCAACACCCGCTCGACCGGCGCCCCCCGATCACCCCAGAGCAGGCCCACGTTGTCCCACGGCTCGGCCAGCCGGCTCGGCGCGAACGACTCCAGCCAGGCGGCGACGTCGCGGACCTTGGTCGTCATTCCCATCGACCCTCTCAGGCCAGCAGTTCGCGGATGACCTTGCCGCCGTTGACGGTGAGGCGTTCGTCGCGGCCGTCGCGGGGGAAGGTGAGGCGCTTGTGGTCGAGGCCGAGGAGGTGGAGGACCGTGGCGTGGAGGTCGTGGACATGGACGCGGCCCTCGACGGCGCGGAGGCCGAACTCGTCGGTGGAACCGAGGGTGAGGCCGCCTTTGATGCCGCCGCCGGCGAAGAACATGCTGAAGCCGTAGGGGTTGTGGTCGCGGCCGTCGGTCCCTTCGGTCATCGGCGTGCGGCCGAACTCGCCGCCCCAGATCACCAGCGTGCGGTCGAGTAGGCCGCGGCGCTTCAGGTCGGTGATGAGCGCGGCGACGGGCTTGTCGCTGCGGGCGCAGAGGCGGGAGTGGTTGCCTTCGAGGTCGCGGTGGGCGTCCCACTGGCTCCCCGAGCCGCAGTAAAGCTGCACGAACCGGACCCCGCGCTCGACGAGCCGGCGCGCCCGCAGGCACATGGCGCCGAAATCCTTGCAGCGGGGGTCGTCGAGGCCGTAGAGGCGGCGGGTCTCGCCGGTCTCGCGGGCCAGGTCGACGGCCTCTGGGGCGTGGGACTGCATCCGGTAGGCGAGCTCATAGGCGGCGATCCGCGCGGCGAGGCGCGAGTCGTCGGCGCGGGCCTCGGCGTGGGCGCGGTCGAGGTCGGCGATCAGGTTGAGCTTGGCGCGCTGGCGACGGTCGCCGACGGAGCCCGGCGGGGCGAGGTGCAGGATCGGCGGGCCGTCCTTGCGGAGCGGGGTCCCCTGGAACGTGGCCGGCAGCCAGGCGTTGCCCCAGTTCCGCGGGCCGCCGACGGGCTCGGCGGCGTCGGTCATCACGACGAACGCGGGCAGGTCCTGGTTCTCGGTCCCGAGGCCGTACGACACCCACGCCCCCAGGCTCGGCCGGCCGGCGAGGATGCTGCCGGTGTTCATCTGGCAGACGCTGCCGACGTGGTTCACCCCGTCGGCCCAGCACGACCGCACCAGCGCGATTTCATCGACAACGTCCGCGATCTTCGGATACCAGTCCGAGACCCACATGCCGCACGCGCCGTGCTGCTGGAACGTCCGCTTGCTCGCGAGCAGGTTGTTGCCGCCGACGCCCATCGGCGTGAAGACCTCGCCGAAGCTCGGCGGCAGCGGCTTGCCGTGGTTCTTCGTCAGCTCCGGCTTCGGGTCGAACAGGTCGATGTGGCTCGGGCCCCCTTCCATGAACAGGAAGATGACGCTCTCCGCCCCCGCCCCGAAGTGCGGCGCCCTCGGCGCCAAGGGCCTCATCGGGTCGATCTCCGGCACCTCGGCCCGCGCCTCGTCCGCGAGCAACGCCGACACCGCCAGGCCCCCGAAGCCCAGCCCGGCCCTCAGGAAGAACTCGCGGCGGGTCGCCGCCCATTCGACGTGGGGGATGCGCATGGAGACTCGACTCCCGGAGCCTTAATCCACGAAGACGAACTCGTTCAAATTCAGCAGCGCGTGGGCGTAGTCCACCATCGCTGCGGCGCGGGCGCGGTCGAGGCCGCGGGGCATGGGGGCGGGGAGGGCCTTGGAGTCGCCGAGGTCGGCGGCGGCATCGAGGAAGGCGAGGCCGCGGCGCAACTCGGCGGAGGTCGGCTCACGGCCGAAGGCGAGGAGGTAGGAGCGGCGGATGAACGCGGAGGGATCGTCGCGAGCGGCGACGTCGGTCAGGACGCGGCCGGCGAAGGAACGGGCGAGTTCGAGGATCAGGTCGGAGTTCAGGAGCATCAGCGCCTGGGGGGCGTTGACGGAGACGTTGCGCTCGGGGCAGGTCAGGTTCGTGTCGGGGGCGTCGAAGGCGTCGAAGAGCGGGTACTTCAGGTTGCGGCGGGCGAACACATAAATGCTGCGGCGGTCGCGATCGGCGCGCGACTTCGAGGTCTCCCAGCCGCCGCGGGTCTGGACGCCGGGGGGGAGATCGGGGAAGACGCTCGGCCCGCCGAGCCGGAGGTCGAGCCGGCCGGCCACGGCGAGCATCGCGTCGCGCACGGCCTCGGCCTCGAGGCGATGGCGGCCCATCCGGGCAAGGAACGTGTTGTCCGGGTCCTTCGCCGACGCTTCGGCCGACGGGATGCTCGACTGACGATACGTGGCCGACGTGACCATCAATCGGTGCATCGCCTTGAGGCTCCAGCCGCGGGCGATCAACTCCGTGGCGAGCCAGTCGAGCAGCTCGGGGTGCGAGGGCTCGGCCCCCATCGCGCCGAAGTCGCTGGGGGTGGACACGATCGCGCGGCCGAAGTGGTGCTGCCAGAGCCGGTTGACGAGGACTCGCGACGTCAAGGGATGGTCGGGCCGCGTCAGCCAGTCGGCCAGGGCGGTGCGGCGGCCGGTGGACGTGGCCGAGGGGACGGCGCGGAAGGCGGTCGGGTCGGGCTCGAGCACCGAGAGGAAGCCGGGCGCGACCGCCTCGCCGGGGCTGGTGTAATTCCCCTTGCGGAGCAGGCGGACCGGCGGCGCGGTCGGTCCGGCGTCGGCCATGCCGGTAGCCGTCGGCAAGGGGGCGGGCGCCTGCTTCGTGAGGCCGGCCATCGTCTGCCGCTCGGCCTCCCAGCGGCGGAGGTCGTCGGGCGTCATCGCCGACCGCATCCTCTTCGGCTCGACGGCCATCAGCGCCGCGTTCTTGCGGAGGAGGTCCTCCTGGAACGCCGACCGCTCCTCGGGACTCGTCTCGAGCGCCTTGCGGACGTCGGCCGGCAGCTTCGCGAGCTTCTCCTCGAGGAGTCGCGGCAAGTAAGGCTGCTCGATCGTGGCGAGGGCCCGACGGGCGGCGTCGAGCCGGGCCTGGTGCTCGGCGGCGACGGCGGCGTGCATCGCGACGGCGAACGGACCGGCCATCGGGTAGTCGTCGCGCGGGGTGCTGGCGGCGAAGAGGGCCTGGAAGCGGTAATAGTCCTTCTGGCTGATCGGGTCGTACTTGTGGTCGTGGCAGCGGGCGCAGGCGACGGTCAGGCCGAGGAAGACCGCGGCGGTCGTGTCGGTCATGTCCTCGAGCATGAGCTGCCGGTTCAGGCCCGGTACCTTGTTGTTGTCCTCGAACGGCCACTGCCGGTTGAAGCCCGTCGCGATGAACGCCTCCGCGTCGCCCGACGCGACCTCGTCCCCCGCGAGCTGGAGCCGGACGAACCGGTCATACGGCATGTCGTCGTTCAGGGCCCGGATCACCCAGTCGCGATAGCGCCAGGCATCCGGCCGGGTCTTATCACTCTTGAACCCATCGCTCTCGGCGAACCGCGCCAGGTCGAGCCACGGCCGCGCCCAGCGCTCGCCGTAATGCGGCGATTCGAGCAAGCGATCGACGAGCCGCTCATAGGCGTCAGGCGCCCGATCGTCGACGAACGCCTCGACCTCCTCCGGCGACGGCGGCAGGCCCGTCAGGTCGAAGCTGAGCCGTCGGATCAAAGTCCGCCGGTCCGCCTCCGGCGCCGGCGCGAGATGGACCTCGTCGATCCCCGCCAGGACGAACGCGTCGATCGGGTTCCTCACCCAACCCGATCCCTTCACCGCCGGCAACGCCGGCCGCTTCGGCACCCGGAACGACCAGTGCGATCTCTGCTCCGCCGACCACGACGGCTCCTGCGCCCTGACCCTGGCCGTTGCGATCAGCACCATCCCCAGGGCCGTCGCGATCGCGACCAGCCGACGGGCCCAGCGGCGACCACGGGACTCGCGCATGCGACCGTTCCTCCTCCATTGAGCCGTTTCAGTCGTTCCGGGGCGGGTCCGGGGGGGCAGGTCGCCCGGCGGTGCGTGTCTTCCCTATGTTATCCGACAGGACCGGCGACATTTCCAACTTTTTCCGGACCGTTTCGCGGGCGGCGGTGGGCCGCCCGAAAGTTGGTGGGATCTTTGTTCCGACGAGCGAGAATGGGGACCGCTGTGGAAGACCTGGCGCCGGGACCGGTGCCCAACCTGCCGTTCGCACCCACGCCGCCGGAGAAGGATGCCGCGATCCAGGACCTCGCCCGGGCCATCCGCGAGGCCGTCGACGCCGAGATCGACGAACGGGCCGCCGACCTCGCCGCCACCGACGACGCCCACCTCGTCGGCGACCACGAGTCCAAGGCCCGCGCCATCGCCCACACGATCGCCGCCGAGGCGGTCGAGCGGCACCTGGCGCGAAAGAAGAGGGCGGGTGCATCGGCAGCGGGGCGGTGGAGAGCGCCTGCGAGGCGGCGGTCGGCCGGCGGCTGAAGCTGGCCGGGATGCGGTGGGGCGCCGTCGGCGCCGACGCCGTCTGCCGCCTGCGCGCGCTGTACCGAAGCGAGAAGGGTCGGTGGGAAGCCTCCCGGAGCCGCGATCCCTCGCCCAACGGATCACCCGTATCACCAACTCACGTGAAGCTCACCGACGACGCACCGCCCGGCCGGTGTTGGGCGGTGCGTCGTCGCGGACTCGACACACCCTATATTCCTTATTTGAACATCTTATTCTTCGGGTCGCCGCGGGAGAGGAGGTAGGCGACGAGGTCCTGGACCTCCTCGGCGGTCAGGCTGTCAAGGAGGCCGGCGGGCATCATCGAGACGGGCGACGGGCGCATCTCCTCGATGTCCTGGCGGCGGACGTTGGTCATGTGGCCGGGGTCGAGCATGTCCTCGACGACGCTGATCGAGTCGCCGAACATGTTGCCGACGCGGCCGGTGACGACGCGGCCGTCCTTGGTCTCGATCGAGATGGCGGCGTACTGGTCGCTGATGACCTTGTTCGGCTCGACGATCGCCTCGAGCAGGTCGCGGACGCCGAACCGGCCGGCGACGGCCGAGAGGTCCGGGCCGACCGAGCCGCCGTCGCGGTCGAAGCGGTGGCACGAGGCGCACGCCACGGCGCCGTAGAGCTTCCGGCCCCGCTCGAAGTCGCGACCGCCGGCCAGGCCGCGCTCGACGACCGGCACCGCCTCGGCCACCGTCCAGCGCCTCACGAACGGCCGCGACGCCAGCAGCTCCTTCGGCGACTTCGTCTCCTGCTTCGCCTCCAGCACCGGCTTGAGCGCCGCGCGCTCGGCGTCGGTCAAGGTGGCGATCGCCTGGTCCCTGATCGTCTGCTTCGACCGGGCGAAGGTGTTGCCGCCGCGGAAGGTCGCCGCCCTGGTGGCGAACCAGCGGAAGTACTCCTCGCGCAACGCGGGCGTCCAGCCGTCCTTGAGGACGCGGAGGTTGAGCGCATACTCGATCTGCTCCTCCTGCGTCGGCGCCTCGCGCAACGCGGCCATCAGCTTCGCCGGCGCGTTTGGGGAACGTAAATACGCGAGCATCTGAGCGAGGATGAAGTTCTCCTCGCGGGTGGAGCTGGGGAAGAGCGGGTCGAACTTCGCGACGAGTTGATTGCGATGCTCCTCGGTGGGTTGGCCGAGCCGGATGAAGGTGAGCGCGTAGGCGCGGACGAGGTCGACGCGGTCGTGCGGCGCGAGCCGGGACCAGTCGATCTTGCCGAGGGTCTCGAGCATCTTGCCTTGCAAGGCCGGGTCGGGGGCCGGGTCGCCGGGCTTGCGGTGGTAGTGGTCGCGGCCGCTGGAGCGGGCCAGGGCGACCATCGCGGCGATCGCCTTGCGCGGGTCGGTCTCGGCCAGGGCGCGGTCGCGCCAGGTCGAGGGGTCCTGCCACTCGATCGCGATCCGCGCGGCGTAACGCAACGCGCGGTCGGGGTCGCCGAGGTAGGCCCAGGCGGTCTCGACGGCCTTCGGGTCGGCGTGGCCGTGGAAGGCCTCGAGCTTGTGCCGGAGGTCGCGGTCGCGGCGATCCTGGAAGCGCGTGTCCTTGAGAACCTCCTCGGTCGACTCGCGGCCCTCGTAGGTCACGCGGTACAACGCCGACTGGGCCCCGCGGCCGCCGACGGCGAAGTACATGGCGCCGTCGTGGGGGTTGATGACGACGTCGGTCAAGGGCAACGGCTGGCCGCTGATGAACTCCTCGACCTCGGCGGTGTAGCTTGCCCCCTCGGACTTGAGGTGGACGGCGCGGAGCTTGCCGAAGCTCCAGTCGTTGAGGAACAGGGCCTCCTGGTACTTGACCGGGAACTTCGCGCCGTAGCCGAACGTGATGCCGGTCGGCGAGCCGGGGCCGATGTCGACGGCGGCGCCGAAGCTGTCGATGTAGTAATCCGGCCACTTGCCCGAGCCGTTGCGGAAGCCGTACTCGGCGCCGCTGATGACGTGGTTGACCCGCGTCGGCCGGTACCAGGGCTCGCCGATGTCCCATTCCATGTCGGCGTCATACGTGAATAATTCGCCCTCGTGGTTGAAGGCGATGTCGAACGGGTTGCGGAAGCCGGCGGCGATCAGCTCCCACGACTTGCCGTCGGGGTCGGTGCGGGCGATCCAGCCCTGCGGGGCGAGCGAGTCGTCCATGAAGCCGGTCGGGATCCGGGGGACGAGGTTGTCCTCGCCCCACGTCCTCGGCAGCCGGGACTCGTCGACCCTGGTGAGGTTGGTCGAGTTGCCGCAGACGACGAACAAGGACTTGCCGTCGGGCGACGGCACGATCGAGTGCATCCCGTGCTCGCCGCCGCCGGTGATCGCGCGGAGGAGCTCGACCTCGTCGTAGCGGTCGTCGCCGTCGGTGTCGCGGACGCGGTAGAGGCCGTGGGTGTCGCGCTCGTTGACCATCACGTAGAGGCTATCGAACGCGCAGAGCAGGCCGTGCGCGCCGGCGATCTTGACGTCGATCGGCTCGGGCCGGATCGTCGCGCGGCGGCCGGGGGGAGGCGGGGTGACGTGGTAGAGCTTGCCGTTCTGGTCGGCGGCGATCAGGCGTCCCTTCGGGTCGACGCAGAGGGCCACCCACGACCCCTGCTCCGCCTTCGGGACCGAGTAGAGCATCTCGAGCTTGAAGCCGTCGGGGGCCTTCAGGTTGCCGGCCGCCTTCTCGGCGGCGTTGCCGAGGGACTTGATCCGGATGTCCTTGAACCGGACCGTCATCGGCTCGCCCGCGTGGAGCTGCAAGGCGAGGATGCCCGAGGTCAGCCGCTTGCCCTCGGCCTCGTCGAAGACGTCGACGGTCGGCACGCCGTTGATGAAGTGCTGGAGGTGGTCGCCGCGGGCGATGACGGTGTACTCGTTCCAGTCGTCTTTCTTGATCTTGGCCTGGATGTCCTCGGACTTGCCGAGGTGGCCGGTCACCTCTTTCTTGCCGTCCTTGGTCCAGGTGACCTGCTCGCCGCGCAATGCCATGATGCCGCGGCCGCCGGCGCCGCCGGCTTCGTCGTAGAGGATGCCGGAGAAGGTCGTCCCGGCCTCGAAGTCGGCCTGGTAGCCGGCGGCGACGAAGTTGCCCTTGTCCTTGCTGCGGTACTGGATGCCCGAGTTGGCGAAGTTCTTGTCGTTGTCGGCGGTGATCTTGTACGAGAGCCGCAGCTCGAAGTCGTCGACGATCAGGTCCTTGTCGCCGCCCTTGGCGAAGAGGAAGGTATTGCCCCGGGTCGGGTGCTCCCTGGTGGTCCGGCCGACGATGGCGCCGTCCTGGACCGACCAGAGGCCCTCCTTGCCCCGCCAGCCGTCGAGGGTCCGGCCGTCGAAGAGCTTCTTGAAGCCGGGCTCGGGGACGAAGACGTTGGGCTCGCGGCCGGCGAGCTGCGCCTCGACGATCTCGGCCGCGTCGGCGGGGATCTCGACGCGGCCGTTGTCGAGGTCGGCGATCGTGGTGATGATCGTGCGGTCGAGTTGCACCGTAGTGTTGAAGAACTGCCGCGAGCCGGCCAGGGCCAGGGTGACCTTGGCGATCGATCCGTCCTTGAGCTGGAAGGTCGCCGTCCCCTTCGCCCCCTGGATCGCCACGTCGCCCTGGTTGTTCCCGCCGCCGCGCCCCCCCCTGCCCCGCCGCGGTAGCACGGCCGAAAGCAGCTCATCGACCGCGTCCGCCTTGAGGGTCGCGGCGATCGCGTCGCCATCGCGTCGGAAGTCGGAGGCCTTGGCGATGAGGCCCCGGAGCTCGTCGGCGGGCGTCTTGAAGCCGGCGATCGAGTTCGGGTTGAACCCGGCGCTGAGGCCGATCGCCTGCGGGCCGGCGGCGCGGGCGGCCTGCTGGGGGGTCTGCCAGTTGCCGTCGAAGCGGACGGCGGCCTTGCCCCGTTTCGTCACGAACTCGACGCGGCCCGGGCCGGGGACCGCGACGCGGGTGAAGCCGCCCTTCTCGGCCTGGCCGGAGGTCGGCCCGCCGGCGGCGAACGGGCCGGGGTTGGCGACCTCGACGGTCGTCGACCAGCGATAGCCGGGCCGGTCGGCCAGCTTCGCCGCGGCGGCCTGGAGGGCCTGCTTCGCGTCGTCGCTGCCGTCGCCCGCCGCGATGCCCCACGACCGCGCCACGAGTGCCAGGCCCAGGCTACCGACGACGGCCAGGGCCGCGCCGAGCCGCCGGGCCCCACGATGAACGGGTATCGCAATCCTCATGGAAGGCTCTTCTCCGAGAATAGGCACGCGGGGGACGGTCTCGCCGACAGACGCCAGGATCGTCCAACGGCGGCCGTTTGTCCAGGAGGCACCGCGGTTCGCGATCGTCGGGGCCCGGGCGGGTCGTCGCGAGCTATGGTCGTCTTGGGGGCGGGCCGCGTCGGTCCCTCGGCGTCGAGCCGTCCCACCGGACGAGGGCAGGACGATGAGCGTCTCCCCGCTCACCAGGCGCGCGGGACCGGGCCCCGCCCGACGACCGTGGCCGTCGCTCGCGGCGGCCCGCTTGCCGGCGCTGGTGGCGCTGCTGGCCATCGAGGTGGTCTCCCTGACGGTCCGGTTCGACGCCCTGGGGCGGTTCCGGGCGCTGGGGGGCGTGGCGCGGGTCTTCGACCACGCGCGGCTGCTGGGACGGGTCGGGATCAGCATGGCGGTGGCGGTGCTGGTCTTCGGCGGGGGCCGGGCGGTCGTCGAGGTCGGCCGCGAGGCGGCCGGTCGCCGGGCCGGGGCCTGGGTCGTCGCCCACCTGGCCGCCTTCGCGGGCTTCGCCGCGGCCTCGGTCCGCGTCCTGGACCCGTCGGCCCGCGCGACGTGGGCCGGGATGGCCGGCTGGGCGGCGCTGGGCGCGCTGACGTTGGCCTCCTGGTGTGCCGCGGCGATCTCGCCCCGACTCTGGCCGGCCTTGGCCTGGCGGTCGCGGCGTGCGCTGGCGATCGGCCTGGGCATCAGCCTCCTCGTGGCCGCCGGGGGCGAGCTGGCCCAGCGGGCCCTCTGGGACTGGGGACCGCTGGCCCGGGCCACCCTCTGGGCCGTCCATGGCCTGCTCGTCCCGGTGCTCGACGACCTGGAGTACGACCCGTCCCGGACGCTGATCGGCACGCGCGACTTCTCGGTGACGATCGTCTCGGCCTGCTCGGGATACGAGGGGATCGGCCTGATCTGGGTCGTCCTGGCGGCCTACCTCACCCTCTGCCGGCGGGCCGTCCGCTGGCCGAACGCGCTGCTCCTGTTCCCGATCGGGGCGGCGATCATGTGGGGCGTCAACGTCCTCCGGATCGTCGCCTTGATCCTGATCGGGGCGTGGGGCTGGCCCGACCTGGCCGTCGGCGGGTTCCACTCGCAGGCCGGCTGGATGGCCCTGAACGCGGTCGGCCTGGGGATGGTCGCGTTCGCCCGCCGGTCGTCCTTCTTCGAGAAGGCCGCGGCCGAGCCGGGACCGGCGACGTCGAACCCGGCGGCGCCCTACCTCGTCCCCGAGCTGGCGATCGTCGCGACGACGATGTTCACCGCCCTGTTCGCCGCCGGGTTCGACGCGCTCTATCCGGCCCGGATCGGCGCGGCGGCGCTGGCATTCTGGGCCTACCGGCGGTCGTGGGCGTGGCCGCGGTCGATCGCCGTGGGGTCGGCGGTCGGCGTCGGGGTCGTCGTCTTCGCGGTCTGGATGGCGCTGGAGCCGATCGGGCCGGGGTCGGCCGGGGGCACGGCCTTGCGGTCGTGGCTGGCGAGCCTGCCGAGGGGGGCGGCGTGGGCGTGGCTGGCCGTCCGGGTCGTCGGCTCGGTCGTCGTCGTCCCCATCGCCGAGGAGCTGGCCTTCCGCGGCTACCTGACCCGTCGGCTCATCGCCGCCGACTTCGAGCGCGTCCCCCCCGGGCAGTTTTCCTGGCCGGCCTTCCTCGGCTCCTCGCTGGCCTTCGGCCTTCTGCACGGCCGCTGGCTGGCCGGGACGCTCGCCGGGCTCGCCTACGCCCTGGCCTACTACCGCCGCCGTTCGCTGGCCGACGCCGTGATCGCCCACGCCACGACCAACGCCCTGATCGCCGCCGTCGTCCTCGCGACCGGCGACTTCGCGCCCTGGGCCTGAGCCGACCCCCAGACCTCGGCAGGCGCCTCAGGCTCCCACGGGGACCGTCGGCTCGCGGTCGTCGCCGGCCCAGACCCAGCCGTACTGGGCGTTGCTCCGGGTGGCGGGGTCGTAGCGCCGGCCGTCGCGGAGCAGGCTGAGCTTGTCGGCCTTGATCGCCTTGCGCTCCGCCGCCGGGTCGATGCCGAAGAGCCGCGCGGCGTTCAGGCCGAAGACCCGGGCCTTGACGTCGTCAGTCAGCGGCGAATATTGATATTTTTCCATCAAATCCTCGGCTATCTTCAGCCGCCGGAGCCGCTCGATCTGCCCCTGCGGGCTGCCGTTCCAGATCGAGTCGGTCCCCCAGAGGATGCGGTCCGGGCCGGCGACCTGGAGCATCTGGCCGAGCATGTGCATGCACGTCCGCGGCGCGGCGGCCGAGAGGATGTGGAAGGTGCTGCCGAGCTCGAAGTAGATGTTCTTGAGATTGGGGTTGCGCCTCAGGATGCGGAGGATGTCGCTGATCCAGGCGATCTCCCTCGGGTCGTCGGCCTTGGGGTCGACGACCTTGGTGCCGGTCCCCTGCCCCAGCCAGCCGGCGCCGCGGTAGCCGGAGTGGTACACGATGAAGTTGAGGTCGGGCCAGTCCTTCGCCGCCTTCTCCAGGTCGAGCGGCCGGCACGCCTCCTCGTTGAAGGCGCCGAGGGGCAACCCCTTGTGGACGCAGAGGTTCTTGACGCCGAGCGCCCGCGACCGCTCCCAGAACGGGTAGGCGACTTTCTCATCGTCGAGCCGCCAGGCCTTCTCGCCGATCTCGGCGCCGGTGTACATCTTCCAGGCGTCGATCTTGAGATCCTTGACCTGCCGCTCCATCTCGTCGAACTCGGGCTTGCCGAGGTTGGGTCGGAGCAGGCCGTGCGAGAGGACGCGGCGGGTGCCGGCCAGGTCGTTGACGAACGCGCGGGTGGCGACCATCTGGTCGGGCGGCAAGGGGTTCTTGTCCCAGTCGCGGCTGGGGACGCCGCTGATGACGGCCATGACCGTGTCGCTGTCGCCGAAGACCTCCTTGACGTAGTGGGCGCGGTTGAGCAGCTCGGCGGCATGGTCCATGTCCTTGGCGCCGGGCCGCAGCGCGAGGAAGAACGCCTTGATGCCGCGGCCGGTCGGCGTGTCGTCGTACCACCGGCGATGGACGTCGACGTGGTGGGTTTGCACATCAAAAATAAATTGATCCTTCGGCCAGCGCTCCTCGAACGCCTTCGGGTCGTCGACCTCCTCGGCGTCGACCTCGTAGCAGTCGCCGAAGACCCGGTTCAGGGCGAAGAGCGCCGCGGCCATGCCGCTGCCGCTGCGGAGGAACTCGCGCCGCGACCGCCCCTGCCGCTTCGCGGCCCGCTCGCTGATCTCGCCGAGGACCGCCTCGTAGTGCTTCTGCTCGGCCGACTGCGGCGGGGGGACGAACTCCTCGTTCGAGGCGATCCGCGCCGGGATCGGCGGGAGGTTGTCGGCCGCATCAAGCTCGGAGTAGCGGACCCACATCGTCGCGTCTCCTCTTCGAAGAAGGGGCCGGGGACGGCACCGAGGGCCGATGGCCTCGCGGCCCCAAGATCCCAGGGCCCGTGCCCGTTGTCAATTCGTCGGCGGCGATCGATGGAGCGCGGGGGCCTCGAGTGGTATCCTCGGGCATTCCCGGTATCGAAGACCATCCTCCGAGGAACACCCATGGACGCCCGAGATCGATTCCGAGCCGGCCGTTGGGCCCGCGCGGCCGCGATCGCCGGCCTGCTCACGACTGGCCTCGGCGCCGACGAGCCGAAGGCCGAGAAGCCCGGGAAAATCGTCCTGTTCGACGGCAAGAGCCTCGACGGCTGGAAGGCGACCGACTTCCACGGCGCGGACAAGGTCGAGGTCACGGTCAAGGACGGCATGATCGTCCTGCCCGTCGGCCACACGATGACCGGCATCACCTGCACGAGGAAGGACCTCCCGAGGACCGACTACGAGCTGTCGTACGAGGCCCAGCGGCTCGAGGGCCGCGACTTCTTCGCCGCGGCGACCTTCCCCGTCGGCGCGTCGTACGTGACGCTCGTCAACGGCGGCTGGGGCGGCAACGTCACCGGCCTCTCCAGCCTCGACGGCGCCGACGCCTCCGAGAACGACACGAGCAAATACGTCAAATATCGGGACAAGACCTGGTACAAGTTCCGCGTCCGGGTCACGGATCGATCGATCCGCTGCTGGATCGACGACAAGCCGGTCGTCGCCGTCGACCACAAGGGCCGCACGCTCAGCACCCGGATCGAGGTCCGCAAGAACCACCCGCTGGGCTTCGCCACCTGGGAGACCGCCGGCGCCCTCCGCGCGATCGAAGTCCGGCCCTTGACGGCCGCCGAGGTCGCCGCCACCAACACGGCCGATTGACCGACGACGGCTCGCTTCAAGGGGCCAGCATCAACCGATCCCCGGCGTCGCGGGCCCGATAGGCGGCGACCGCGGGCGCGTACGCCGCCTCGACGTCACCCCGCGCGGCCGGCTTCCCCTCGGGATCGACGGCATCCCGGATCGTCAATGGCCGGGGGGCCAGCGCGGCGGCGAGGTCGGGCAGGTCGTACGCTTCGAGGACCCCGGGGACGGCCCCCGAGAGCTGGTCGCGCGCTAGCGGCGAGCGGACGACGGCCGTCCACGAGACGATCGACCGTTCGATCTCGACCTCGCGAATGCGGTCGTCGAGCACCGCCGCGTGCAAGGCGATCGGGCCGGCGTTGCCGGTCGCGATGACGTGGAAGCCCTCCCCGCCGTCGACGGGACGCAGGCCCGCGAGCAGGTCGAGGTACTTCAGGACCTGGAGCAGGTCGTGGACGCGCCGGCCGATCAGCGGGCGGCCGAGGAGCAGCGAGAGGAAGGCTTCCTTCTCGTCGACGCCGAAGCGGCCCGGCCGCGCCACGTCGGGCGCCGTCTCTCCCGTGCCGCGCGGCTCGACCAGCGCGACGATCTCGCCGGCACGGACCCGTTTCTCGATCGGGCCGCCGGGAGCCGCGAGCCGGCGGTCGGCCCCGACGTAGACCACGACCGGCTTGCGGCGGGCGGCCCCTTCCGACCGGACGAGGAGCACCGGGATCGCGATCTCCGGTTCGGTGTGGATGGCCAGGCGCTCGATCGCATACCCCTCGCGCTGGACAGGCGCGACGGACCGGGCGAAGGGCGCGACGAAAGACGGCGGCAAGGCCAGCCGCTTGCGGACCTCGGCCCGCAGCTCGTCGAGGGACCGGCGAATGCGCCCCTTCGCGAGCGCGTCGGCCCGCGCGGCGTTGAGGTCGAAGACCGACCGCTCGCCCGGGTATTCGCGGAGGACCTGGCCACTCTTCGTGACGCGGAGCCGGGCCTCGTCGGCGATGGGGAAGTCGCCCTCGGTGGGGGCGTCGTCGCGATGGAGGAGCCAGCGGCGGAGCCAACGCATCGCGGCCTCGCGGCGGGGGCGCGAGAAGCCGTGCGGGTCGTCGAACTCGAACAGGTCGATGCGCTCGCCGAAGCCGAGCCGGCCGTAGATGAGCTTCGCCTCGCGGAAGCTCGCCCAGGCGCCGTCGATGTCGAAGTAGTCGCGCGTGCCGACGCAGACGAGGGTCGGCCTCGGGGCGCGCAGGGTCAGGTAATCGGCGTGCTCCATGCCGAACGCGACCTGCCCGGTGATGTTCTGCTCGGCGTCCTGCGGGCCGATCGTGGCGAAGAGGCGCTCCAGCGACGTGATGTAGCACGACGGCGCCGCCGCGGCGATGCGGTCGTCGAGGGCCATGAGATACGCGGTCATCGTCCCGCCGCCGGAGTTGCCCGTGCAGCCGAGCCGGCCCGCGTCGATCTCCGGCCGGCTCGCCAGGTAGTCGAGGGCCCGGATGCCGTCCCAGATCCGGTAGTGCGCCACCTGGCGGCCGACCAGCAGCGCCCCGACGCCCGCCGCCGTGTGCTCGTCGGTGCTGTCCGGCAGGGCCGGCTTGCCCTGGTCGTCGAGGACTTGCACGCGCTCCCCCTGGCCGATCGGGTCGTAGCAGAGGGCCGCCAGGCCGTTCTTCGCCAGGAGGATGGAGGCCCGCTGATACGTCTCGCCCGTCTTGCCTTCCTTCGTATGGCCGCACGGGACGAGCACCCCCGGGAACGGCGGCGGGCCGTCGGGCAGGTACAAGGTCGCCGTGACGTGGTGCCCCGGCCGGCTCTCGAAGGCGACCCGCTCGATCGAGTATCCGTCGCGCGGCTCGCGGCCGACGACCTTCGCATTCAAGGGCGTCTTCTCGGGGAACGCGCCGAGCGACTCGAGGAATTTGGCCCGGAGGGTCTCCTGCCGGCGCCGCACGTCCGCCGGCGTCTTCAACGCCGCGACCTCGCCCCGCCGGGCGTCGAACAGCCTCCGCGCCTCGTCGAGCAAGGACGCCGAGAGTATCTCCCTCGGCCGGCTCGCCTCGTCGAGCACGCGCAGGTCGTCCGCGGCTGCGGCGGGGGCTTCGGTCGACAACAACGACAGGGCGACAACTGCGATCGCGAGCACGGCAAAGGCCCTCCAGATCGGGGCGACGGACCGATCCGACCCCGGCCGCACGATAGCCGATCCCACGCCGCACCGCGACGGTCCGCCCCGCCGACTCAGCCGTCGGGCGCCGTCCGAGCCGGGAGCGGTGGCGGCAGGAGGCTTCCGCGGCGGTCAAAGAATTGTTAAACTAATGGGCCGGTTCGGACGCGGAAAACGGCGGCGACGATCGCAGCTCGCCGCGAGTGGACGGGGCGAAGCACCATGACCCGGACCGTCACGGCGGTGGTCTTCGTGTCGGTGCTCTGCGTCGGGACGACTCCCGGGGCGTGGGGCCGGGGGCCGCGCGACGACCCGGCGACGGACTTCGAGGTGAAGATCCGGCCGGTGCTGGCCGGGACGTGCTTCCCGTGCCACGGCGGCAAGAAGACGAGTCAGGGGCTGCGCGTCGACTCGCGCGCGGCGCTGCTCCGGGGGGGCGAGGGCGGGCCGGCGGTCGTCCCGGGCGACCCGGCGCGGAGCCTGCTGGTGCGGGCGTTGCGGCACGACGACGACGCGCCGAAGATGCCACCGGAGAAGGCGCTGCCCGACGCGGTCGTCGCCGACTTCGCCGCGTGGGTCGCCGCCGGGGCCCCCTGGCCCGAGACGTCGAGCCCCGGGGCGTTCGCGGCGCAGAAGCACTGGGCGTTCGCCCCGGTCCGGCCCGCGGAGCCGCCCCCCGATCCCGCCGGCTGGTCCGGGCACCCGATCGACCGCTTCCTCGCGGCGCGATGGCGCGAGCACGGCCTGAAGCCGGCCCGGGAGGCCGACCGCCGGACGCTCATCCGGCGCGTGACCGTGGACCTGACCGGCCTGCCGCCGACCCCGGAGGAGGTCCGGGCCTTCGTCGACGACCCGGCGCCCGACGCGTGGGAGCGGCTGGTCGATCGGCTGCTCGCCTCGCCGCTCTACGGCGAGCGCTGGGGGCGGCACTGGCTCGATGTCGCCCGCTTCGCCGACACGGCCGGCGACAACGCGGATTATCCCGTCCCGGAGGCGCGGCTGTACCGCGACTACGTGATCGACGCCTTCAACGCCGACAAGCCCTACGACGCCTTCGTCCGCGAGCAGCTCGCCGGCGACCTGCTGGCCGCCGACGGCCCGCGCGCGGCCTACGCCGAGGAGGTCGTCGCCACCGGCTTCCTCGCCCTCTCCCGACGCTACGCCACCGCCCCGTTCGAGCTCTGGCACCTGACGATCGAGGACGCGATCGAGACGACGGGCCGGGCCTTCCTCGGCCTGACGCTCCGTTGCGCGCGGTGCCACGACCACAAGTTCGACCCGGTGACGACGGCCGACTATTACGCCCTCTACGGCATCTTCGCCAGCACGCGGTTCCCCTACGCCGGCTCGGAGGAGTTCCAGTCGAAGGCCTACCCGCGCAGCGGCTTCGTCCCGCTCGTGCCGGCCTGTGAGGCCGAGGCGAGCCTCGCGGCGCAGCGACGTCGCGAGCGGGAGGCCGTCGAGGGGATGGCGGGCGTGTCGAAGGACGACCCGCTCGTCCGACTCGTCGCCGACCTCGATGCGACGAAGCGCGACGAGGCCCTCCGCCAGCTCGCGTTGAAGAAGGAAGGGGCCCGGCTCAGGGAACTCCGCGGGCCCGGGCTCCCCCCCGACCTGCCGGGGGCCTACGCGGTGGGCGAGGGGCGGCCGACCCGCGTCGCCATCCAGCGCGGCGGCGACCCCGGCCGGCCGGGGCCCGAGGTCCCCCGGGGCGTGCCCGCGTTCCTCGCCGGCGAACCGCCGCCGAAGGTCCCCGACGAGGCCAGCGGCCGCCTCGAGCTGGCGCGCTGGCTCACGCGGCCCGACCACCCGCTGACTAGCCGGGTCATGGTCAACCGGATCTGGCAGCACCACTTCGGCCGGGGGATCGTCGCCACGCCCTCGAACCTCGGCCTCCGCGGGGCCCCGCCGACCCACCCGGAATTGCTCGACTGGCTCGCCGCCCGGTTCGTCGCCGGGGGGTGGTCGGTGAAGGCGATCCACCGCCTGATCCTGACCTCCCGGGCGTATCGACTGGCCGCGGCGGACGACCCGTCCAACGCCGCCAGGGACCCCGCCAACGCCTGGCGATGGCGGGCCGATCGCCGACGGCTCGACGCCGAGTCGATCCGCGACGCCATGCTCGCCGTCGGCGGCCACCTCCGCCTCGGACGGCCGGGCCCGCACCCGTTCCCGACGGTCGACCAGTGGCACTGGACCCAGCACAACCCGTTCAAGGCCGTGTACCCCTCCGACCGCCGCAGCGTCTACCTGATGACCCAGCGCCTCCAGCGCCACCCCTTCCTCGCCCTCTTCGACGGCCCCGACACCAACGCCTCGACCGAGTCGCGCACCAGCTCGACCGTCCCGCTCCAGGCCCTCTTCCTGATGAACAACCCGTTCGTCCGGACCCAGGCCGAGGGCTTCGCCGACCGGCTCCTCGGCGCCTCCGACGACCCCGCCGACCGGGTCCGGCTGGCCCACGAGCTGGCATACGGTCGCCCCCCGACTGGCCGGGAGACCTCGGCCGCGATCGACTACATCGGGCGATATGTCCGGGAGCTGTCCCGTGCGAACGCCCCGCGCAACCGCGTCGAGCGGGAGGCGTGGACGAGCTATGCCCGCGTCCTGCTGTCTTCGAACGAATTCTTTTATCTCGACTGACGGAGGCCGACGGCGATGAACAACCCGGACCCGCGTCGGCGGGCGTTCCTGCGGCGGTCGGCCGCCGGCCTGGCGGCGGGCGGGCTCGGCCTGTACCGGCGCCTCGCGCTGGCGAGCATGCTCGACGGCGGGGGCGCCGTCGCCCCGGCCGGGCCGCACTTCGAGCCGGCGGCCGACCACCTGATCGTCGTCTTCCTGACCGGCGGGTTCTCGCACGTCGACACCTTCGACGAGAAGCCGAAGCTGAGGGCCGACGACGGCAAGGCGGTCCCCTCGGTGGACCTCCGGGGCACGGGGAATCAGCCGCTGCTGGGCTCGCCGTTCCGGTTCCGCTCGTGCGGCGCGTCGGGCTTGCGGATCAGCGAGCTGTTCCCGGGCCTGGGGACGGTGGCCGACGAGCTCTGCGTGATCCGGACGCTCCACACCGACATCGTCGAGCACTTCCAGGCGGTCCTGGCCATGCACACCGGCTCGGCCACGGTGCCGATGCCGAGCCTCGGGTCGTGGCTGGGCTACGGCCTCCGCCCGCGGAACCCGAACCTGCCGCCGTTCGTCGTGCTCTGCGAGCACCTGCCGTACGCCGGCTCGCAGGTCTGGGACAGCGGGTTCCTGCCGCCGGCGCACCAAGGGGTCCGGATCGTCCCCGGCCCCGAGCCGATCCCCGACATCGCCTCGACCGCCCCCTCGGCGACGCTCCACGAGCTCGAGCAGGCCATGCTCCGCGACGCCAACGCCTGCTACGATCGCGCCCGACCGGGCGACCTCCAGGTCCGCGCCCGCACCGCGACCTTCGACGTGGCCCGGGGCCTGATGCGCGAGGCCCCCGAGGCGTTTGACCTCGCGCGCGAGTCGCCCGCGACGCTCGCGGAATTCGGCGTCGACCGCGGCGACGTGAAGTCGTTCGGCTGGCAATGTCTCATCGCCCGACGCCTCGTCGAGCGCGGCGTGCGGGTCGTCGAGCTGATCGACACCGGCTCGGGCGACAACTGGGACGCCCACGGCGACATGCAGGCCCACCGTCCCAAGGCGCAGCGGGTCGACCGGGCCCTGGCGGCCCTGATCCGCGACCTCAAGCGGCGCGGCCTCCTCGACCGGACCCTCGTCGCCATCTGCACCGAGTTCGGCCGCACCCCCTGGACCGACGCCCCCGGGACCAAGGGCCGCAACCACTACGCGAAGGCGTTCTCGTCGCTCCTCGTCGGCGCCGGCGTCCGGGGCGGCACGGCGGTCGGGGCCACGGATGAATACGGAATTCAGATTCTAGAAAATTCCGTTCATGTCCATGACTACCACGCCACCATCCTGCACCTGATGGGCTTCGACCACACCCGGCTCACCTACCGCTACGCCGGCCGCGACTTCCGGCTCACCGACGTCGGCGGGCGGGTCGTCCGCGAGGCGCTGGCCCGACCCGCCGGGCCGTCGGCCGCGGCGGGTCGGGCCGGGGCGTCTCAGCCGCCGGCCAGGGGATAGGTGCCGACCTCGCCGATGGACTCGCCCTCGGCCATGTGGTGCGAGCGGTTGGGGCGGCCGAGGGCGTACGCGACGACGGCCCGGTCATGCTCCGGGCAGGTGAAGCCGTAGGTCTTCAGCTCGGCGAAGCCGTTGCCCGTCCAGCGGGCCGCGATCTTCTTGGCCGCCCTCTCGCGGCAGCCGAGGGCCGAACAGCGGACGATCGTCTCCATGCGGGGGCCTCCTCCGAGGTGCGTCGTCCCCCCCGCCCCGCTATCGTGCCCGCGCCGGCCCGGCGCCGCAAGCCCCGGCACCCGCGTCCTGGGCCGCGCCCGCGGGGCGACTCGGCGACCATCGGGCCCTTGATCGCCCGCCCCCGGGACTTACGGCCGGCCCTCGGTTGCACCGGCAGTCGCCCCAACCCCGACAATCCGGGCCCGTCGGTGGCATCACTTCAGGCCCCGGTGATCGTCCTCGATCGCCCAGGTCCGCTCGGCCAGGCCCAGCCGCGCCCGGTCGTCCATCGCCAGGTCGTCGACCGCCCAGCGGGTCGGGCTCAGGAAGTCGTCTCGACGCTGGTGTCCTCGGCGACCTCCGCCCCCTCGGCATCCATCAGCCTGGCCGGTGGCCCCGCGAACCGACGCCGCCCGACGCCATACCAGCCGACGACTAGCGCGGCCAGCATCCCGAGGAGGACGACGGCCGCGCGGCCGTTCGGCGGCTGCACCCCGATCGCGACCAGGCCCGCCGCGCCGAGCACGCTCACGGCCGCCAGCGGCCGATACCAACCCCGGAGGTCCCACGGCCCCATCCGCCGCCACGACCGGCCGTGGGCGAGGGCCCCGAGGGCCGTCGGCGCCACGTACGAGAGGTAGAGGAGGATGACGCAGACGGCGGTGATCGTCGCGTAGGCCGGTGTCCAGAGCGTGAACAGCCAGCTCGCGGCCGCGACGGCCCAGATCGCCGCGGCCGGCGTGTGCCGCGGGCCGACCCGGCGCAGGGTCGCCGAGAACGGCAGGCCGCCGTCGCGCGCGAAGGCGTACGCCATCCGCGAGGCCGACATCGTCGCCCCGAGCCCGCAGCCGTACATCGCCGCCGCGATCCCCGCGCCGAGCGCGGCGCAGAGCCCGCGCGGCAGGACGGCCGCCAGCGCGAACGGGAACGCACCCTCGCCCCGCGCCGCGACGGCCGCCGGGTCGGGCACGGCCATCACCACCGCCGCCAGCATCGCCCACCCGGTCAGGCCCGAGACGAGTACCGAGCGGACGATGCCCCGCGGGACGTTTGTCGCCGCCCCGACCGTCTCCTCCGCCGCGTGCGCCGAGGCGTCGAACCCCGTCATCGTGTACAGCGGCAGGAGCAGCCCCAGGGCGAAGAGCCGGGCGGGGCCCGCCGACCCCGGCCAGACCCCGCCGCCGGCCGGCCCCCCGAAGTGGGCGAACGTCACCAGCCGCCCCGGGTCGAGCCCCGGCGCGAAGGCGAGCATCGCCGCCGTCAGGGCCGTCGCGACGACCAGGATCAGGTAGCCCGAGGCGTCCGTCAGCCGCGTGGTCAGTCGGACGCCCAGGTGGTTGAGGGCGGCCTGCGACCCCGCGATCGCGGCCACCCCGATCGCCTGGACGGTGGGGGACGCGGGGGACGCGGGCACGCCGTCGATGATCGACGACAGCCATCCCCGCGCGAAGGCGAGGGCCCCGACGTCGATCGCGGCCAGCACGGCGACCAGGCCCGCCAGGTTGAGCCAGGCGACGGCCCAGCCCCGACCCCGGCCGCCGAGGATCGCGGCCCAGTGGTACAGGCCGCCGGCCGTCGGGAACGCCGAGGCGACCTGCGCCATGGTCATCGCCACGGCCAGCGCGAAGAGGCAGCCGAGCGGCCAGCCCAGCCCGATCGCCGCGCCGCCGACGCCGCAATACCCGAGGTGGAACGACGTCACCCCGCCCGCGAGGATGCAGATGATCGAGAACGACAGCGCGAAGTTCGAGAACGTCCCCAGCCGTCGGCTCAGCTCCGGCGCGTAGCCGAGGCGGCGGAGGACGTCGTCGTCATCGCTCCTCGGTCTGGTCATCGGCCGTCCGGTAGGGAGGGCGGTTCATGGTCGTCCGCGCCGAGGGCATCCTCTCCTCGTTCGCCCTGGCGAAGACCTCGCGCCGGTCGGCGAGGGTGGATCGATCGTCGCGGTCCGGCGCGGTCCATCCCACGAGGTCGCTCCCGTGCGCCTGCCCCGGGCCGCGGCCATTATCGCCGAGCCAGACGGACGGTGGCAACGGCCGCGTGTCTCTTCAGATCGGCTTCCGGCCGCGGATTTCGACGTGGCGAAGAGGACCCGTAGCGATGGCCCGCGCGATGCGGTGTCGTTCGTGGCCGAGTTCGCTTGAGACGTCTCATCGGGGTCCCGGGCCGACGAGGACACGGGCCGTGTAGCCGATGAGGACGAGGCTCGGATCGACGAACTCCAGCAGCACGGTGACGGACTGCCCGGGCGGGAGCTGCCCCGACGTGCCGAGGTTGAGGTCGACGTAGGGGCTCCCGGCCGGGCTCGTCGCCGTCGTGGTGCCGGTGGGGTTCAGGAGTTGCACACCGGCGGGCAGTCCATCGAGGATCAAGGAGATGGGGCCGACGGCCGGGGTCGCGGCGGTGTTGGTGATCGTCACGAACTGGAGGAAGTGCTTCGTGATGCGATTATAGAGGAAGCCTCCGAGCCCGACCTTGATGCCCGCCGGGACGGTGGAGACCACCGCCACATCCGCCGCGAACTCGGAGGTGTCGCCGCCCGCGTTCGTCGCCGTGGCGCCGACGACGGTGCCGACGGGCACGGCCGTGCCGATGTGGTAGGAGATCGACGCCGAGCCGGTCGCGCCCGCCGTCACCGTGGCGAAGCCCAGGTAGGTCTGCCCCTGGCCGTGTCCGCTCTTGTCGGGGGCCGTGTTGGTGAAGAACTCGACCCGATAGGACGTGCCCGCCGAACCCCGGAGGGCGCCGAGGATCGTCGTCCCCCCAGGCCCGGTCTCGGCCGCCGCGAGGACGGGGAAGTCCTGGAAGTGGTTCGGCCCGGCGTGGCCGGCCGAGTCGTTCGTCGTGACGCCGTCGCCCGCCAGGTCGATGCCGAGCTTGGTGTTGTTGCGGATCGAGTTGCCGAGGATGCTGTCCCCGATCGCGGCGTCGGTCGCCGAGGTGCCCACGGTGACGCCGTTGCCGGCGTTGAAGGCGATGACGTTGCCCTGGCCGGCCGCGGCGCCGCCGATCAGGTTCCCGGAGGCCCCCTGGATCGAGACGCCGTCGCCGCGGTTGCCGAACGCCGAGGTGCCGGCTCGATTGGCGCCGACGACGTTCCCCTGGACGACGTTGCCCGAGGCCCCCTTGCCGATGATGGCGATCCCGGCCAGGGCGTTGGCCCCGATGACGTTGCCGGCGCCCTGGGCCGGGCCGCCGATCGTGTTGCTCGAGGACTCGCGGACGACCACCCCGAAGCCGCCGTTGCCCAGCGCCTTCGCGCCGGACTTGTCGAGGCCGACGATGTTGCCCTGGACGACGTCGGCGAATATCGTGCTCTCGGCGAGGAAGATCCCGTCCTGGGCGTTGCCCGAGACGACGTTGCCCGCACCGGCCGCGGCGCCGCCGATCGTGTTCTTCGAGGCGAAGTCGTACACGAGGACCCCCGCGTTGCCGTTGCCGACGGCGAGGGCGCCGGCCTTGTCCGTGCCGATGAGGTTGCCCTGGACGACGTTGCCCGTGGTGTTGAGGCCGGTCAGGGCGACGCCGCGGCGGCCGTTGCCCGAGATCACGTTGCCCTGTCCGGCCGCGGCGCCGCCGATCGTGTTGTCCGGCCCGCCGACCTCGACCCCCTCCAGGCCGTTGCCGATCGCGGTCGTGCCGGACTTGGCGAGGCCGACGGTGTTGCCCCGCACGATGTTGCCGTGCGCGTGGGTGCCGACCAGCTTGATCCCGTCCTTACCGTTGCCCGAGACGACGTTCGCGGTGATCGTGTTGCCGGGCGCGTCGTCGTCGATGCCGGACGTCCCGTTGCCGACCGGCGCCGTCCCCGTGGAGTCGAGGCCGATCGTGTTGCCCTTGATGAGGTTGCCGGCGGTGAGGGTGGAGGTCACGGCGAGCGAGACGCCGGCCCCGGCGTTGCCGGAGATGACGTTGCCCGGGCCGACCGTGTTGGCCGGCGCCTCGAGGTGGACGCCGTCGCCGCCGTTGGGCAGGGCCGTCCCGCCGGTGTTGTCGACGCCGATGAAGCTCTGCGAGACCACGTTGCCCCGGGCGCCGGCGCCGCCGAGGAAGACGCCGTCGGCGGCGTTGCCCGAGATGACGTCCGAGGTGATGGTGTTCTTCGGCGCCCCCTGGATCTCGACGCCGTGGAGCCCGTTGGGCACCGCGACGATGCCGGTATCGTCGGCGCCGAGGATCGAACCCTGAACCGTATTGCCCGAGGCGCCCGGGCCGCTGATCAGGACGCCATCCTTCGCGTTCCCCGAGATGGTGTCGATGTCCAGGAGGTTCCCGGGCGCGCCCTGGATCAGGACGCCATTGGCGCCGTTGCCCAGGGCGTTCGCGCCCGCGATGTCGATGCCGATCTCCTCGCCGATGACCGTGTTGCCGGTGGCCGAGGCGCCGCCGAGGAAGACGCCGTTGAGGGCGTTGGCGGCGATGACGTTGCCGAACCCAAGGTTGCCGACGGTGTTGCCCGAGCCGTCCTGGATCGAGACGCCGTCGCCGGCGTTGCCGAGGGCCGCGGTCCCGTTGACGTCGGTGCCGATCCGGTCGTGGATGGCCTGGTTCATCGTGGACGCGGCGCCGGCGATCGAGATGCCGTTGCCGCCGTTGCCGGAGATCAGGTCGCCGGCGCCCGCGGCCGCGCCGCCGATGGTGTTGCTGCTCGAGTCCTGGATGAGGACGCCGTCGGCGGCGTTGCCGATCGCGACCGCGCCCGCCTGGTCCGTGCCGATGCGGCAGTTCGCCACGACGTTCGTGGTCGCGCCGGCGGTGAGGGCAACTCCGGCCTGGCCGTCCCCCGAGATGACGTTGGGCATGAGGTCGGCCGCGTTGCCGATGAAGTTGCCGACCGCCCCCTGGATGAGGACGCCGTCGCCGAGGTTGGGGACCGCCTTGACCCCGTTGACGTCGAGGCCGATGAGGTTGTCGTCCACGGAGTTCTTCGTCGAGGCGACGCCGACGATGGCGATCCCGTCGGCGTGGTTGCCCGAGATGACGTTGGCCGGCGCGAGGGCCGCCGAGCCGATCGTATTCGACGGGGAGTCCTGGATGAGCACGCCCCGGCCGATGTTGGGGATCGCGACGACGCCGGTCTGGTCGGTGCCGATGAGGTTGTTGACGACCGTGTTGCCGGTCGCGCCGTTGGTGAGGAGGACTCCGTTGGCGTTGTTGCCCGAGATGACGTTCGGCGCCGCGTTGGCCTGGCCGATCGCGTTGTTCTGGCCGCCGTCGACGGCCACGCCGTTCTGGAGGTTCGCCAGGACGCCGTTGCCCGCCGCGTTCACCCCGATGCGATTGCCGACGACGACGTTGTTCGCGCCGTTGGCGCCGGCGATGTGGACGCCGTCGCCGCCGTTGCCCGAGAGGACGTTGCCCTGGGCCGCCACGACGGCGCCGACGGTCGTCAGCGAGGCGCCGTCGATCTCGACGCCGTGACGGGAGTTGCCGACGCGGAAGTTGCCGGTGACGTCGGTGCCGATGAGGTTGGCCACCACGGTGTTGGCGTTCGCCTTGGCCCCCTGGATCAGGACGCCGTCGCCGCCGTTGCCCGAGATGACGTTCGTCTGGTTCGCCCCCGGGCCGCCGACGAAGCAGGCCCCCGAGTCGACGATCGCGACCCCGTTGCCGCCGTTGGGGAGGGCGGCATTGCCGGCGAGCTTGGTGCCGATCCGGTTGTTGACGACCTCGGTCAGGTCGGAGACCGCCTTGATGGTGATGCCGTCGCCCGCGTTGCCGGAGATGATGTTGCCGGCGCCGGCGACCGGCATCCCGATCGAGTTGTTCGTCGCGCCCGCGTCGATCAAGACGCCCGACTTGCCGTTGCCGCGGGCGACGACGCCGTTGCGGTCGGTGCCGATGGAGTTGCCCGCGATCAGGTCCTTGGTCGCCTTGACGCCGGTGACGACGACGCCGTTGCCCACGTTCGCCGAGATCACGTTGCCCTTGCCCGCGGCGCCGCCGACGGTGTTCTGGGCGACGTTGTCGAGGACCACGCCGTCGCCCACGTTGGCCACGGGGGCGAGGCCGTCGGCCGCGACGCCGACGAAGTCGCCGGCCACGACGATCATCGTCGTCCCGTCCCCCGTGATCCGTACGCCGTCGCCGCCGTTGCCGGAGATGACGTTGCGCTTGTCGTTGCCGGCCCCGTTGCCGTCGTCGCCGACGACGTCCGACTGGGCCCCGCCCTCGATCAGGGCGCCGTCGCCGGTGTTGGCGAGCTTCGACTTGCCGTCGGCCGTCGTGCCGATGAAGTTGCCCGCCACGAGGTTGCTCTTGACCCCGTCGACGTCGACCCCCGCGCCGGTGTTGCCCGAGATCACGTTGCGCTCGTCGGCGTTGTTCGCCGCGTTGCCGTCGGTGCCGACGACGGTACCCGTCACCTGATCGTTGAGTAGGACGCCCCCTTGCTGGTTGGGCACAGCCTTCATGCCCGCGGCGTCGGTGCCGATGAAGTTGCCCGCGATCCGATTCCCGTTCGACCCCGCGCCGGTCACGATCACGCCGTCCTGCGTGTTGCCGGAGATGACGTTGCGCATCGCGTCGGGCTTGCCGACGCCGTCGTCGCCGATGATGTTGTTGAAGGCGCCCTTCGAGATGGCGACGCCGTAGGTCCCGTTCGGCACGGCCACCGCGCCGGTCGCGTCGGTGCCGATGTCGTTGCCGGCGACGACGTTGTCGTCCGTCCCCGCGTCCTGGAGGTGGACGCCGGTCAGCGTGTTGCCCGAGATGACGTTGCGCCTGGCGACCGGGTCGGACCGGCCGTCGTTGCCGATGATGTTGTGGTGGGCCATGTTCTTGACCACGACGCCGCTGCCCGTGTTGGCCAGGGCGTTGACGCCGTCGGCCTTCAGGCCGATATAGTTGCCGGCGACGACGTCGTCGTCGGTCCCCGAGTCGGTGATCGTCACGCCCGGTCCGGTATTGCCCGAGATGACGTTGCGGGTGGCGTCGGGCTGGCCGACGTCGTCGTTGCCGACGATGTTCCCGCTCGCCCCCCCTTCGATCAGGACGCCGTCGGCGGCGTTGGGGACCGGGCCGAGGCCGTCGGTCGTCGTGCCGATGAAGTTGCCGGCGACGACGTTCCTGTCCGTCCCCGTCCCCGTGATGTGGACGCCGACCTTGCCGTTGGCCGAGATGACGTTGCGGGTGAGGTCGGCCGCGCCGTGGTCGTCGTTGCCGACGATATTGGTCTGGGCCGTGTCGTCGATCAGGACACCGTCGGTCGCGCCGTTCCCTGCCGGTGCGAGGCCGTCGGCGGTGAGGCCGACGTAGTTGCCGGCGACGCGGTTGTTGACCGTGGCGTCGCCCGTGATGTGGACCTGGACGTCGGCGTTGCCGGCGATGACGTTGCGAGAGGCGACGGCGTCGCCCTGGTCGTCGTTGCCGATGACGTTGGCCGAGGCCCCCGCCTCGACGAGGACGCCGGCCTTTGCGTTCGCGTCGACGACCGAGCCGCCGACCTCGAGGCCGATGTCGTTGCCGGCGACGTGGTTGAAATCCGTGTCCGAGCCGGTGATGTGGACGCCGTTGCCGGCGTTGCCCGAGATGACGTTGCGGGTCGCGACGGCGTCGCCGACGTCGTCGTTGCCGATCGTGTTCAACTGGGCCCCGGCCTCGATCAGGGCGCCGTCGCCGCCGTTGGCGAGAGTGCCGACGCCGCCGAGGCGGGTCCCGATGAAGTTGCCCGCGACGCGGTTGAGCACGGTCTCGGCGTCGGTGATGTGGACGCCGTTGCCCGTGTTGCCCGAGATCAGGTTGCGCGCCGGGTCGGCCGGGGCGTTGTCGTCGTTGCCGACGACGTTCTTCTGGGCGCCGTTGCGGATCAGGACGCCGTCGCCCTGATTGGCCAGGGCGGAGGTGCCGGTCACGTCGGTGCCGATCCGGTTCCCCTGGAGGATGTTGCCGGTCGCGTCGACGCTGTCGAGGATGACGCCGCTGCTCTTGTTCGCCGAGATGACGTTGCTGGCCCCGACATCGGTCCCGCCGATCGTGTTGCCCGGCGCCGTCAGCAGCACGCCCTGGAAGGCGTTGCCGAGGGCTGCGGTCCCGTTGACGTCGGTGCCGATCGCGTTGCCCTGCACGGCATTCCCCGAGGCGCCCGAGCCGTTGATCCAGACCCCGTTGCCGTTGGCCGAGATCACGTTGCTCGCGCCGATTCCGGTGCCCCCGATCGTGTTGTCCGTGGCGAAGCCGGGCACCGCCGGCGAGAACCCCGAGCCGTCGCCGACGTAGACGCCGCTGAAGCCGTTGCCCAAAGCCGCGGACCCGCCCCGGTCCGTGCCGATCTTGTTCCCCTGGACGACGTTGCCGGTGGCCCCGTTGCCGGCGATGGCGACGCCCGACTGGTGGTTGGCCGAGATGACGTTGCCGGCGCCGGCTGCGGCTCCGCCGATCGTGTTGTCGGCGCCGAGAGCGATGAAGACGCCGCTGAAGGTGTTGCCGAGCCTTGCGGCGCCGCCCGGGTCGGTGCCGATCTCATTACCCTGCACCACATTGCCCGAGGCGCCGACGCCATTGATGGACACGCCATGATTCTTGTTGGCGGAGATGACGTTGCCGGCGCCGGCTTCGGTGCCGCCGATCGTGTTGCCCGAGGCCGAACCGGGCGCCGAGGGATAGAAGTCGGTGCCATCGCCGACGTAGACGCCGCTGAAGCCGTTGCCCAGGGGCGCCGCCCCGCCCCGGTCCGTGCCGATCTTGTTCCCCTGGACGACGTTGCCCCTCGCCCTGGAGCCGGCGATGCCGACGCCGTACTGGCTGTTGCCCGAGATGACGTTGCCGGCGACGGCTTCGGCGCCGCCGATCGTGTTGTCGGCCGCGTCGGTGATGAGCACGCCGGAGTTCGAGTTCGCCAGGGCGGCGTTGCCGTCCTTGTCGGTGCCGATCTTGTTGCCCTGGACGCTCATTCCCGACGTGCCGGCGCCGTGGATGCTGACCCCGTCGGCGCGGTTGCCGGAGATGACGTTGCCGGCGCCCGAAGTCGTGCCGCCGACGGTGACGCCCGTCGCGGGGCTCCCCACGTCGCCGTAGTCGCCGAGGAAGACCCCGTTGAAGCCGTTGCCCAGGTCGGTCGCGCCGTCCTTATTCGTCCCGAGGTAATTGCCCTGCACGGTCCCCGACGTGATGCCCGTGCCGGCGAAGTCGACGCCGTCGACGGCGTTGGCCCCGATGACGTTGCCGGCGGCGGCGGCGGTGCCGCCGACGGTGGTGCCGGAGGCGTCGGAGACGAAGATGCCGCTGTGCAGGTTGCCCAGCGGCTTGGCGCCGTCGGCGCCGACGCCGATGAGGTTGCCCTGGACGACGTTGTTGAGGACGTCGCCGCCGACCAGGAAGACGCCCTCGCCGCCGTTGGCCGAGAGGACGTTGCCCGCCCCGGACATCGTCCCGCCGATCGTGTTCCTCGAGGCGCCGTCGAAGGCGAGGACACCGCTGCCGCCGTTGGGCAGGGCCACGAGGCCCGAGGCATTGACGCCGACGTAATTGCCCTCGATCACGTTGGACGCCGTGCCCGAGCCGATGAGGTAGACGCCGCCGCCGTTGCCGGATATGAGGTTCCGCGCGCCGGGCGTCGTGCCGCCGATGGTGTTGCCGAAGGCGTCCTGGAGCGTGATGCCCGCGTACGTGTTCGTCCGCGGACTGGTGCCCGAGGAGTCCACGCCGATGAAGTTGCCGGCGATCGTGTCGAAGGCGCCGCCCAGGAGGGCGACCCCCGAGCCCCCCGTGGGCGCGTCCTCGAGGATCAGTCCCGTGATCGTCACCCCGCCCCCGCCGACGACCAGCGCCGAGTTGTTGGGGCCGAGGGCCGCGGCGTCGATCGCCACGGCCAGCACCGCGTTGTCGCCGACGAGCAGCGTGTTGGGCTGCGACCCCGGCTGCGAGTAGCCGTTGACGGTCACGCCCGAGTCGATGATCGGCAGCCCCGTGGTCGGCACGATCGTCTGCACGCCCCCGCCCGGGAGGTTGAAGTCGACCTCGCCGCCCCCCTGGTTGGCCTGGGTGATCGCCCAGCGCAGGGTCCCCTTGACGGGATTGCCGTGGTCGTCGAGGTCGTCGCTCGTCTTGGTCACGACGAAGGAGAGGAGCAGGTGGCGCTCGAGGACCTCGACCGCCGGCCGATACCGATGGCGGTCCGCGACGCGACGATTTCGGCGGAGGGCTCGGGTCCGTCGAGATGGATCCTGTTGGCGGGCCATGGTGCGGGGCTCCCGGCTTGAGGGTCGACGATGCCGCTCGGGCGAGTCGTCCCGGTGGTCGGCCCCGCCGGGCCCATTGCCCCCTGGATTGCGGCTCGCGCCAGTGGATCGGGGTTGCCCCGGCCGATCGGCCAGGATTCCGCCGCGAGGAGGATCGGCGTCCCAAAGACATCACGATTTCCTCCTTGCGACGTGGCGGCCCGGCGGGCGACAATGTCCCGCGGGACGGTCGAGGCAGGCGCGACGGGGTGCCGCATGAGTCTGCACGACTCCTTCTCCGAGCTGGCCGGGCGGCTCCGATCGGGCGACGAGGGGGCGTCGGCCGAGGTCTTCCGTCGGTTCCAGACCCGGCTGGTTGCGCTGGCACGGTCGAGGTTGGAGGAGCGGATCCGCCGCAAGGAGGACCCGGAGGACGTCGTCCAGTCGGTCTACCGGAGCTTCTTCGTCCGCTTCCGCGACGGCAGGCTCGCGCCCAGGACGTGGGACGAGCTCTGGGGGCTCCTGACCTGGATCACGATCTGCAAATGCCGCAGCCGCGCCGCCTTCTTCCGGACGGCGCGGCGCGACGTCGCGGCCGAGGTGTCGGCGGCCTCGGCCGACGAGATCGCCGCCCTGATCGACCGCGAGCCGACGCCGGAGGAGGGGGCCACCCTGGCCGAGGCGGTCGAGCGCGTGATGAGCGGCCTCGACTCCGAGGACCGCGAGGTCGTGTCGATGGCATTGCAGGGCTACACCGTCCCCGAGATCGCCGAGCGGGTCGGGCGGGCGGAGCGGACGGTCCGGCGGTTCATCCGCGAGCGCGTGCGGGGCCGGCTCCTCCGCATGCAGGCCGAGTTGATCTGACGGGGTGGCGGGTCCCGCCGCCCGAGGAGGAGCGTCGATGGCGGCCGTCCCCGAGTCGGTCGACCTCTCCGGCACCGTCGCCTGGGCCCTCCGCGAGCCGATCATCCGCGAGTTCGACCGCGCCTGGCGCGTCGGCCTGCGGCCGGCGATCGAGGGGTACCTGCCCAGGGCCGATCCGGCGGAGCGGCGGTCGGTCCTGATCGAGCTGGTGCACACCGAGCTCGAGTATCGCGTCAAGGACGGCGAGCCGGCGCGGGCCGAGGACTACCTCCGGCGCTTCCCGGAGCTCGCCGGCGACCGCGAGACGGAGCGGGAGCTGATCGAGGCCGAGCTGGAGCTGCGGCGGCGCCGCGACCCGGGGCTCGACCTCGACGACTACCTGGCCCGTTTCCCGGCCCACCACGAGGCGCTGCTCGCCCTTCGGGGCCGGCTTGCGACGGCCGACCGCCCCGCGTCGGCGGCCCCCGCGCGGCCGGCGGCCGCGGCACGGGCCCTCGGCAAGTACGAGCTGCTCGAGGAAGTCGGCCGCGGCACGGCCGGGGTCGTCTACCGGGCCCGCGACGCGGAGCTCGACCGCGTCGTCGCCCTGAAGGTCCCCCGCGCAGACCGCCTCGAGTCGGCCGAGGACGTCGCCCCATTCCTCCGCGAGGCCCGCAGCGCCGCGCAACTCCACCACCCGAACATCGTCCGATTGCTCGACTTCGGCAGGGCCGACGGGTCGTGCTTCCTCGCCTACGAGTTCGTGGCCGGGACGACCCTGGCCCGCCGCCTCGCCACCGGCCGGATCCCGTTTCGCCAGGCGGCCGCGCTGGCGGGCCAGATCGCCGGCGCCCTCGGCCACGCGCACCGGATGGGGGTCATCCATCGCGACCTGAAGCCGGCGAACGTCCTCATCGACGCCGAGGGGCGGCCCTGCCTGGCCGACTTCGGCCTGGCGCGGCGCCAGGAGGGCGAGGTCACCGTCACGCCCGACGGGGCCGCGCTCGGGACCCCGGCCTACATGCCCCCCGAGCAGGTCCGCGGCGAGTCGCACCGCGTCGACGGCCGCGCCGACCTCTTCAGCCTCGGCGTCATGCTCTACGAGATGCTCGCCGGCGAGCGCCCCTTCCGCGGCGACACGCGGCCGGCGCTGTATCGCCAGATCCTCGAGGACGAGCCATACCCGCCGCGACGCCGGAACGACCGCATCCCGCGCGACCTGGAGACGATCTGCCTGAAGTGCCTGGAGAAGGAGCCCGCCGGCCGGTACGCGACGGCCGACGACCTCGCCGAGGACCTCCGCCGGTTCCTCGCCGCCGAGCCGATCCTGGCCCGGCCCATCGGGCCCGTCGAGCGGTTCGCCCGCCGCTGCCGCCGCCACCCCCTCGCGACGGGCCTGATCGCCGCGCTCGCCCTCGCGATCCTCGGCGGCCTCGCCGGCGTCACCTGGCAGTGGCGCCGGGCCGATCGCGAATGGGGCCGCGCCGAGTCGAACCTCGAGCAGGCCCGGCTCCAGGGCGCGCGGGCCGAGGAGAACGCCGACGAGATCGGCCGGGTCGTCGACGACCTCTTCACCCGCGTCAGCGAGGACACCCTGCTCAACGTGCCGGGCATGCAGCCGCTGCGCAGGGGCCTCCTCGCGGCGGCCCTGCGCCGCTACGAGCGGCTGCTCGGCCAGCGCGCCGAGAGCTTCGCCCTGCGCGCCGAGCTGGCGATGGCGCAGCGGCGCGTGGGCTTCATCGACGCGGCGCTCGGCCAACGGCCCGAGGCGCTGGTGGCCTACCGGGACGCGCTGGCCCGGTATCGCCAGTTGCTCCGCGAGCGGCCGGGCGACCCGAAGCTCCGCCACCACGCCGCCGGGGCCCTCGTCGAGCTCGCCCACATCCAGCAGGACTCCGGCCGGCCCGGCGAGGCGACGGCCTCCTACGCCGAGGCCCGCGCGATGCTCGAGGACCTGGCCCGGGAGCGGCCCGGGGCCGCCGACGTCCGGCATGACCTCGCCGTGCTCGACGTCGACGTCGCCCGCCGTTCCAGCCTCGACGGGCGGCCTGCGGAGGCGCTCGCCCTGCTGCGGCGGGCCCGCGACCACCTCGAGGGGGTCATCGCCTCCCGACCGCGCGACGCCCGCGCCCGCGCGGAGCTGGCGCGCTGCCTCGTCACCGCGGCCCCGCTCCACGAGCGGTCGGGTCGCCGCGGCGAGGCGGCCGCCGCGCTCGAGCGAGCGAGGGAGCTCCTCGCGCAGCTCGCCGAGGAACAGCCGGGGGTCCAGGAGCACCGCGCGCACCTCGCCGGGGTCGACTTCAACCTGGCCTGGTACCTCCCGGCACGCGACCCGCGCACCGAGCGCCATCTCCGCGAGGCCCTCGACCTCCAGGAGCGGCTCGCCGCCGCCAATCCCGCCATCCCCGCCTTCGGCCTCGACCTCGGCCGCACATGCGGCCTGCTCGGCCTGCTCGACCTGAACCTCGGCCGCAATGCCGAGGCCGTGCCGTTGCTCGAACGGGCCCGCGACCTGAAGGCGCGGCACGCCCGCGAGTCGCCGCGCGACCCCAAGGCGTGGGACGAGGCGGGCGAAAACCTGTACAACCTGGGCCTGGCCGAGGCCGCGCTCAGGCGCCACGACCGGGCCGCCGCGGCCTACCGCCAGGCCGGCGAGGCCTACGCCCGGGCCTTCGAGCTGGCGCCGACGGACCCGTCCTACCGCGACCGTCGTGGGAACATGCTGATCCGCCTCTTCGGGTCGCTCCACGCCCAGCGCCGGCCCGCCGAGGCCGCGGCCGCGATCCGGGAGTTCGCGACCCTCCGCCCCGGCGACCCGGCCGCGCGCTATCGCGCCGCCTGCGGGATCGCCTTCTGCATCCCCCTGGTCGGCGACGGCCGCGATCCGCCCGCCGAGGCCGAACGTCGCCGCTACGCCGACGAGGCCGTGGCGACCCTGGCCGACGCCGTCGCGCTCGGCTTTCGCGACGTCCGTTCTCTCCGGCGCGACCCCGCTCTCAACCCGCTCCGCGCGCGAGGCGACTTCCGGGCCCTCGTCCTGGATGTGTCGTTCCCGCGCGACCCCTTCCGGCGCTGAGCGATCGCGTGCGACGCAGGCCTCGGGGCACGTCACGAGAATCGCCGGGTCCGGAGAGACTCGGGGATCGGCCCCGGGGTTCACCGGTCGGGTCTTGATCCGGCCCGACCGGGGACGTCGGGCCCGACTCGGTCACCGACCGCTCGCTCAACGCGCCGGCGATCGGGCTCGCGGGCGCGGTCGCCGCCCGCCGCGTCTTCGCGGGCCCCGAGGGGCCGTACGGGCGTCGATAGGCCCGGCCTCGCGCTCGCCGGCTCGATGCCCGAAAAACGGCCTCGGGCGAATCGGGGACGCCGCGGGGACGTCCATCCTGGGGGCGGCTCGGGACGTCCGGGCACCCTCGGCGTCATCCGTCCCGGAGGATCGTCCGATGTCGAGGAAGCTCGGGCAACGGCTTCGGATCGTTGTGAGCCTCATGCTCGTCGCCGGCCGGCCGGCGCTCGCCGGGGCGGGGCAGGGCGCGGATGTCCCCGATCGCCGAGTGGCCGCGGCGCTGGAGCTGTGGAGCAAGGGGGACGCCGGGTCGCGTCAAGTTGCGCTCCGGCGGCTGGGGCGGCTGGGGCCGCGGGCCGCGCCGGCGGTCGACGCGATGATCGCCGGCCTGGCCGACCCCGACCCGAAGGTCCGGGGCGAGGCCGCCGAGGTCCTGCGCGGGATCGGCCTGGCGGCCAACAGGGCCGTGCCCGCGCTGCTCGCCGCGCTCGACGACCCGGTCGGCTCGGTCCGCGGCGCGGCGGCGCTGGCCCTCACGACGACGAGGCCCGACCCGAAGCGGGCCCTCCCGGCGCTCGTCGCCAGCCTGCGCCCCGGGCCCCGGCGCTGCCCGGTGGCGGCGTACGCCCTCGGCAGCCTCGGCGCGCCGGCGGTGCCCGCCCTGGTCGACCTGCTGAAGGACGACGACCCGAAGGTCCGCCGCATGGCCGTCACGGCCCTCGGGCGGATCGGCACCGCGGCGCGGTCGGCGGCGCCCGCGCTAGAGGAGGCGCTGCGCACCCCGGACCGTGCCGACCGCGAACGCGTCGCCGAGGCCCTGGCCGCGATCGGCCCCGGGGCCCTCGATGCGCTCGTCGCCGCCCTGCGCGACCGCGACCCGCGGGTCCGCGGCGGGGCGGCCTTCGCGATCGCGCGGCTGGGACCGAAGGCGGAGGGAGCCGTGCCCGCCCTGCTCGCCGCCCTGGCCGATCCCGAGCCCCCCGACGACCCCCGCCGGCCGCAGCCGGCCGGCTCCGGCGCCTGGGGGCGCGACGACGAGCCGAGACCGGGGGGCTACTACGGGGCCCTCGCCGCGATCGGCGCCCCGGGCGTCCCGGCGTTGCTCGGGCAGCTCGACGCCGCGGACGAGGCGGCCCGCGTCCGCGCGCTGCGGGCGCTCGGGTCGCTCGGCCACGAGGGCAAGGCGGCCGTCCCTCGGCTGGTCGAGCTCCTGCGCGACCCGGCCCTTCGGGTCGAGGTCGCGGGGGCCCTCGGCGGGATCGGCCCGTCGGCCCGGCCCGCGATCCCGCCCTTGATCGCCGCGCTCAAGGACCCCGAGGCCGCCTTCCGCGCCCGAGCCGCCGAGGCGCTCGGCCGGATCGGCTGGTCGCGGCAGATGGGGCAGTTCAGCTCCACGACCGTGGCGCGGGGCGCCGTCGCGCCGCTGGCCGCCGCGACGAGGGACCCCGTCGCGGCCGTCCGCGCCGCCGCGGCCCGGGCGCTGGGGGACATCGGCGGCGAAGCCGACGTCGCCATCAACGACCTCGTCGCCCTGCTCGGCGACCCGTCGGCCGACGTCCGCCACGCCGCGCTCCGGTCGTTCCCGCGGATCGACCCCGTCCCCGTCTCGGCGGTCGGGACCGTCGTCGGGCTCCTGAAGGACCCCGACCGCCGGGTCCGGCTCGCGGCGGCGGAGGTGTTCCGCGACGAGGACCTGGGCCGGGACGACGTCGTCGCCGGCCTGCTCGCGGCGCTGGCGGACCCCGACGCCGACGTCCGCGCCGCGGCGGCCGTCGACCTGGCCCACACCAACGGGCGCGGGGGGCTCGGCATCGTCCGCGACTCGCTCGACTTTGGCTATGCCAGCGGCACGGCCCTCGCCCGGTCGAAGGGCGCGGGGGCGGCCCTGCGGACGGCGCTGGCGGACGCCGACCCGCGCGTCCGGGCCGCGGCGGCCTATGCCCTGCCGGTCCTGAGGCACGAGGCGGCCGAGTCGGTCCCCGCGCTGATCGCCCGGCTCAAGGACCCCGAGGCGCCGGCCCGGGTCGCCGCCGCGATGGCGCTGGGGCAGTTCGGGCCGGACGCCGCCGCGGCCGTCCCCGCGCTCCTCGAGGTGCTGGGCGACGGCGGGGACCTCCGGTTCAACGACTTCTCGGTCGCGTCGAAGGCCGCCAAGGCGCTCCGCGACATCGGGCCGGACGCCGGGGCCAGGATGCTCGATCGCCTCTTCGCGATGCTCGACGACCCGGACCCGGACGTCCGCGGGATTGCCGTCCGTGCCCTCCAGGACCTCGGGCCGGGCGTGACCGAGCGCCTCGTCCGTTCCCTGAACGACCCGAAGTCTCCCCGCGCGGCCCGCGTCGGGGCGCTGGGCGTCCTCTCGGGGGATCACGGGGTTGGCGTCGTCACGGGCTTCGACGGGGAGGATCGCATCGACCCGGCAGTCCGCGAAGCGGCCCCGGCGCTGAGAGTCCTGGCCCGCGACGAGGAGGACGAGGTCCGCGCCCAGGCCCGCAAGCTCCTCGTCGCGGTCGAGCAGGGGGGCGAGGCCGCGGCGCGGCTGATCCTCGACGACGTCCGCGCGGGGGACGGGGACGCGTCGGACATCAGCGGGGCCGTCAAGACGCTGGAGCCGGAAGCGGTCGGCGTGATGATCGAGGGCCTGAAGGACGCGGATGGGGAGGTCCGGGCCGCGGCCGCGCTGGCGATCGCGACGCTCTCCATGAAGCTGCCCCGGCCGGACGACGAGCGCGGCGACGAGAAGCCCGACCCGGCCGAGGTCGAGGCCCGCGGGCGCGGGCTGCGGCTCCGGTCGCGGGCCGCCGACGCGCTGGTGCCGCTCCTCGAGGACCCCGACACTCAGGTCCGCTGGGCCGTCGCCTGGGGCCTCTACGCGCTCGGGACGGGCGAGCGGTCCGTGCCCGCGCTGATCGCCATGGCGAGCGACCGCACCACCCGCATGCGCCCCGGCGGCTTCGTCCGCCTCACCCCGGTGCTCGGCGCCGGCGGCGGCAACTGGTGCCAGCGGGAGGCGGACGGGGAGCGGCTGAGCGTCGCCGCGGTCCAGGCCCTCGGCGGCTTCGGCGACGCGGCGTCGCCGGCGGTCCCGGCCCTGATCGACGCGATCCGGGACGGCGACGGCCTGACATGCTGGTACGCGGCCGGGGTCCTCGCCGGGCTCGGACCGAAGGCGAAGGCGGCCGTCCCCGCGCTGATCGGCCTGGTCCGGTCGAAGGACATGGTGCCCGGCGTCCCTTGCATGAGCGCGTTCGGTTGCGGGGAGTGCAAGCCCGACCGCCTGGCGGAGCAGGCCGCGACCGCGTTGGGGCGGATCGGGCCCGACGCCCGCGCGGCGACCGCCGCGCTCGTCGCGGCCCTCGACGACCCGGACGAGGACCTCCGAAGCGCCGCCGCCCAGGCCCTCGGAGGCATCGGCCCCGGCGCCTCCGAGGCCATCCCCGCGCTGGTGCGCGCGCTCGACGACCCCGGCTGGTCGATCGGCAACAACGCGGCGGAGTCCCTCGGGCAGATCGGCCCGGCGGCCCTCCCGGCGTTGCTGGAGGCCCTCCGCGGCCGCACCCCGGCCGGCCGCCGCCGGGCGATCGAGGCCCTGGGAAAACTCGGCCCCGCGGCGGCCGTGGCGCTGCCCGAGATCCTCAAGGCCCTGGCCGACCCCGACGAGGAGACCCGCACCGCGGCGGCCGAGGCCATCGGCCGCATCGGCGACATCCCCACGGCCGCCGCCGCGGTCCCCGGCCTGGTCGCCGCGACGAAGGACGCCGATCGCCTCGTCCGCTGGCACGCCGCCGAGGCCCTGGGCCGGATCGGCCCGAAGGCCGAGGTCGTCATCCCCGCCCTGATCGCGCTGCTGGGCGATCGCGACCGCCAGGTGCGTTCCGCCGCCGCCGACGCCCTGATCCGGATCGGCATGCCCGCCTTCCCGGCCTTGCGGGGATTGCTCCGCGACGGCGACAAGGACCGGCGCGCCGAGGCCGCGTGGACGCTCGCTCGGATGGCCGACCCCCGGTACAACGCCCCGCATGACGAGGCCGACGAGCGGGCCCGGCGCCGCGTCGCGGGCCCGCGGGCCGCCTTGATCGCCGCGCTGGACGACCCGGACGAGCGGGTCCGCGCGGGGGCGGCGCGGGCCCTCGGGTTCGTCGGCGCCGGGGCCGCCCCCGCGCTCGAACCGCTCCGCGCGCGCCTCGACGACCCCGACGCCGACGTCCGCCGCGCCATCGAGGCCGCGATCCGGGCGATCCAGCAGGCCGACCCGTAGGGCCCGCCGTGCGGACCCGACAAAGGGCGATCGATCCACGCGATCCGGTATGAGGCCGTCTGACTCACGAGCCCGGCGCATCGGCCCGCGTGGCGACGACTCGATGTGACCGGGCAGCAGGGGGGCAGGCCGCGCGGGAGAAGGCCGCTGAGCGGTTCCTGCCCGGCCGCACCGCGACGCGGTCTGGAAACCGGGCCGCGGTTCGGCGACGATGATCCGTGACGCCCGCGGCGGTCTCCTGGCCGGGCCGCGGGCGGTCGAGGTCGGTCGCCATGCCCCCAGAGTCCCAGGCCCTCGGCGACGTCCATCCCCTGCCGCCGGCGCCGCGCTTCGTCGGCCGCGAGGCGGAGCTGGTGGCGCTGCGACACCTGTGGACCGGGGGCGTCACGGGGGTGGTGGCCCTGGTGGGCCTCGGCGGTGCCGGCAAGACGGCCCTGGCGGCCCGCTTCCTGGAGGAGCTGCTCGGCCCCGGCGGCCGGGCGCCGCGACGGGTGTTCGTCTGGAGCTTCTACCAGGAGCCCGACGCCGGCCGGTTCCTCCACGAGGCCGCCCGCTTCTTCGCCCCGGCGGCCGCCGCGACCACCGCGGCGCGAGGGCCGGGGCTGCTGCACCTGCTCGGCGACGCCCTGTCGGCCGGCGGGCCGGACCTGCTCGTGCTCGACGGCCTCGAGCGCGTCCAGGCCGAGGACGGCGTCCGGGGCGGGCGGTTCGGTCAGGTCGAGGACCCGCTCCTGCGCACGCTCCTCGCGCGGGTCGCCGACGGGCTGGGCCGGGCGACGGCCCTGGTCACCAGCCGCTTCCCGCTGACCGACCTGGAGGACCGGGTCGGCCGGGGCTACCACCCCGTCGCGCTCGACGGGCTCGACCCCGCGGCGGCCGCCGAGCTGCTCCGGCGGCGCGGGGTCCGGGGCGACGATGAGGCGCTCGCGGGATTGGTCGCGGCCTTCGGGGCACACGCCCTGACGCTCGACCACCTCGGCGGCCTGATCGGCGAGTTCCTCGACGGCGACCCGCGCCGCGCCCCCGAGGCCCCGGCGCTGGCCGACGTCGGCGGCGACCGGCAGGCGCTCCGCCTGCGACGGCTGCTGGCGGCCTACGAGGAGCACCTGCCCGCGCCCGAGCTGGCCCTGCTGCGGCGGCTCTGCCTGTCGACCCGGCCGGCCCCGCCGGAGATCGTCCTCGCGCCGTTCCTGTGTTCCCCGCCGGTCCGGGCCCGGTCGGCCCACGACCTGGGCCGCCAGGTCGCCGCGTCGCCGGCCGTCGCGTCGTGGCCGGGCGAGGAGCGGCGCGGCCTGGGCGACTCGGCCGCGGCGGCGATCGAGGAGGCCGTCGCCGCCGGGCCGCTCGCCGGCCCCGACGGCGAGTTCCGCCGTGAGGCCCTCGCCCTCATGGCCGCGGCGCTGGAGCCGGCGGAGGTACCCGACGACGACGCCCTGGACGCCCTCGGCCGCCTCTACGGCGGCGACCCGCTCGACGCCCCGACCGGCCGTCGCCCGCTGTCCGCCGCCGATCGGATCCGCCTGGTCGACCACGCCAGGAAGTTCCGCGCCCTGCGTCGGCATCCCTTGTTCCCCCACCGCGAGCCGCCGGCCGCGCTCAAGGGGGCCTTCGACAAGCTCGGCTACGCCGACCCGGACGAGTGCCGCGTCGACGACCTCGGCCCCGACGACGTCCTGCGGGCCTACCGGCGCCACCGGGACGCCCTGATGCGGCTGGCCGCCGCCCACGAGGCCCTGCGACGCCTGCGCGAGCAGGCCCGGCTCGCCCGGCGGAAGTGGGACCTGGCCGGACCGCTGGCGAGGCTCGAAGAGGCCGGCCTCGGTCGGGCGCTCGAGGCGTTGGAGCGGCGGCACCTGGTCGTCCGCGGGGCCGACGGCGCCATCAACGTCCACCCCGCGGTGCGCGACCACTTCGGCCGGCCCGACGACGAGGCCGGGGCCGAGGGCTGGCACGACCTGATCCGCGTCCGCCTGGTGAGCCTGGTGCGACGGCCCGGCCGCGGCCCGGCGATGGACCCGGCGGAGCTCGACGCGGTCGAGGACGCGATCCACCACGCCCTGCGGTCGGGCCGGCCGGCCGAGGCGCGGTCGCTCTTCGAGCGGGAGCTCGGCGGCGTGCGGCACCTGGGCTGGCGGCTCGGCGAGGCCCCGCGCGGGCTCCGCATCCTCCGCGGCTTCGAGCCCTGTCCCGACGGCGCGGCCCTGGCCTGGTTCGAGCGGGCCCTCGGCGACCTCGACGCCGCCCGCGACCACAACGTCCTCCCCTACTTCCGCGCCGACGTCCGCCTGCTCCAGGGCCGCCTGCCCGAGGTGGCCGCCGAGGGGGACTGGGTCCGCGCCGCGACCGCCGCGTTCCTCATGGGCGACTCCCACGACCTGCCGCCCGACGTGCTCGGCGTGGCGATCCCCCGCGCCCAGCTCCTGCTGCTCCTGGGCCGCGGGCACGAGGCCCGGCTCGCCGCCGGGTCCGGCAGCCTCTACGGCGAGATCGGCTGGGAGTGGGACCGGGCCCGCGCCGAGTTGCTCCGGGCCGAGGCCGAGCGGCGCCTCGCCGATGCCGACGCCTGCCGCCGGCATCGCGACGCCGCGGCGTGGGTCCTCCGCGCCGGGACGGTCGAGCACCTGACCCTCTGGCACCTCGTGCGGAGCCGGGCGGCCCGAGACGACGCGGACGTCCGGGGTGCGTTGCGCGAGGCCGAGGAGGGGATCGAGCTGGCCCGCCGCTGCGGGCTCGGCCTGGCCCACGTCGAGCTGCTCTGCGCCCTGGCCGACGCCCACCTGGCCGGCGGCGCGGCCGAGGCGGCCGAGGAGGCGGCCACCACGGCGTTGGACCTGGCCCGGTCCCCCTCCTGCCGCTTCGCCTGGGGCGAGGCCGCCGCCGGCGACCTCCTCGGCCGCTCCCTGGCCATCCAGTGGCGCGCGCGCGCCGCCCGCGACGCCTTGATGGAGTTGCTCGCGCTCCAGCAGCGCCTCGGCGACCCCCGGGCCGCCCGGACCGCCGAGCAGTTGCGACGCCTCCGGGGTTGAGTCCGCGTCGCGGCCCCGGGTCCATGTGCCTCGCCGGCCGCTCCGGCCCGGCTCACGACCCCTCGCATCCGAGCGCCGTTCCGTTGACGCAATCCCTACCTTTCCAGAGACTTCCCTCGTTTTTCGGCTTCGCTCCCCGGACGCCCGAGGGCTTTGTCAAGCGGGCAAGAGGGGAGGCCGTTGGGTTCGTTTTCCGCGCCGGGGGCCGTCGCGGTCGAGTTTCGATCATATCAGTGTCCCACTTGGGATGCGCCGTCGCCTCAACTCAAGAAACTTGTAAATATGATAA
>DASZMJ010000040.1:0-22840 GCA_035551935.1 Isosphaeraceae bacterium
CCCAAGAACGTGGATGGGAGCGGCGGACGGCACGCGGAGCGGGCCTGCTACGAAGAGGGGGGGACGCGGGGCGTGAGGGAGCGGCGGACGGCACGCGGAGCGGGCCTGCTACGAAGAGGGGGGGACGCGGGGCGTGTTGACCGGGCCGCGGGGCGGGGCGAGAATCGCACGTATGGAGCAGATCTACTACACGCAATGCCCGATCGGCTATGGGCTGGGGGCGAGCAACGGCTTCCAGATCAAGCGGCTGAGCGCGGGGTATCCAGTCTCGGGCGACTTCCGGCACCTTGGCCTGAGGGCGTTCGTGGCGGGGACGAAAACCCTGGCGCCGCCGGCCTTGCGGTATCGGCGGGATGGGGCGGTCGCCGAGGTCGCATGGCTGACGCCGAGGTCGCAGGAGTACCAGACCGAGCGCGGGCTCTGGGGGCGTCCCGGCGGCCATTTCGCGCATGGATTGAGGCTCTCGGCCGAGGAGATGGCGGCGATCTCCCGATGGCCGGCCGGGCTGTTCGACTCCCCCTGCTGGAGGCGAGCCGACCCCGAGCCGACCCGCGGCCGGCCCCCCGAGGCGATCGAGCTGGGGCCGGCCGCCCTGTCGCGCCCGGCGACGTTCGCGGCCGTCGCCCCCCTGGCCGAGGGGGAGAACGTCGAGCGGCTGGCACGGCTCCTGACGGGCCTGGCCGTCGCGGCGCGCGAGGGCAGGACGCTCTTCCTGATCGACGAGCCGGATCGTCTCGGGACGAGGGTGATGCTCCTGACGTTCGCCGTCCCCGAGGCGTTGCGGCCGACGTTGACGTTCTCGACCTACCACGACCGTCCCGAGGAATTGCCCGGCTTCCGGCTCCAGGGGACGACCCCCGCGGCGCGGCCGAACCGGCCGGCCCTGGCGGGCCAGGGGATCGTCGCCGACCTCGTCGCCGGCACGTTCGAGCCGGCCATCACGCCGTCGCGATGGTCGCGGACCCTGGCGTCGTGGCTCGTCGGCCGCAGTCGGAGCGATGAGGAGGCGTGGACGAAGGCTTGCCTCGAGTACGCCGCGCAAATCGAGGCGGCCGGCCCGCCCGAAGACGCCTGGGACGACGACCGGCTCGACCGCCTCTTCGCGTTGCCTTCGCTCCTGACCCCGCCCCTGCCGCCGCCGACGGCCCGCGACGGCTGGGCCGCCCTGGCCGAGGCGACGACGTGGGCCGGGAGGGTCGGCCTCGCCGAGGAGTTCGCGAAAGCTCGGGGGCCGTCGTGGTGGGAGGACGCGGCGGGGACGGTCCTGCGCTGCCCCGAGGCGAGGGCGGCGCTGCTCGCTCTCTTGACGCAGGCCGATGCGTGGCGCGGCGTCGAGGGACGGGCCTGGGCGTTGCCCGTCGCGCTCTGGGTCGCCGACGCCGCGACGACGGAGCGGCTCGAGACGATCGCCGCCGTGCTCAACGCGGCGCCGACGTCGAGCCGGTCCGGCCTGCTCTCGGCCCTGATCGCCGCCCTGCCGGCCCGAGCGGCCGAAGAGACGCTCGAATGGCTCAAGTCGAGCCCCGCCGTCGACCGCGCCCTGCTCCTGCCCCTGGAAGTCCGCGGCGCCCTGCTCGCCGTGCTCGACGGCCGCCGGCCCGACGCGGTCGCCGAGCTGCTCCGCCTCTCCCTGCGGCGCAAAGACGTGACCATTCCCGTACTCGACGCCCTTGCGGCCGAGGTCGAGGGTCGTCCCAAGGCCCGCGCGGCGCTCGACCCGACGCTCGCCGCGCTGTTCGACGAGGCCGACCGGCTCGGTCGCGTCGAGCCCCTGGCCTGGGCCTTGCGGCGGAGCGACGCCGAGATGTGGCTCGGCCCGCACCTGCGCCGGCTCTTCGACGCGACGACCGGCCGCGACGACTGGCGACGGCTCCGCGACCGGGCCCCCGAGGAGCTCCGGCCGATGCTGGCGACGGCCGTGCTCCACGTCGCGGGGTCGCGGCCGGGCACCGACGAGGCCTTCCGCTGGGGCGTCGAGGAGCTCCTCCTGCCCTTGCCCGAGCCCGACCGCCCGGTCGACCCGACCTGGCCCGACACGTATCTGAAGCGGTCGCGGTCGGGCCTGGACCTGATCGGCAAGCTGTTCGTGAAGCAGACGCAGGACCCGGCCCTGAAGCGCTGGCTCCTGGCGTCGCGGGCGGCGGGGGAGCTCTCGGCGGAGCAATCCAGTCGTCTCGAACAGGCGCATGCCTACGCCCGCGCGCTCGCGTCGCGCGACGCGAAGGAGTTGCTCCGCGTCCCGTTGCCCGACGTGCCGCCGGCCGAGCGGGGCAAGGTGCTTCGGCAGGTCATCGATCAGGTCGGCGGGGCGAAGTTCGAGCAGCTCGACCTCTGCCTCGACTCGTGCCGACACGCCTGGCCCGGCGCCTTCGCCCCCGGCGCCCCGGGGCTCGACGGCCTGTCGCAGCCGCTGGCGCGGACGTTGCTCGTCTATCGCGGCGACGCCGAGCTCTGGCTCCAGTGCCTCAAGCGGATGCTCCTGCGGCTCGAGCTGCTCGGCGACGGCCTCGAGGGCTTCGAGCCGAACGGCCTCGCCGCGCACATCCTCGCCGCGACCACCCGCGCCGAGGGGGGCTCGTGGCCTCCCTGGCGGCTCCGACGATCGATCCTCGGCCGCGACGAGGCCTGGCGCGCCCTGGCCGTCGACGCCGCCCTCGCCCTGGCGAGCGGGCCGCGCGACGCGATCAGCGTCTCCAACGAGTGGCGCGACCACGCCGCCGAGCCGGCGACGCGGCCGAGGCTGCTCGAATTGATGCTCAACGCCGCCGACGGCCCGCGGCTGGCCGCGCTGGTCGGCGCCCTCGCCGACGAATTGCACGCCGACGGCCGGCCGTTCTCGTGGTGGTCGCGGCCCGACGACGGCCGCGACGATCTCCGCGACGCCTTCGCCCGGCTCGCCCCGATGGCGCCGATCGACGGCGACCTGCCGGCGATCCGCGACTGGATGCGGGAGTTCAAGGACCTCGGGCCCGAGGACGAGACCCACGGCCTGGCCGACGCCTCCCGCGAGTGGCGGCCGCAGCGCAAGCTCGACTGGTCGCACCTCTCGTCGAAAGGGCTGGCGCGGTGGCGTTGCCTCGAGGCATTGTCGGAGTTCCGCGCCTCGCTGCTGCCCCCGTTCGAGCGCTGGTCGAGCCTCTCGCGCGACGAGTCGGCGCTCCCCCTGGGGGCGCTGGAGGAGGACGAGCGCCATCGGTTCGTCGCCTGGCTGATCCACCTGACGGAGGACTGCACTCCGGTCTCGGTCGACCGCGTGGCCCTCTTCCTGAAGGCCCACCGCGTCACCGACGCCGACCGCCTCCGACGCTGGCCCGACGAGCTCGCTGGCCTGGGAGGGCCGGGAACGGAGGCGCGGCCCGACCGCATCAGCTTCGTCTCGGACCTGCGGGTCGAGCTGCTCCGGGTCCTCCACGACGCCCGCGACGCCACTCGCAAGGCGCGGGGCTCGCCGTGATCGTGCCCCTGTTGTTATCATCGCCCGGCGCGGGGGTCGATAACCGGGTGAGGGGTGGTCGTTGGCCGGGAGTCGGCCGGATTCGAAGAGGGCGAGCGCTGATGGCGGGGCGGCCGGCGTTGGGGATCGACCTGGGGGGGACGAAGGTCCTGGCGGGCGTGGTGGACGCCGACAACCGCGTGCTGGCGCGCGCCAAGCGGAACACGCCCGCGAAGGAGGGGGCCCAGGCGATCCTCGCCGCGCTGGTCGGCGCGGCGCGCGACGCCTTGACGGCGGCGGGGGTCGAGCCCGCCCGGCTCGTCGGCGCCGGGGTCGGCTCGCCGGGGCCGCTCGACCCCGACCGGGGCGTCATCCTCTTCAGCGCCAACCTCAACGTCCGCGACTTCGCGCTGGGGCCCGACCTGTCGAGGGCCCTGGGGACGCCGGTCCTGGTGCGGAACGACGTGCGCGTGGGGGGCTACGGCGAATTCCGCCTCGGCGCGGCCAGGGGACGGCGGTCGATGCTCGCGGCGTTCGTCGGCACGGGCATCGGTGGCTGCGTGGTCGTCGACGGTCAGATCGTCGTCGGCGCGACCGGCAACGCCGGCGAGATCGGCCACACGATCCTCAAGGCCGGCGGCCCGAGGTGTGGCTGCGGGCGGCTCGGCTGCATGGAGGCCCTGGCCAGCCGCACCGCCATCGCCCGCCGGGTCCGCAAGGCGATCCGCAAGGGGCAGGCCACCGTGCTCAAGGGGGCGGTCTCCGACAAGGACGACCGGCTCAAGAGCCGCGACCTCGCCGCCGCCGTCGAGGCCGGCGACCTCGTCGCCGTCAAGGAAGTCCGCCGCGCGGCACATTACCTCGGCCTCGGGCTCGGCGGCCTGATCAACGTGCTCGGGCCCGAGATCGTCGTCGTCGGCGGCGGGGTCGCCGAGGCGCTGGGCAACGCCTACGTCGACCTCGTCCGCGACGCCGCCCGCGGCCAGGCCCTGGCCGACCCCGCCGGCACGATCCCGATCGTCCCCGCCGACCTCGGCGACGACGCCGGCATCCTCGGCGCCGCCCTCTTCGCCCGCGAGCAGTTCGGCGCCGCCGAGGATTCCACGGGAAACGTCGCCTGAGGCGTCGCCCCCCGTGGGGTCCGCGAGAGCGGGTCCCACGGAGAACGATCCATTCACATAACTACGTTTGATCCCTCGTTCACGACTTCGGTGCCAGCTCGAAGCGCCGCTGCTTCGGCTTCGCCGCGGCGCGCTGCTTGGAGACGAGGTCGCCCTCGAGGGCGTCGAGCGCGTCGATGGCCGTCGAGTAACTCCGGAGGCCGTCGTCCTGCAACGGGACCTGGACCATCCGCCAGCGGACGAAGTGGAGGTCGTTGTGCCGGCGGGTCAGGCCGAGCACGTCCCTGGCCTGGCGGGCCATCGGCGTGTCGTGCTCGGCGAGGTTGATCCCCTCGCCCAGATCCTTGCGCGAGAACGTGCCGACTTCCTGGCCGTCGACCTTCAAGACGTAGTCGCCTTCGCCCAGGCCCTTGACCTGCAACGTCTCCTGGTTCAGGGCCTTCATCACGTCCGACGACTTGACCGCCAGGGCGATCTGCCCGTCGCGCAGGTCGATCGGCATCGGCAACGCCTCGTCGTCCTGCGTCCAGGTGAGCTTCTTCGAGTCGACCTCCAGGCCGTCGATCCGCGTCTTCTCGGCCTTGGCGACCGTCTTGCCCTCGGCGTCGATGACGACCGCCGTGACCGTCGCCGGCGCGTCCCACGCCTTCAGGAGCGCCTCGGCCATCAGCAGTTGCACGGCGTGGCCGGGGTGGACGCGGTCGAAGATGAGGTTCCGGGCCTCCTTCTCGTCCAGCTCGCGCGCCTTCTTCAACGCCTCGACCACCGGCGCGTTCAGGTCGGCGACCGTCGCGCCCTCCTTCCTGGCCAGCTCCTCGACGAACTCGCCGTAGCGGACGAGCACCTTGTTGTAGCCGTCGCCGATGCTCGGCTCGCGCGTCACGTCGTCGTACGGCGAGGGCCGGATCAGGGTCAGCCGCACCCCGGGGACCTCCCTCTTGAGTCGCTCGACGAGGTGTTGATAACCTTCGCGGTATGTCTTGAAGATCTCTTCCTTGAACGGCTGATAGCTCGCGTCGTTCATGCCGAGCATGACGGTGACGACGGTGGGCCGGTAGGCGATGACGTCGCGATCGAGGCGGACGTCGATCGGGCCGCCGCCGCCGCCGTTGACGCGGTCGCCGCCCCAGCCGGAGTGGATGAAGGTGATGACCCGGTCGGGGAAGCGGGTCAGGGCGTAGGCCTCGGTGTAGACGGTGTACTGGCGCTGGTCGGTGATGCTGTCGCCGTAGAAGACGACGCGGTCGCCGTCCTTCAGGGCGAAGTCGGCGGCTCGTGCCGTCGCGGCGGCCGACGTCGCGACGACGGCCAGGGCCAGGGCGATGCGGCGGGCGATGCTCATGGGTGTCCCTCTCGGGTCGTGATCCTCGCGGGAATCTCGCGGTGCCCGGCCATCCTAACCCGCGCGCCTCGGCCGGGCCAGTCCCGTAGCAGGCACGCTCCGCGTGCCGTCCGCCAACACATAAGAACCGTGTTGTGCTGGCGGACGGCACGCGGAGCGTGCCTGCTACGGAGCGGAAGGCTCGCGCCGGCCGCATTGCGGTTGACAAGGGGGGCGGGGGCCCCTAGACTCCGCGGGCCGGCAGATCGGGCCGTATCGTTCGGGACGGCCGGACGTCGCGCGGAAAGGATTCCGCCCCATGATCGCGAGCGCGAGGGCCAGGGGCCTCGCCCTGGCAATGGCCGGGGTGGCGGCCGTCGCCGGCTGCCATTCGGGCGCGAGGCGCGGCGACCAGGACAACGGCGCCGGCGGCCGGCCCAGGCTGGTCCTGCCGAAGCGCTGCTTGCTGAAGGTGGCGATCATTCCCCGGCGATTGGGCGACCGGGTCATCAACGAGGTGCTCTGGGGCGCCGCCGACGAGCAGGCCGTCGCGCCCGAGGTTCGCCGCGCGCTCGAGGCCAACGGCCTGCGGGTCGGGGTCATCCCGGGCGCCTTGCCGACCGAGGTCCAGGAGCTGCTCCGCGCCGGCCCGCCGCACAAGATCGACCCGGCCATCTACGCGCAGATCGACGGCGACCCGGCGCTGATCCCGATCAGCCCGAAGGTCGCGGTCAAGAACCTCCTGCTCGTCCTCGACGGCCGCGCCACCGGGCGCGACTACCGCGACGCCACCGGCCTGCTCCGCGTCGCGGCCTCCCGCGACGGGACCGCCGGGGTCTCGTTGCGGATCGTCCCCGAGATCCACCACGGCGAGGTCCGCCACCGCGTCAGCGCCGACCTGCCCACCGGCCCGTTCGAGCCCTTGCAGCTCACCCAGCGCCCCGGCCAGGAGGAGGAGAACTTCCGCGACCTGGCGGCCACCCTGGCCGTCGAGCCGGGCCAGGTCGCCGTCGTCGGCAGCCGGCCCGACCGGCGGGGCAGCCTCGGCGACTTCCTGATGACCGAGGCGGAGCCCAACAGCGACCGACTCCTCCAGAAAGTCCTGCTGATCTGGGCCACCCGCGCCCCCGACGTGTCGGAAGGCGCCGCCCCGGAGACGTTGCAGCCGATCGACCCCGAGACGCTCGCGCCGCCGTCGTCGTCGCCGACGCGGGGCGGTTTGGCCTCGCCAACCGCCGCCCCGGCCCGGTAACTTCGTGGGGCATCGGCGCGGGCGCGGACGGCCTCGTGTGACGGAGCACCCCCCTATGGACGGGTTCGGCCTGCCAAGCCCGACGCGGCGCCGCTGGTCGCTGCATGCCCGGCACGACCTCGACGACTTCGCGCCCCATATTCCCATCGACCCGAGGCCCGGGCGCGTCTACCGAAGAGACTCCGCCGTGCCACGGACCTCGAACCCGGACCGCCTCGTCACGCTCGACGGCTCCCGCGGCGAAGGGGGCGGGCAGATCCTCCGCACGGCCTTGACGCTGTCGCTGGTCACGGGCAGGCCGTTCCGGATCGTCAAGGTCCGCCAGAACCGCGACAAGCCGGGGCTCCGGCCGCAGCACCTCGCGGCCGTCGAGGCCGCCGCGACCCTCGGCGCCGCCGAGGTCGCCGGAGCCGCCATCGGCTCGCGCGACGTGACCTTCCGCCCGGGGCCCTACGAGGCCCGCGACCTGAGCATCGACATCGGCACCGCCGGCTCCACGGCGATGGTCCTCCAGACCCTGCATCTGCCCCTGGCCCTCCGCGCCCAGGGGCCCGTTCGTCTCACGCTGACCGGCGGCACGTTCAACACGAAAGCCCCGTCGTTCCCGTTCCTCGACGAGACCTGGAGGCGTTTGCTCGCCGCGATCGGCATGCCCGTCACCCTGGCGATGCCCTCCGCCGGCTACTACCCTCGCGGCGGCGGCCGGCTCGAGGCCTGGATCGAGCCCGCGAAGCCACGGCCCTGGACCTACCTCGAGCGCGGGGCTCTGACCCGCATCGTCGGCGTCGCGGGGATCACGAACCTCCACGATGTCCGACCGAGGATGCGCAACCAGGCCCTCGAACGCCTCGAGGCGCGGGGCTTGACCGCCGACATCGGGCTGGTGGAGTGGCCCGGCGTCGGCCAGGGGGCGGCGATCGCGCTGACGGCCGAGCACGACGGCCTGCCCGCCACGTTCGTCGGCCTCGGCGCGCGCGGCAAGCCGGCCGAGGCCGTCGCCGACGAGGCCGTCGACGAACTCCTCGATTACCTCGATTCCGAAGGGGCCATCGACCCCCATTCCGCCGACCAGATCCTGCTCCCCCTGGCCCTGGCCGAGGGCCGCAGCGAGTACACTGTCGCCGCCGTGACCGAGCACCTCCGCACCAACGTCGAGACCATCCGCGCCTTCCTCGACCGGCCCATCACCATTGATGGGCCGGGCCATTCTCCGTCGCGGGTGATCGTCGGCCCGTGACGGGGCGACGACGATCGTTCAAAACTCGATGTGATACTTCAACGTCATCTTCTTGCGCATGTCGGCCGTGGCGTTCTCCAGGACGGTCCAGACCTGGGTCTGCGACGCCATCGCGGTGTATTGCTCCTGCCGCTGGATGAGCTTGGTGTCGACCTGGAGGTCCCAACTGCTGTAGAAGCTGTTGGTCTGCCGATAGCCGGCGTTCAGGGTCGCGTTGATGGAGATGTTGCGCAGGTTGCGCAAGACCTGCGCGACCTGGGTCCCGTAGGCGACCAGCTCCTCGTCGACGTCGAGGATCGGCAGGCGGTCGATCTCCTTGGCGTACTTGTCGCCCCAGACGCGGAGCTGCCGCTCTGCCTTCTCCTTCGAGCGCTTGCGGAGGTCGTCGAGCCGGGAAGTGATCTCGTCGAAGTACATCTTGGAGCGCCGGGCGCGGGCCGAGTCGTTGTCCTTCGGCGCGGCCTTCGAGTCGGCGCGGGAGTCGGCGGCCGACCCCTCGGCACGGCCGGTGGCCAGCGTGGAGAGCGGGATCGCGACGAGCGACATCAACGTGCGCAAACCCTTCGTCGACAGCGTCCCTTGCAGCGAGATCGAGCGGCCCGAGACCGTCTCGCGCCAGTCGCGGAGGTCGGGGATCGTGACCCCCTGGTTCTCCAGCGCCTCGAGCAGGAGCGGCTTGGCGATCCCGAGCAGGGAGTCGGTCGGCTCGCCGAAGTCGACGCGGACGGTCCCGTACAGCGTGTCGTCGGCCTTCACCGAGCACGTGACGCCCTTGAGGCTGGCGATGACCTTGCTGACGCGGTCGATGTCGACCTTCTTGGCGGCGATCGTCGGCGACCTGCGCAGCGCGGCGCGGACCTGGGGCGTGGCGAGCAGGTCCTGGAGGTCGAGGGCTAGGGCGAACTGGGCGGTCCCCCGGCCGCCGAGGATCGCGTCCTTCAGGTACGGCGTGACCTGCGGCTCCGTGCGCTGCTTGACCGAGCGGACCCAGCGGCCGAGCTCCTGGCGGTTGGCCGGGAACATCAGGCCGAGGACCTGCGGCGTGAGGCTGACGAAGTGGGCCCCGCGGGGCGACCAGGCGGCCGGGAGCCCCTCGACGTCGTCGACGTAGCCCCCTCGGCCTTCGCCAACGTCTCCATCACCACGCCGTACTTCAATTCCAACAGGCCGACGTCCCACTGGCTCTCGAAGCCGTTGGGGCAGTCGAACTTCGAGGCCAGCAGGAGCGCGCGGGCGTCCCTCGGCAGCTCGGGCAGGCCGGCGGCGGCGGCCAGCTTCTTCTCGCGCCACTTCTCGCGGACGGCGACCGGGCTGCCGGCGAGCCCCTCGACGTCGATCAGGATCAGCGCGTTGGCCCCGGCGGGGGCGCGCTTCACCAGGTCATAATCGCCGGCCACGGCGGCGCCGGTCGCCGCCAGCAGCGCGATCGCCGCCGTCGGTAGGAGAACATGCCGCATCGGGTTCATCGTCATCGATTGCCTCGCTCACGAGTTGAAGGATCGATCGTTGCCTACGGGTTGACTTCGGCCGGCTTCGAGGGCGCCGCGGCCCCGGTGGCGGGCTCGGGGCCGCGGGATTCGATGAGCCGCTGGACGAGGACGTAGAAGGTCGGCACGAACAGGACGGCCAGGGTCGTCGAGGCGATCATGCCGCCGAAGACGGCCGTGCCGAGCGCCTGACGGCTGGCGGCGCCGGCCCCCTCGGCGACGACGAGCGGGTAGACGCCGAGGATGAACGCGAACGAGGTCATCAGGATCGGCCGGAACCGCAGCCGCGCCGACTCGCGCGCCGACTCGACGATCCCCCGGCCGCCGGCGCGCAGCTCGCGCGCGAACTCGACGATCAGGATCGCGTTCTTGCTCGCCAGCGCGATGATCAGGACGACGCCGATCTGCGTGTAGATGTTCACATCCAGCCTGCGCCATGCGACCGCCGCGACCGTGCCGAGCAGGGCCAACGGGACGACGAGGATCACCGCCGCCGGCAGCAACCAGCTCTCGTACTGCGCCGCGAGGACGAGGTAGACGAACAGCACCGCCAGGCCGAAAATGAGCGTCGGCGAGCCGGCGTGCTTCTCCTGGTAGGCCATGCCGGTCCAGTCGGTGCCGAAGGACCTCGGGAGCTTCGTCCGCGCCATCTGGTCCATAAGGTTGAGCGCCTCGCCCGAGCTGAACCCCGGGGCCGACTCGCCGTTGATGGCGGCGCTGGGATACAGGTTGTACCGGGCGATCGTCTGCGGGGCGAGGACGCGACGGACCTCGGCGATGGTGCTCAGCGGGATCATGTCGCCGTTGCGGTTGCGGACCTCGAGCCGCTCGACGTCCCTCGGCTCGAGCCGGAACCGGCTGTCGGCCTGGATGCGGACCTGGTAGGTCCGGCCGAAGAGGTTGAAGTCGTTGACGTAGGCGCTGCCGAGCTCGGCCTGGAGGGTGTTGAAGACGTCGTTGAGCGGCAGGCCGAGGGTCTTGGCCTTGGTGCGGTCGATGTCGACGTAGAGCTGCGGGACGTTGGCGCGATAGGTCGTCGTCAACGACCGGAGCCCCGACTGGGAGCCGCCGTCGCGGATCATCTCGTCGGTCAGGGCCTGGAGGCGGTCGAAGCCGACATTCTCGCGGTCCTCGACCTGCATCTGGAAGCCGCCGGCGACGCCGAGCCCCTGGATCGCCGGCGGCACGAAGACGAAGACGATCGCCTCCTCGATCCCCCGGAACTGGCGGCCGAGGTCCGCCAGGATCGACGCCTGGTCGAGGCCCGGGCCCTTACGCTCTTCCCAGGGCTTCCAGACCACGTAGAAGGTCGCCGCGTTCGAGGCGACGGTGGCGTCGAGCACCGAGTTGCCGCCGATCGTCACCCAGCTCGCGACCCCCGGCGTCTTGGCGAGGATCGCGTTGACCTCCTCGACGACCTGCTTCGTCCGCGCTTGCGAGGCCGCGTCGGGGAGCTGGACGCCGACGATCGCATACCCCTGGTCCTCGGTCGGCAGGAATCCGGTCGGCAGCCTCGAGAAGCCCCAGGCGGTCACGGCCACCAGGGCCACGAAGGCGAGCATCACCGGGATCATGTACCGCGTGAAGGCGCCGACGACGGCGGCGTAGGCGGCCTCGACGCGGTCGTAGACGGCGTTGAAGCCGCGGGCCAGGGCGTTTCGGCGCTCGGGCGAGGGGCGGAGGTACGAGGCGCACTGCGCCGGCTTGAGCGTCACGGCGTTGATCGCGCTGATGATCGCGGTCGCGGCAATCGTCAGCGCGAATTGGCGGTAGAGCTGGCCGGTGATCCCGCCGAGGAAGGCCGTGGGGACGAAGACGGCCATCAGGACCAGCGTGATGCCGATGACCGGGCCGATGACCTCGGACATCGCCTTGATCGTCGCGGACTTGGGGTCGAGCCGGTCGTGGTCGATGTGGTGCGACGCGTTCTCGACGATGACGATCGCGTCGTCGACGACGATGCCGATGGCCAGGATCAGGCCGAAGAGCGTCAGCATGTTGACGGTGAAGCCCAGCGCCGCCATCGCCGCGAAGGCGCCGACGATCGTCACCGGCACGGTCGTCGCCGGCACAAGCACGGCCCTCCAGTCCTGGAGGAAGACGAGGATGACGATCAAGACGAGCGCGCCGGCCTCGTACAGCGTCTTGTAGACCTCGCGGATCGACTCGTCGACGAAGACCGTCGTGTTGAACGGGATGTGGTACTCGACCCCCGCCGGGAACGACCGCTTCAAGGCCGCCATCGCGGCCTCGATCTTGTGGGCCACGTCCAGCGCGTTGGCGCCGGGCAGGAGGTAGACGGCCATGCCGGCGGCGGTCTTGCCCGACTCCTGGCAGTACTGGTCGTAGACCTGGCCGCCGAGCTCGACGCGGGCGACGTCGCGGACGCGGGTGATCCGCCCCCCTTGCCTGGTGTTCGGGTCGGCCCGGAGGATGATGTCCTCGAACTGCTCGACTCGGTCGAGGCGCCCCAGGGTGTTGATCGAGAGCTGGAAGCCCTGGTCGGCGGGGGAGGGGGGCTGGCCGACCTGGCCGGCGGCGACCTGTACGTTCTGCTCGGACAGCGCGTTGGCGACGTCGACGGTGGTCAGGTGCCGCGCCTTGAGCTTCTCCGGGTCGAGCCAGACGCGCATGCTGTAGTCGCTCGAGCCGAATACGTTGATGTCGCCGACCCCCTTGATCCGCGCCAGCTCGTCCTTGATGCTACGGGTGGCGTAGTTGCTCAGGAAGAGGCTGTCGTAGCGGCGGCCGTCGTCCGAGGTCAGGGTGATGACCATGAGGATCGCCGTCGACTGCTTCTTGGTCGTGATCCCCTGGCGCTTGACCTCGTCGGGGAGCTTCGGCTCGGCGATCGCGACGCGGTTCTGCACGAGCACCTGCGCCATGTCGAGGTCGGTGCCGACCTCGAAGGTGACGGTCAGCTTGTACGAGCCGTCGGCGGCCGAGGTCGAGGACATGTAGATCATGTTCTCGACGCCGTTGACCTGCTGCTCGATCGGCGCCGCGACGGTGTCGGCCAGGACGCGGGCGTTGGCGCCGGGGTACGAGGTCGAGACCTGCACCGTCGGCGGCGTAATCTGCGGGTACTGCTCGACGGGCAGGGCCAGCAAGGCCACGACGCCGAGGATCATCGTCACGATGGCGATGACGTTGGCGAAGATCGGCCGCTCGATGAAGAAACGCGAGAACATGGCCGGCCCCGGGGATGCTCGACTCAGCGCGAGGCCGCCGCGACGTTGCGGGCGGGCGCCTCGGGACGCTTCGGGTTGACCTTCTCGCCGGGCCGGGCCCGCTGGAGGCCGTCGACGACCACCCAGTCGTCCGCCTTCAGGCCGTCGACCACGACCCGAAGGCCGCCCGGCTCGAGGCCGCTCGTCTTCACCGGCCGCTGCTCGACGACGTCGTCCTTGCCGACGACCAGCAGCGCCTGGCCGAGCGGGTCGGAGACCAACGCCCGCTCGGGCACCAGCAGCGCCCCCTGGATCTCCTCGAGCGGCACGCGGACGCGGACGAAGAGGCCGGGGATGATCACGTCGCCGGGGTTCTCGAACGACCCCCGCGCCTGGATCGTCCCCGACGCCTCGTCCACCTCGATGTTGGCGAAGTCGACGGCGCCGCGGTGCGGGTAGCCCGACTCGTCGAGCAGGCCGAGCTCCATCGGGACCTCGCCTTTGCGGTAGTCCCCCCGCGCGCCGTCCCGTGCCATGGCGCGGAACCGGAGCAGGTCACGCTCGCTGACGTTCACGTAGGCATAAATGGGATTATACTGGACGACGGTGCCGAGGACGGTCGCCTGGCCGTCGCCGACGAGGTTGCCGGGGTCGACTTGCCGGCGGCCGACGCGGCCGTCGAACGGGGCGCGGACCTCGGTGTAGCCGAGGTTGAGCCTGGCGTCGGCGACCGAGGCCTCGGAGGCCGCCACCGCGGCGCGAGCAGCGTCAAAGTTCGAGCGGTACTTCTCGAAGTCCAGCGGCGAAATCGACCGCTGCGCGAAGAGCTGCGAGTTGCGGCGGAACTCCGAGTCGGCCAGCGCCAGCGCCGCCTTGTTCTTCGACAAGTCGGCCTCGACATTGTCGAGCTGGATCTGGTACGGCGCCCGCTCGATCACGAACAGGACGGCCCCCTTCTTTACGTCGTCGCCGTCCTTGAAGTTGACCTTCTCGAGGAACCCCTTGACCCGGGCGCGGAGGTCGACCGAGGCGACCGCCCGGGTCGTCCCCGTGTATTCGGCGTAGGTCGTCACGTCCCGCCGCGTCGGCCGCGCGACCGAGACCGCCGGCGGTGGCGGCGCGACGTACCGGTTCTTCGCCTCGCAGCCGGCGAGCGCCGCGAGGCACGAAATCGCCGCCAGGGCACGGACGCCCGTCGTCCGCCGATGCTGGGCCGCCACGATGCTGGGCCTCTTCCGGGGATCGCGCCCCCGATCGCGGGCGTGGGAAGTGTGACGTGGGGTAGCTTAACCGCCCGGCACCCGCCAGACAAGGGACGTGTCTGGGCCCGGTCGGCGCCAAAACGTGAAGGACGTGTTCAGATCGGCGGGATCGACGCCCGGATCTCGTCGAGCAACGCCCTCGTCCCGTGCTCCTCGCACCACCGGTGGACGTAGTCCCAATCGATGCGGTCGCCCTGCACGGCGATCACGTCGCGCGCGTCGTCGCGGTCCTTGGATCGCGCCAGGTGAAGAGCCCATCGAAGCTTCGTGATGATCACGTCCTCGACCGCAGGGATGAAGACTCGACGCCCGAGCACGTCCGCCTCGCGTCGTCGCCCGAATCGCTCGCGATCGTAGTGATCCTCGCCGAGGAGGAAGAACTCGATCTTGAAGGGGATGCCAACGACGTCCGCTACGAACCGCCTCGTCGTCGTCGCGCCCTCGAAGCACATCTGGGGGTCGAGGCGGATCGTGGGAGCGAGTCCCCGCAGGATTTCCGAGATCGAGGCATCCCCGAGTTCCACCACCACGTCCGCGTCCTGCGTCGATCGTTCGATCCCATAGACGTTGCTGGCGTAAGAGCCGACGACCATATAGGGGATTCGGTGGGATTCGAGTGCCTCGATGACCGCTTTCACCGCCTCATTTCCGGACATCGTGCTGCCTCAAGCGACGCAAGTAGTCGAGGCGCCGGACGAGCAACGCCTGGATCGTCTCCTCATCAACACCGGGGTTCTCCATCCGGAGCCCCGCCGCCATACGCTGGCATGCTTCGTGGAAGAGTTCGGCGCCGGCGCGGAACTTTTCGTCCGGCGACCTCTTTCGGGCGCGGAGCACTCGATCGCGATAGATCGCGTCGGCGAGTTCCCTGGTCGGTTCCACGGCGAGGGCCCTCCGGACGGTTCCTTTGGGGGCATGTTGATCAAAACCAACCAGGGAGTCAAGCAGGGCTCAGAGATAGCCCAGGTCGGCCAGCCGGCGCCGGATGGCGGTGTCGTCCTCGTCGCTGTAGGGGACGGCGACGGCGTCGGGCTCGATCGCCTCGACGTACCCGGCCTCGTCGTCTTCGGTCGCCGCGGGGACGCGGGAGGGGTCGAGCAGCTCGGTCAGGACGCGGCCATCCATGTCCTCGGGGACGGGGACGCCGAGCAGGCGCAGGACCGTCGGCGCGATGTCCATGAGCGTGGCCCCCTCGGGCACGGCGCCGGGCCGGAACGGGGGGCCGGCGGCGATCAGGACCCCGTCCATGCGGTGGTCGCCCGTCGGGCCGAAGGCGGGGGAGACGAGCTGGTTCGTGGTGAAGTCGTGCAGGCCGATCGTCCGGAACCGCCAGTCGCGCGGCACGACCGTCAGGTCGGGCGCGAGGTGGGCATACGGGCCGTCGTACAGCTCGTCGCGCTCCAGGACGCGCGCCACGAGCGGCTCGCCCGTCTCGGGGTTCGGGATCTCGAGCAACGCGGCCTTGAGGTCCTCGAGGTAGGGGCGGACGTCCTCCGGCGCGACGCAACCTTGCGGCTGCCGGCCCTTCCGGTTGACGAAGATCTGGCCGAAGTTGCCCTGGGCGTAGGCGCGGGTGCGGGACCAGTCGATGTGCCGTCGCGACAGGAAGACGGAGTCGGCCAGCCGCTCGACCCAGCCGTCCTGCTCGCCCCGGAAGCGGCTGACGCGGTGCCGCGCCAGGCCGAGCCGGACCATCACGTTGTAGAACCACTCGGGCGTGGCGCCGTGGCGGTAGAACCAGTGCTTCTGGCGCACATACGGCGAGTCGATCAACGCGATGTCGCCGCGCCCCAGCAGCCAGACGTTGAAGTTGACGTACCACTCGATGGGGCCGAACCCGTGGTCGCTCATCAGCAGGAGCGCCGTGTCGGCCGGCAGGTCGGCCTCGATGGCGCCGATGCCGTCGTCGAGCTTCCGCCAGAAGTCGATGAACCCCGCTCGGACCGCCGACAGGTCGCGCCCCCGCGCGGCGCGGTGCGCCGGGTCCCAGGCGTGCCAGAGCTCGTGCTGGATGCGGTCGGTGGCCATCAGGTCGTACATGAACAGGTCCCAGTCGCACCGCCGCGCCAGGAACCGGACCGCCTTCAGGTGGTGGTCGAGGAAGTCGGTCAGCTCGGCCAGGGCCGACTCCTCGCGGCCGCCGTCGTGGACGGCGGTCGACCACGGCCGGTACGGCCCGACCTCGCGCTCCAGTTCGGCGAAGAGGGCCGGGTCGCTGGCGAAGTCGGGCGCGTCGGCCGGGCTGAGGAAGTCGCCCAGGAAGAACCCCGGCGCCTTCCTCGGCGGGTAGCTCATCGGCACCCCGCCGGCCACCGTGGCCTTGCCGTACCGGCCGGCGACCTCCCAGACCAGGTCCGAGCGGATCGATCGCGACGAGTTGACCCGCCCTCGGCGCGGGTCGTGGCCGAACTCGAGGAACTCGAAGACCCCGTGCTTGCCGGAGTTCTTGCCCGTCATGACCCCGGTCCAGGCCACCGGGCTGAGCGGCGGGAAGACCGAGCTCAAGGTCCCCGACGCCCCCCGCGCCATCAGACTGGCCAGGTTCGGCAGGTCCCCCCCGCGCGCCAGTGGGCCCAGGATGTCCCAGGTCGCCCCGTCCAGACCGAGCACGAAGACTCTCATCCTTCCCCCTATCCTGCCGCCAACACGCCGACGCGTCCCCCCACTCCCTCGGGCGGACCACGTTCGGTCGCCAGCGTCATTTTACCAGAATCGGCCAGGGCCGCGATCCCCGGTATCCCCTCCACCTTAACCCTGCCGCAAACTGCAACACTCGTGCCGATTCCTCGTGCAAACGGACCCATCCCTGACCCCGCCGACCGACCCGAAATCACGCCTCCGCATTTTTCTTAAATCCTGGAAATCATTCAAGTTCAGTTCTGGCCGAACCTCGCCGCTCGCGTCCCGTTTTTCGAGTGGCACGCCCCGTGCTTTTTCTCCCAATCGAGCCCGAGACGATCTTACGAAGACCGCGGGCCTCGCCTGAAACACGCGACGAACCGGCCGTTGCCAGGAGGGCCGGGCGTCGAGATCGAGCCACGAGCAAGCGTCGTTCTCCCTGGCAGTGCCCGGCTCCCTCGGGGGGAGCCGGGCTTTTTTCTTTTAACCCTTGCCGTATAACACTTAGGAGAATCGCCACCAGGCCCAAGGCACCAAAAGGGCAGCCCAGAGCAGCTCCCGAAGCTGGTGGCCGAACCGAGTGTCGTCCCCTCTCCGGCAGACCATGGCCTCTCGTCACCGCCGCCCCGGGGCGCGATAATCGAGCCGGTCCTCCGCAGCGTCCGCCCCACCCGTTCGGCTCCTGGCGAGGGAGGCTATGCCGCGACCTCGACCCGACGGTCACGCCCCGGGCCAGTTCCCCACGACGCAATGGAGTCGCGTGGCCACGGCCGCCGGCCGCGACGCCTCGGCGGCCCGGGAGGCGCTGTCGAGCCTCTGCCGCGCGTATTGGTATCCCATCTACGCCTACGTCCGTCGTCGCGGACACGCGCCCGAGCAGTCGCAGGACCTGACCCAGGACTTCTTCGCCTACGTCCTCGAGCGCGACCTGATCGCCATGGCCGACCCCACGCGGGGCCGCTTCCGCGGGTTCCTCCGCACCGTCTGCGCCCGACAACTGGCCGCCCATCACGATCGGCGGCACGCGGCGAAGCGGGGCAGAGGCAGGTCCCCGCTTTCCATCGACCCCTCCGACGCCGAGCGCCGGTACACGCTCGAGCCCGCCCACGAGTTGACCCCGGAGCGGATCTTCGACCGGACCTGGGCCTTGACCCTGCTGGGTCGGGTCGTCGAGCGCCTCTGCGGCGAGTATGACGACGCGGGCCGGTCGGACCGATTCGAGGGATTGCTCACCTTGCTGACCCGAGGCCCCGCATCCGACTCCTATGCGGAGGTCGCCTGCCGGCTGGGGATGACCGAAGGGAACGTCCGCGTCGCCGTCTACCGCATGCGACGCCGGTACGGCCTGCTGTTGCGCGACGAGATCGCGGCGACCGTCGGCGACGCGGCCCAGATCGATGACGAGATCCGCGCCCTCTTCTCGGCCCTGGAGGGCTGAAATCCGGCGGTGTCCTGTCGCGTTCGCCGCCATGTCCCCAACCAAGACGTCGGGAATGCGAACGGAATTGGGACTGGCTCCGAGTCGTCGAGGTGCCTGTCCCCAGCCGGTCCGGACCTCTTAAGTTGGAGTTCCGGGGATGACAGGCGCCGAGAGCTGCCCCGATTGCGGTGCCCGCCTGCCGGCCGCGGCGCCGGGCGGGCTCTGCCCGCTCTGCCTGCTCCGACTCGGCGCCGCCCTGTCGGCCGATCCGGCGGGGGCCTTCGGCCCGGGGGCGTCGACGGACGTCCTCGAGCCCGCGCATGCGGAGGCGGATGCGTCCCCGACGCCGGCCGGCGCGTCGACCGGGGACGGCGCGATCGGGGCGGTCGCTCGGGTCCAACTCCGGGACCCGCAGGACGCCGCGCGGCCTGCCCGGCCCGGTTCGCCGGAGATGCCCGACCTCGCGGGGCAGCCGTCCCGCTACCAGCTCGTCGGTGAGCTGGCCCGGGGCGGGATGGGCGCGATCTTCCAGGGGCGCGACCTCGACCTCGGCCGGGACCTCGCCGTCAAGGTGATCCGCGAGGAGCACTGCGACCACCCCGAGATGGTCCGCCGCTTCGTCGAGGAGGCGCAGATCGGCGGCCAGCTCCAGCACCCCGGGATCACGCCGGTCCACGAGCTGGGACGTTTCCCCGACGGCCGGCTGTTCATCGCGATGAAGCTCGTGCGGGGCCGCACCCTGGCCGCGTTGCTGGAGGCGCGCGCACGTCCTGATGAAGATCGGCCGCAATTCCTCGCGATCTTCGAGCAGGTCTGCCAGGCGATGGCCTACGCCCACAGTCGGGGGGTGATCCACCGCGACCTGAAGCCGTCGAACGTCATGGTCGGGGCGTTCGGCGAGGTCCAGGTCATGGACTGGGGCCTGGCGAAGGTGCTCGACCAGGGGGGCGTGGCCGACGAGACGAGGGGGCTCCGCGCGGGCGACGGCGCCCCCGTCGTCCGGACGTTGCGCTGCGGGTCGGAGGGGATAGAGTCGCGGTTCGGCTCGGTGCTCGGCACGCCGTCGTACATGGCACCCGAGCAGGCCCGGGGCGAGTTGGACACCCTGGACGAGCGGGCGGACGTCTTCGCGTTGGGCTCGATCCTCTGCGAGATCCTCACCGGCCAGCCCGCCTTCGCCGGGGGTCCCACGGCCGAGGTCGCCCGCAAGGCGGAGCGGGCCGACCTGGCGGACGCGCTGGCACGCCTCGACGCGTGCGCCGCCGACGCGGAGCTCGCGGCGTTGGCGCGGTCGTGCCTCGCCGCCGCGCCGAAGCACCGGCCGCGGGACGCCGGGGCGGTGGTCGCCGGGCTGACGGCGTACCTCGGCGGCGTCGAGCGGCGGCTGAGGGAGGCCGAGCTGGCCCAGGCCCGGGCCGCCGGGGAGCGCAGGCGTCGCCTGCTGACGCTCGCCCTGGCGGCATCCGTCCTCGGCACCGCGGTGATCGGCGCGGCCGGATGGGCCTGGATGGACCGCGAGCGGCAGCGTCGCGGGCGAACGATCCGGGCCGGGGTCGAGGCGGCCCTCGCCGAGGCCTCGAAGCGGCGCGACAGGGCCCGCGACTCGGGCGGGGGCGACCCGGTCCCCTGGGTGGAGGCGATCGAGGCCGCGCGCCGCGCCGAGTCGCTCCTCGACGGCAGCGATGCGGGCGCCGGGCTGCGCGACCGCGTGCGGACCTTCCTGGCCGAGCTGGCGCGCGAGCGCGACGCGGCCGAGGGCGCGGAGAAGGATCGCCGGATGGTCGAGCGGCTCGCGGCCATCCACAACGACCTGGGCGCCCACGACGATGTCGTGAAGGCCGACGCCGAGTACGCCGCGGCGTTCCGCGCCTACGGCGTCGACCCCGACCGCATGGGGCCGGCGGCGGCCGGCCGGGCGCTGGCGGCCAGCCCGGCGGCCGCGGACCTGGCCAACGCCCTCGATCATTGGACCTTCCTGCGCCGCGGGCCGGCCTTGCGCGACCCGGCCGGCGCGGCGCGGCTGGCCGCCGCCGCCCGGGCGGCCGACCCCGACCCGTGGCGGGATCGGCTCCGGGACACGCTCGGCCGGATCGGGGGCGACCGGGCCCGCAAGCTCGAGGCCCTGGAACGGCTCGCCGCCACGGCCGACGTCGACCATCTGCCGGGGGCGAGCGTCACCCGGCTGGCCGCGGCGCTCGCGTCCCTCGGTCGGCGTGAGACGGGGATCGCGCTCTTGCGGCGCGCCCAGGCGTCGCACCGGGGTGACTTCTGGGTCAACGCCGACCTCGGGCGCGAGCTCCTGGCCGCCGGCCGCCCCGAGGAGGCGGCCCGGTTCCTCGCCGTCGCCGCGGGCGTCAGTCCCCGCAGCGGGCTGGCCCTGAGCGGCATGGGGAAGGCCCTCCTCCAGGGCGGCCAGCCGTCGGAGGCCGCCGACGTCCTCCGGGAGGTGGCCCGGCTCCGGCCCGACGACGCCCTCGCCCACGTCGCGCTCGGGTCGGCCCTCCTGATGCTCGGGGACCGGCACGAGGCGGACGCCGAATTTGGCGAGGCACGACGATTGAAGCCGGACGACTGGGTGGTCCGCGACCAGATCGCCCTCGCGCACTCCGACCGGGGCGACTGGGCCGCAGCGGTCGTGGAGCAGACGGAATCGGCCCGTCGGTTCCCCGGGTTGGCGGTCGTGCACAAGGCGCTCGCCCACGCCCTCGAGGGGGCCGGGCGCACCGACGCCGCCGTCGCCGAATTCCGCGAGGCCGTCCGCCTCCGGCCCCGCTTCTCGTCGGCCTACCTCTACCTCGGCCGGGCCCTGATCGAGGCGGGCGACTACCGGGCGGCCCTGGAGGCGCTGGCGCGCGTCGACCCCGGCCCCCCGCCCGCGGACCCGAACCTCAGCCCGTCGACGCTGGCGTCGCGTGCGGAGCACCTGATCGCGCTGGAGGCGCGGCTGCCCGCCGTCGTGGAGGGCCGCGACCGCCCCGCCGACGCGGAGACGGGCGCGGGATTCGCCCGGATCGCCTTCGCCCGGCGCCACTACGCGGCGGCGGCCCGCCTGTGGGCCGACGCGTTCGCCGCCTGGCCGACGTTGGCGGCCGACCCGGCCACGGGGAACCGCTACCAGGCCGCGCGGGCCGCGGCGTTGGCCGGCGCCGAGGGCGGCCAGCTCGAGGGCCCGGCCGCCGCCCGCTCCCGGGCGCGCCGGCGTGAGCAGGCCGTCGCCTGGTTGGAGGCCGACCTCGCCGAGTCCCTCGCCGTCGTGGAGGCGGGGACTTCCCGCCAGCGTGCCGCGGTCTCGAGGCGGCTCGGCCGGTGGCAGGTCGACCCGGCCCTGGCGGGACTCCGCGAGGAAGAGGCCATGGCGGGTATCCCCGAGCCCGAGCGCCGTTCCCTCCGCGACCTCTGGCGCCGGATCGATGCGTCGCGGGCGAAGGCTATCGCCCCCGCTACGCAGGCCCACGTCGCGAACCGAAATCCGTGACGTCGGCTGTAACGTTTGGGGAGATTTCCCCAAGAGGATACGAGGGGAGCGAGGCCCCCATCGCGTCGACATCGCCCGGCCCTCGGCCGCACACGGCCGATGCCGCCGCGAATCGTGAACCGAGTGAGCAACCCGTCCACCGAGCGAGAGAATTCGCCGATGAAGCTCCGCACCCGCCTGGCCTCCCCGGCCCTCATCCTCCTTGCGGGATTCGCTGCCGCAGCCCCCGGCGGCCGAGCCGTCGGGTCGGCTGAAGGTGCTGTTCCTGGGCGACCGCGGGCACCACGTCCCCGCCGAGCGGGCGGCGCAGCTGGTGCCGGCGCTGGCGGCCCGCGGCATCGACGTGGACTACACCGAGCGGGTCGACGACCTGAACCCCGGGAACCTCGCGAAGTACGACGCGGTCCTCGTCTATGCGAACATCGACGCGATCCGGCCGGAGCCGTTGAAGGCGCTGCTCGACTACGTCGAGGGCGGCGGCGGGTTCGTGCCGATCCATTGCGCCTCGTTCTGCTTCCGCAACGCGCCGGAGTACGTCGCGCTGGTCGGCGCCCAGTTCCAGCGGCACGGCACCGGCACCTTCGACACCAAGGTCACGGCCCCCGATCATCCCATCGTGCGGGGCCTCGAGCCGTTCCGCACCTGGGACGAGACCTACGTCCACACCCGGCACGACCCGAAGGGCCGCGTCGTGCTCCAGGTCCGCGCCGAGGGCGACCGCGAGGAGCCGTGGACCTGGGCCCGCACGCAGGGCAAGGGGCGGGTCTTCTACACGGCGTATGGCCACGACCACCGGACCTGGGGCCACCCCGGGTTCGTCGACCTCGTCGAGCGCGGCATCCGCTGGGCGGCGAACAAGGGGGACGTCTACGACAGCCGGCCGAAGGCGGCCAGGGGGCTCAAGCCGTTCGAGTACCAGGAGGCGGGCGCCGAGATCCCGAACTACCTGCCGAGCCAGCGCTGGGGCACGCAGGGCGAGCCGATCCGCACGATGCAGAAGCCCTTATCGGCGGCCGAGTCGAGCGAGCACCTGGCCGTGCCGC
>DASZMJ010000041.1:0-1980 GCA_035551935.1 Isosphaeraceae bacterium
GTGGCGACCTCGGCGCGGCCGCGGTCGCTGAGGGGTAGATCGAGGCAGCCCTGGACGCGGTTCTGCTCGTCGTAGACGGTCGCGCCGGGCCGGATCAGGACGACCTGGGTCATTCGTGGGACGCCGCGCCGGCCCTCGGGGCCGGCGGAGGGTCGCCTCGCTCGCCGCCGCGGCGGGCGCCCCGGGCCAACTCGGCCAGGGCCGCCGCGTAGTTGCCATCAGGTCGGAACACCGCCGAGCCGGCCACGAGCTGCGTCACGCCGGCGGCCACGGCCTCGGCCGCGGTATCCGGCTTGATGCCGCCGTCGATCGAGACCCGCAAGCCCGGCCTCGCCGCGCGGAGCGCCCGGACCTTGGGGAGCACCGCCGGGTCGAACTTCTGGCCGCCGAAGCCGGGCATCACGCTCATCACCAGGACCGCGTCGAACTCGTCCAGGAACGGCTCGATCGCCGACAGCGGCGTCGGCGGGTTGAGGGCGATCGACGCGTGGCAACCCGCCGCCCTGATCCGACGCGCCAGCGGCACGGGGTCGGGCACCGCCTCGATCTGGAAGATGATCACGTCGCAACCCGCCTTGACGAAGTCGTCGAGGTAGCGGCCCGGGTCGGACATCATCAGGTGGGTGTCGAACGGGAAGTCGGTCCGCTTCCGCCAGTCGGCGATCACGGGCGCCCCGTAGCTGAGGTTGGGCACGAAGTGGCCGTCCATCACGTCGAGGTGGACGGCCTCGACGCCGGCGGCCTTCAGGGCGTCGAGTTCCTCGCCGACCCGCGAGAAGTCGCAGTTCAGCAGCGACGGCGTGAGCAGCGGAGTCGTGAACGCCGCGAGCCTGGCGAGACGTTCCGCGCGGCCGGGCCGCGTCGGTACCTGGCTTTCCTCCCCCATCGGTCGTCTTCGCTTTCGCCCGGACGGCGGTCCGGGAAATGACGCTCACCCCCGCGGGCAAGAGCTTATCCGGAAACAAAAATGGCTGATGATGAATGACCGACGGCTGACCGGAAGGGAACGGGACGGAGCCCGTCCGTCGGGGATTCCCGGGACTTTCTCCGTATCGGCCATCAGCCATCCGTCATGAGCCATGGTCCCCACCCGTCACTTATCGGGAATGACCTTCAACGAGTTGAACGATTTCCCTTCGAGGTATTCGAGGAAGGCGCCCCCGCCGGTCGAGACGTGGGTGACCTTGTCGGCGAACCCGAACGCCTCGACGGCCTCGGCCGTCTCGCCGCCGCCGACGACCGTGACCCCCTTCGAGGCCGCGAGCGCCTCGGCCACGCCTCTGGTCCCCTGGCGGAACGGCTCGTCCTCGAACTTGCCCATCGGGCCGTTCCAGACGACGGTGCCGGCCGCCTTGATGATGTCGCCGTAGGCGGCGACCGTCCTGGGCCCGATGTCCATGCCGAACCAGCCGTCGGGGAGGTCGGACCCGTCGACGACCCTGGTCTCGGCGGTCGCGTCGGGGGCGGTCGCGACCAGGTGGTCGACCGGCAGGACGAGCTTCGGGCCGGCGGCGTCGAGCAGCTTGCGGGCCTCGTCGAGCTTGTCGGCCTCGCAGCGGCTCTTGCCGATCGCGTGTCCCTGGGCCTTCAGGAATGTGTACGTCATGGCGCCGCCGACCAGGAGGTGGTCGACCTTCGAGAGCAGGTTCTCGATGATCAGGATCTTGTCGGAGACCTTCGCCCCGCCCATGACGGAGACCATCGGCGTCCTGGGGGCGCCGAGCAGGGTCTCCAGGATCTGGAGTTCCTTCTCGACCAGGAAGCCGATCGCGCGGCGGTCGGCGAGGAAGCACTCGGGGACGGCGACCATCGAGGCCTCGTCGCGGTGGCAGGTGCCGAAGGCGTCGTTGACATAGGCATCGGCCAGCACGGCGAGCTCCGCGGCGAACTTGGGGTCGCCCTTCTTCTCGCCCTTGTTGAACCGGACGTTCTCGAGCATGACCACGCCCGCCGGCTTCAGCGCGGCGCAGGCCGCCTGGG
>DASZMJ010000042.1:0-21299 GCA_035551935.1 Isosphaeraceae bacterium
GCGCCCCATGATGTGACCGAACTCCACCGCGCGGTGACCGGCGAGTTGGACGCGATCGCGCGAGACCAGGATGGGCTGCGAAGCCTGTTCCACGCGTCCGACCTCCCGCTGCCGCGTGCATTACTTTCCTGACGATCAGTAGAACTATCCCGCCCGGTCGGTCCGCGCTGCGTGGGCGCGGACGGGGGTCGGATTCACAAGGGGGGCGATTCGATGCAGGGCGTTTCGAAGCGACGGCGGGTCGAGCCGGGGCTGGAGTCGCTGGAGGGGCGGTCGTTGCTCTCGGTCGGGCTGCACGGGCGGGTGACGGGCACCTTCGCGGTGGCCAATGGCCCGCTGCCGGGGGTCGAGGTCGTTTCCTTCGACCTCCACGGCCGGGCCCCTCGCGTCGGGCCGGTGGGGTCGTCGGGCTCGTTCCTGGTCCCGGGGACGGGCTTGCAGTCGCTCCTGCCGAGCTCTCGGATCAACGGCGTGCCCGTGCTGGCGACCTCCTCGGCCGGCGCCGTCGCGGGCCCCGCCGACCTGGTGCTCCAGCAGATCAACCGCAACTTCGCCCGGCTGACGGTCCTCGGCACGGTCACCACCGGCACGGGCGCATTCACCGGAGCCACCGGGAGCTTCCACGCTTTGCTTCGCCTCGACCTCCGCAACGACCACGTCTCCGGCACCGCCGCGGGCGTCCTCCGCTAGCCAACGAACGAGCGGCCGAGGGGAGGGGTCGCCTCCTCCCCTCGGGCCGCGCGATTACTGCCAGTGGTTCAGGACGTGGAGGTGATCCGGTAGGGACGTCCCGGAGGCTTGAAGTCTGGCGAGGGCGGTCGCGATCGCCTGGGCGGACATGCGGTGCCGCGGGTCGCCGTCGTCGCGGACTATGAGGATGCCGGGGTGGTGGCCGCCGGCCGCGAGGATCAGGTCGTGGAGGTCGGTGAAATCCTCATGGTCATGGGTCATGGTCGCGCGACGCTCGCAAATCGCCCAGGCCAGGACCCGTGGGTCGGTCACCGAGAGTAGGCCGACGCTTCCGTCCACGACGAGGTCATGACCCGCCGACTTCAGTCGGGCGGCGCGGCGATGCTCGCTGATGTTCTCATCGAGAAGGAGCCTCATGATCCGTGTGGCCGATCGAGGCCGCGTGCCCGGATGTCGGCGGTCTCCATATCGCAATCGGCCTGGACGAAGTCCCTGTGGCGCACGACGTAGCCGAGGGCTTCGTGGACCGCCTCGATGGGGATCTGGAGCTCGCGGGCGAGCTCCTCGGGGGTGTAGGGTTCGGGGCCGTGGATATAGCCGTCGATGACGATGGCTCGGATGCGGCGGCCCTTGACCCAGAGCTGGCGGTAGTTCGAGCCGGGGCGGGGATCGAGGTACTTGTAGCGGTGCTCGTCGACGGTCGACATGGAGAGATTCCTAGGCTTGGCCTCGGCTCAGTCGCGTCGGCGGAGGGCGCGGTCCATCTCGCGGCGGGCGTCCTGGGCCTTGAGGGCGTCGCGCTTGTCGTGCTGCTTGCGGCCGCGGGCGACGCAGAGCTCGACCTTGGCCATCCCTTTCTTGAAGTAGATCTGGAGCGGCACGAGGGTCAGGCCGCGCTCGGAGGTCTTGGCGGCGACCTTGTCGATCTCGCGGCGATGGAGCAGGAGCTTGCGGGGCCGCTTCGGCTTGTGGTTCATCCGGTTGGCCTGGAGGTACTCGGGGATGTCGCAGCCGTAGAGCCAGACCTCGCCGCGGTCGACGCCGGCGTAGGCCTCCTCGAGGCTCGCCTTGCCGTTGCGGAGGCTCTTGACCTCGGTGCCGGTCAGCACCAGGCCGGCCTCGACCTTCTCCAGCAGGTCGAACTCGAACCGCGCACGGCGGTTCCGGGCGACGACGTGGATCGCCTCGCCGGGGGCCTTCGCCTTGTCCGTCTCCCTGCCCTTCTTCGCCATCGCCCCGCCTTCCGTCGCCGAGTGGGCCGCCGATCTTCACGGATTATACAAGCGGGCGGCCGGCGGCGGACAGTCGCGCGGCGGCTTGGGCGCGGTCGCATCCTCATCCCTGGACTTCAAGGCGAGTCGGTCGTATAAGTTGGAGGAGAGCAGACAGGCCGCCGGGCCGCGCCCGGGCCCGGCATCGTGATCGCCCCGAACAGGAGCCCAGTCATGTCCTTCCGCTTCCTGGCGACGACCTTCGGGATCGCGGCGGCCCTCGGGTTCGCGGCCTTGGCACCGGCACAGGAAGCAACTCGATCGTCCCGGACCCAGAGGCCCCAGGACAACGCCAAGGCCACCGACGAGGCGAAGGGCACCGCCAAGGCCGGCGAGAAGGATAAGGACAAGGCCGCCAAGCCCGAGCCGAAGACCGAGCTGGCGACCTTCGGCGGCGGCTGCTTCTGGTGCATGGAGGCGGTCTTCGAGCGCATCCCGGGCGTCAAGAACGTGGTCTCGGGCTACTCCGGCGGCATCTTCCCCAACCCGTCGTACGAGCTCGTCCACACCGGCCAGACCGGCCACGCCGAGGTCATCCAGCTCGAGTACGACCCGGCCGTCGTGTCGTATGATGAACTGCTCAAATGGTTCTTCAAGTCGCACGACCCGACCACCCTCAACCGCCAGGGTCCCGACGAGGGGACGCAGTACCGTTCGGTGATCTTCTACCACACCGAGGAGCAGAAGACGGCCGCCCTGGCCATGTACCAGAAGCTGACCAAGGCCCGCCACTTCCCCGACCCGATCGTCACCGAGCTCGCCCCCTTCAAGGCCTTCTACCCGGCCGAGCCCGGCCACCAGGACTTCTACCGCCGCAACCGCAACCTCGACCACCCCTACGTGGAATCGATCATCAAGCCCAAGCTCCGGCACCTGACCCCCAAGCCCGCCCCCAAGGCCAAGGCCAAGGCCAAGCCGAAGCCCAAGGCCGACGCGGCGTCGGCCTCCAAGTGACGCGTGCTGATGGACGACGCGAACCCGACGGACCTGACCCGAGCCGTGGCCAGGCTCGCGGACCTCGTCGAGGGCCGCCTCGCGCCGGCGCTCGAACGGATCGCCGCGGCCCTGGAGCGGTCGCCGGCGCAGGGAGCGATGTCGGCCTCGGCCCATCGCGAGGGAGTCGAGGCGACGGTCGAGGTCCGGCGGGCGATCGGGCAGGGGGACTGGATCCGGGCCGGGGCGCTAGCCGAGGCGGCCGGCCGCGACGACCCGGAGGCCGCCGCGCGACTGGTCGGCGAGGTCGAGTCGGGCCGTCGGGCCGCGATCGCTGCGGTCCGCGACCGGATCGACGCGGCCCGCGACGCCAACGACCTCGGCCGCGTGCTGTCGCTCCGCGACGAGCTCGACTCTCTGCTCCTCGGCGAGCCGGCGCCCGACCTGGACCGCCTCCTGGCCAAATGGTTCATGGCAACGATCCAGCGCCGGCTGTTCGAGCCGCCGATCGGCCCCGAGGTCGCCGAGATGGCCGGGGCGGTCGCCGACCGCTTCCCCGGGACGACTGAGGGGGCCAGCCTCCGCAAGGCCCTGCCGACCCTCCGCCGTAGCGCCGGCCTCTGCCCGCGCTGCGCCGAGCCCTACACCGGCATCGAGGACGCCTGCCCGAAGTGCCTCGCCGGCCCCAGCACCCTCCCGCTCCCCGTCGTCGAGCCCCCTCCCGTCGAGCCCGGCGCCCCGGCCTGAGAGGCTGTGAATCATTCGTCAGGCGTTCAGGTACATGCAGCAACAGGCATGGATGTAAGTCCTTACGCTGCTTGTCTGTCAGATGTACACTAGAACTTTAGTCGAGCGCACAAACGACGAATGATTCACAACCTCTGAGTCGAAGCGATCACAACACCGCCAGTTGCCCTCGCGTGACGCCGTAGCGGCTCGTGGCCTTGAGGTCCTTCCACAAGGTCCGGGGCTCGCGACGGCCATCGAGGGCGTCGTCGTAAAGCGCGAGAGTGCGGGCGACGTCCTCGGTGGAGTCGTCGAGGAACTCGACCCGGAAGTGCCGCGCCCCGAGGGCGGCGAGGCGGGGCAGGTACTCGGCGGCCGTCTGCGGCACGGCGTTGAAGAGGGTGTTCCGGCAGCCCACGTCGGCCTTCAACGGGTGCTCCATCCCCACGCGATCGCGCAGCTTGACGTCGTGCGAGTCGCAAGGTCGCCCGCAGTTGCTCTTGTCCGTCCCCGGCGAGAGGACGGCGCAGAAGACGCAGTGTTCGTCGTGGAACATCGGCATGTGCTGGTGGATCACGACCTCCAGCCAGCCCGGCGGCGCGGCGTGGAGGAGGTCGTCGAGCTGGTCGAAACTCAGGTCGTAGGAGGCCGTCACCCGGAGGGCGCCGCGGGCCCGGAGGAGGTCGACGGTAAGCTCGTTGGCCGCGTTCAGGGAGGAGTCGACCACGAACGGGAGTCCCTCGGCGGCGCAGAAGGCCAGGCCGCCGGCGTTGCGGACGAGGAGGCCGTCGCTCCCCTGGCGCGCGAGATACCGGAAGATGGGCGCCTCGCCGGGCTTCTCGATCCGGGGGGTCGCGAGGAAGACCACGGCGTCGGGCTTGGCCTGCCTCGCGGCCGCGAGTCCGTCCTTGAGCCGGCGGATGTCCTGGAAATCGAGGTAGATCGTCGCCAGGCCGGCCTTCGCGGCGGCCTCGGCCTGCTCGACGGTCCGGCAGAGTGCCGAGAGGGCGGGGACGGCCGGCGAAGTCGAATCCTCATGAATCGAGGCCCGAAGGTGGGGCAGGACCGGCTCGACGGCCAGTGCAACGGGCCGGGAGGTCGCGGCGGCCTCGTCGAGTCGGTCGATCAGGGCCCGGCGGAGGACGTTGAGCACGCTCTTGGGGACGAGCGGACCGCCGTCGATCATCGCCTCGAAGCCGCGGAGGGTGTAGGTCGTGCCGCCGAGCCGGTCGAACCCTTCGCGGAGCGATTCGGGGGTGGCCGCGAGCCGCTCGGCGCGGGCGAGGGGGGCGTCGCCGACGATCCGCGACGCGACGCCCGACGCGGTCCGGCCTTCGAGGACCAAAGGTTCTCCGACGATCGCCCTGACCGAGAGATCGAGCTCCATCTTCCGCTTCGGCGCCCCTTCGAACGTGGCGCGGAGGCGGCGGGTCAGGTCGGGGTCGTCGGTCTTCCAGGCACGCTGGCCGGCTCGGAGCCGCCTCGGGTCGAGGTCGCGACGACCGAAGGCCAGCTCGACCGGGCCCGACGCCCCGCGGCGGCCGACCGGCCGGACCTCGTAGACGCGGCCACCTTGCTCGTCGAGGCCGCTCGCCTCGTCGCCGTCGAAGACGACCCCGTCGCCCGGCTTGACCGGCGCGGCCGGGTCGAGCCGGACGTGGTCGCCGACGACGGCCGCGATCGTCCCGAGGAAGACGCCCCGCTTCTTCGAGTAGTCGCCGCGGACGAGGACCTTGTGGTTGTTCCCGTCGAGGAACCCGTGGCTGAACCCGCGCGAAAAGGACATCTCCATCTCTTGCACGTCGGAACGCGAGAATGACAACGAGCGGCCGGCGGCGGCCTCGTCGATGGCGCGGCGATACGCGCGCGTGATGTTGGCCACGTACTCGGGCGACTTCAGGCGTCCCTCGATCTTCAGGCTCGCGACCCCCAGCCGCGCCAGGTCGGGCACGAGGTCGAAGGCCGCGAGGTCCTGGGGGCTGAGGAGGTAGCGGATCGGGCCGAGGTCCACCGCCTCGCCGTCGCAGATCACCTCATAGGGCAGCCGGCACGCCTGGGCGCACTCGCCGCGGTTGGCCGACCGGCCGCCGAGGGCCTCGCTGGTCAGGCACTGGCCCGAGTAGGCGACGCAGAGGGCCCCGTGCACGAAGACCTCGACCGGCAAGGGGGCCTCGGCGACGACCTTGCCGATCTCGTCCAGCGACAGCTCCCGCGCCAGGATCACCCGCGAGCAGCCGAGATCCCGCGCCAGCCGGACCCCCTCGGCGCTCGTGACCGACATCTGGGTCGAGGCGTGGATTTCCAGGTCGGGCGTGATCGCGCGGACCAGGCGCACCAGGCCGAGGTCCTGCACGATCACGGCGTCGGCCCCGGCCAGGGCGACTCGGCGGACGACCGCTTCGACGGCCTCGAGCTCCCTCGGGAAGATGAGGGTATTGAGCGTCACGTAGCCGCGGACGCCGCGGCGGTGCAGCAGCGCCATGACCTCGGGCAGCTCGTCGAGGTCGAAGTTGGTGGCCCGGGCGCGGGCGTTGTGCCCTTGCAGGCCGAAATAGACCGCGTCGGCCCCGTTCTCGATCGCCGCGACCAGGCACGTCCGGTCCCCGGCCGGCGCGAGCAGCTCGGGACGGGTCGCGGGGAGGGTCGGGATCGGGTCGGTCCTGGCGGTCGTGGCGTTGGGCATGGGCACATCGAGGGGTCCGTCGGGGGGGCTTCCGGAGTCCATCATCGCCGCGCGACGGCCGGCGCGGCAAGGCCGGTCGGCCCGCCGCTGCGGCTTGACTTGGAACGCGATGCCCATCAGAGTATGGAATTTGCGGCCAGGGAAAGGGGCGCGGGCGAGGCTCGCGGGCGTCGCCGTCCGGCGCGACAATCGCCGGGATCGGGGCCGGGCGACCCCGAACCTTCCGCCGGCGCGGGACGTAACCAATGACGAAGGCCCCCGAGACGGCCGACCCGATCGCCTCGCCCACCGACGAGGAGCTGCTCAGCCGGTATCGGGAGACGGGCCGGACGGCCGACTTCGACGCGCTGGTGCACCGCTACGAGCGCGAGCTGTATCGCTACCTCGCCCGCTACCTGGGCGACCCGGCCCTCGCCGACGACGTCTTCCAGAACACGTTCCTCCAGGTCCATCTGAAACGCGGGCTCTACGAGGACGGGCGTCCCGTGCGCCCCTGGCTCTATGCGATCGCGACCCACCAGGCCGTCGACGCCTTGCGCAAGGTCAACCGGCACCCGACGGTCAGCCTCGACCGCCGGGCCGACTCCGGCGGCTCGGGCGCGGAGGCCGGCGCCCTGGTCGACCTCCTGGTCAGCAACGAGCCGGGGCCTCTCTCGGCGCTCCAGGGGGAGGAGCGGAAGGAGTGGGTCCGGGCCAGCATCGCCAAGCTCCCCGACGCCCTCCGTCAAACGTTGATCCTCGCCTACTACCAAGACCTCAAGTATCGCGAGATCGCCGAGATCCTGAAGATCCCGGTCGGCACGGTCAAGTCGCGATTGCACGCCGCCCTGGCCAAGCTCATGGAGATGGCGCGGGCGGCGAACCCCGACGAGAACGGCCCTTTGCCATGAACGCCACCGCCCCCAACCTGTTGCTCGACGCCACCTTGAACCAGCTCGAGCCGGCCGAGGTCGACCTCCTCGACCGTGCCCTCGAGGCCGACGCCGACCTGGCCGACCGCCTGACGCGGCTCCGCGCCGGGCTCGACCGGCTGCTCGACGACGGCAACGGCCCCGAGCCGCCCGTTGGCCTGGCCGAGCGGACGCTGGCCCGCGTCGCCGCCGACGGCCATCGGGCCCGCTCGCGGCGATCGGTCCTGGACTTCGTCCCGGTCCAGGTCCCGTTCCGCTGGGCCGACATCGCCGTCGCCGCCGGCATCTTCCTGGCGAGCCTGATCACCCTGATCCCGGCCATCCAACGCGGGCAGTGGCGGATGCAGCAGGCGGCCTGCGCCTACAACCTGCACACCCTCGGGGTCGCGCTGGCGCAGTATTCGGGCGACCAGCGGTCGTACCCGTACGTCGAGGACGACTCGCCCGCCGGCCGGGCCGGGGCCTACCCCGTCCTCTTGAGCGAGGCGGGCCTGCTGCCGAGCGTGACCCACCTGGATTGTCCCGGCAACGGCCGCAACCGGCTGCCCGACCACGTGCCGAGCCTGGCGGCCCTCTGCGAGCAGGAGGAACTGTCGCCGGTCTCCTCGCCGGTGCTCTGCGACGCCGACTACGCCTATCACCTCGGCTACAAGCCCCCGTCGGGCCGCGCGCGGCCGGTCGCGTTCGCGCAGCCGGGGCACCTGCAAGCGATCCTCCCCTTGCTCTGCGACCAGCCGGCGCACCGCCGGGTCGCCGGCGGCGGCGTCCGGATCCTCGACGGCAACAGCCCCAACCACGGCGGCGTCGGCCAGAACGTGCTGTTCGCCGACGGCTCGGTCCGCTGGCACTCGACGCGGCGGCTCGGCCCGGTGGACGCCGACATCTTCCTGAATGACCTCCGGCAGCCCGCCCCCGGCGTCAAGCCGTTCGACGCGGTCCTCGCCCCCGGCATCACCCCGTTCCACGGCAAGGACTGAGCGACCTGACCCCCGTCCCGCCCCAGGCGATTGGACCGGGCCTCTTCCGTGGCGCAGAATCCCCCTTCGGCGGCGCCGCGGCGCGATCGCGCCGGGCCCCGCGAGACAAGGAGGGATCGCCCATGCCGCCGTCTCGGAAGTCGTGCCGGCCACTCGTCGAGGGCCTCGAAGGCCGCCTGGCGTTGAGCGGCGGCCTGGCGGGAAGTGCCATCGGGATCGGCCAGGCGGTCGTCTCCGCCCCCGGCCAGGTCGTCGGCGTCGGGGCCACGGTCGCCCCGCAGAACCTGACCCCGGTCCACCGGACCACCGTCCTCGGGATCGTCGCGGCGCCGACGGCCGGCAGCTCGCTGGCGCCGAAGATCGTCGGCGCCACCGGGCCGAACGGCAAGCGCCTGCCGTTGCAGCTCCGCGCCGGCTTCAGCCCGCCCCACAACGGCCAGGCCAACGCCTTCACCCAGGTCGGCCAACCCGGCACGTTGACGACCCTCGCCACCGGCAAGTCGGGGACGACCGGCGGCGTCAGCGTGCTGACCAGCCTGCCCGGCGACGTCAACGGCGACGGCGTGGTCAACTTCCAGGACCAGCAGGCGTTCGCGGCGGCCTGGCTGACCCACATCGGCGACGGCTTCTACAACCCGAACGCCGACCTGAATCACAACGGCTTCGTCGGCCTCGACGACGCCAAGCTCCTGGCCCGCAACTTCGCGACGCCGGGGCAGCCGGTCCCGCTGAACGTCGTCACGTACCTCGCCCCCGGCGACGGCGTGAAGCATCGCGTCCCGGAGAAGAACTCGGGCGGGCTCACGTTCAAGTCCGACATCACCATCGTCGGCCGGACCACCCCCGGTTCGTCGGTCGTCAGCGACTCGGGCCTCGGCGACTACACGTTCACCGGCCCGTTCCTGCCGACCAACCCCCAGGGCTACTTCTTCCTCCACGCCAAGCTGACCGGCGCCCTCACCAACTTCGAGTTCCTCATCATCGACCCCTGGGGCAGGCAGATCATCCATGCTTTCCCCATCCTCCGCCTCGGCCCCGGCATCTGAGCCGGGATGGCCTGGAAGGCTCGCCTTTCGTAGGGTCCGCTATTGCGGACCGATCTTCTCGCAATGAAAGAAGATCGGTCCGCAATAGCGGACCCTACGAAGAGCGAGTCATTCCCGCGATTCGGTCGAAGCAGGACCGGGCCGAGTGCGGATTGTCGCCCTCGGCCCTCTGTCATCCGCCCTCGCTCAGCGCGGCCCGTATCCGGGCGGGAGGAGCGGGGGCGTGCAGACGTCGAGCGGCAGGAGGGGGATGCGCGCGTTGATCGGCGAGTGCAGCGGGGTGGTGATCGGCGGCGGCGGGGGCGGCGTGCTCGGCAGCGGGCCGGGGGGTGGGGGCGAGCCGAGCGCCACGAAGAGGCGGAACTGGGCCTGGTCGTAGAGGACCAGGGCGCGGATCTGGTTGACCCGGGCCGCCGCGACGAGCCGGAGGCTGTCGACCACCTCGAGCGGCCGGCCGGCGCCGTTGCGGGTCCGCTCCAGGTCGTCCTGGAGCCCCTGCTCGGCGGTGGCGCGCTCGCGGTTGGTGATGGCGATCTGGCCGAGCTGCGCCAGGGCATCGGCTCGGGCCGAGACGACCTCCTGGCGGACGCGGTTGATCGTCCGCGCCTGCTCGGCCAAAGCCGCGTTCCGCTCGGCCTGGCGGCCCTTGATCAGGGCGAGGTTGCCGACGCCGAAGTTCTGGAGCGTCCAGTAGACCCGGACGTCGAAGTCGGTCCGGCCGCCGAAGTTGCCCAGGAAAGGCGGGACGATGTTGCTGCCGCCGCCGAAGCCGCCACCGCTGAAGCCGATCCAAACCGTCGGCAGGAGCGGGCGGGAGGTCTCCTGGCGGATGCGGTATCGCGCCGCGTTGACCTGGGCCAGCCGCGCCCCCAACTCGGGGCGACGGCGCACGGCCGCCTGCACGAGATCCTCGGCCGGCACGGCCAGGTCCACCAGGGAGATCGGCGCGAGCTGGCCGGCCAGCGGCTTGAGGCGGACGGACGGGTCGAGGTTCAGCCGCTGCGAGAGCCGCGCCGCCGCGACGGCCACGCCCTCCTCGGCCATCTGGACGCGGGCCCGGAAGAGCTTCCACTCGGCCGCGCCGCGGTCGGCGTCGGCCTGCGACCGCTCGCCGATCTTGGCGAAGGCCGCGGTGATCCGCACGAGCTCGGCGACCTGCGACTCGGAGAGCCGCTGCGCCTCGAGGATCGCCTCGGCGCCGAGCAGTTCGAGGTACAGGTCGGCGACCTGGCCGAGGACCTCGTTGGCCGTGGCGCCGGCCACGAACCGCGAGCCGATGACCCGCTGGTGGGCCGCCAGCGGCTCGAAGATCGCGTCGGTCAGGGGGCTGGCGATGTTGATCGCCGGGATCGACAGCGACTCGGCCGCCAGCGTCCGGGCGCCGCCGCCGAAGTAGAGCGACTGCTCGCTGAGATTGAGGATCCGGCCGCTGGAACGCTGGAGGTTGCCCGTGTGGCCGTGATAGTTCGAGCCCGCGTTGAGCGACGGGACCAGCAGCGCCCGCGCCGATGTCTGGATCGCCAGGGCCTCGAGGATGCTCGCACGCGCGGCGGCGATCGTCGGGTTCTCGGCGTCGGCCAGCCGCAGGGCCGTCGAGAGGTCCAGCGGGTAGACGCCCTTGGGCGACGTCGGGATGACCTCCGGCGACGGCACCGCGACGGCGACCGTCGCCGTGTTCCGGGGGGGCAGGTTGGCCGTCAAGGGCCTGGGGATCTCCCCTTGCGCCTCGACCGGGCGGACCTCGGCGTCGGCCTTGTCCGCGGCGACCTCGGCCGTCGTGGCCGCCGCGACGGCCTCGGCCGGGGCGGGCGGTGCCGGCGACCGCGCCGGGGCGTTGGCCGCCGCGTTGGCCGCCGGGGCCGGGTCGGGCCGCGGGGCCAACGCCTGACAGCCCGCGAGCGGGACCGCCAGCACGGCTAGGGCCAGCGCGGCGTCGTGAAGGGGGCGGGGCCTGAGCATCCCCGTCGGCCGACGGGAAGGTCTGGTGACCATGTCCATCTCCGATTGGCTTGGGACGCTCCGTGTCATCGCCCGGCCGGCGCCGGTGTCGGTGCGCCGGTCGCGGCGCGGGCGGCGATGCGGGCCGCGGGCTTCGGCCCGGTCCGCGAGCTGACGCCGGGGGGCAGGATCAAGGGCTCGTTGCCCCGGATCGGCGCCCCCGGCGGTACGCCGGGTACCCCCGGCTCGGCCGGCGAGAGCACGCCGCCGCGGTCGATGATCCCGGCCGTCGGCACCGGCCGCGCCAGCGCGTTGGCCGGCGGCTGGCCCAGCGCCACGTAGAGCTCGAACTGCGAGCGGTTGTAGTCGACGATCGAGTCGATGTAGTTGACCCGCGACCGCGCCATCAGGTCGAAGCTGTTCAATAGCTCGATCGGCAGGACCTGGCGCAGCGCCATGCCGCCGCCCCTGGTCCGCTCGAAGTCCTCGGCGAAGGCCCGCTGGCCCGACCGGATCGCCTGCTCGTTCGTCGCGATCTGGGCGAACCGCGCGTGCGACTTGGCGTAGGCCTCGGCCACCTGCGCCCGGACCATGTTCAGGACCTCGAGCTCCTGGTATCGGCTGACCTGGAGCCGCGCCCGCGCGGCGTTGATCAGGGCGACGTTGCCGACGCCAAGGTTCTGGATCGTCCAGTACGTCAGCGCGTCGAAGTCGGACCGCGCCCCGAAGCCGCCGAAGACCGGCGCGACCAGGTTGCTGCCGCCGCCGAAGCCGCCGGCGCTGAAGCCGACCAGGATCGTCGGCGAGAACGGCAGGACCTTCGACGACTCCAGCGACAGCAACGCCCCGGCGACGTTGGCCCGCCGTGCCGCCAGCTCGGGACGACGCAGGAGGCCCAGGGCGATCAGCTCGGAGACCGGGATCGGATCCGGCACGATCGGTATCGGCGTCACCCAGGCGTCGGTCGGGTGCAGCCGCGGCGTCGGCGGGAGGTTCAACACCTGCGCCAGCCGCGCCGCCGTCGTCAGCACCTGGCCTTCGAGCTCCTGGATGGCCGCCTCGCGACGGGCCAGCTCGGTGGCCGCGCGGTCGGCATCCGACTGGCGGCCCTGGCCGCTGGCGTAGTACTGGCCGGTCAGCTTGGCGACCGAAAGGGCCTCCTCGCGCGACTGCCGCGCGATGGCGAGCTGCCCCTCGGCGCGGAGCAGCTCGGAGTAGGCGAGCGTGACCTGGAGGAAGACCTGGTTGCGCGTCTCCAAGGCGTCGAACTCGCGCTGGCGGACGACCTGGCGGCTGACCAGGAAGCCGAAGACCCCCTGGCCGATGTTGCCCGCGAGGACCACGCCGGGGATGTTCACCGTCCCCGCCGCGACCGCGTTGGCCCCGGCCCCGACGTACAAGGCGCTGCGGTTGACCGACAGGATGTTGCCGTTGGACTGCTGCAAGACGCCGGTGTGGTTGTCGTAGTTCATGCCGCCGTTGAGCGTCGGCAGGATCTGCGCCGCGGCCAGGATCCGCAACGCCGCCGCCTCGACGACCCGCGCCCGCGCCACGTTCAGCTCGGGGTTCTGGACCCCGGCCAGCCGCAGCGCGGTGTTCAGGTCGATCGGCTGGAACGCGGCCGGGAGGATCGACGGCGGGTGCGGCGGCAACGGCGGCGGTGTCCGCAACTGTCCTTGCGCCCCATTCACCGCCGGGTCGCGGTCGGCCTGGGCCTGGGCCGGTCGGTTCTCCGGGTCTTGCGGGGGAGGGGCCGCTCGTCCCGTCGTCGTGAGGGTGAGGGACACCCCCGTCGCGAGGCTGGCGAGTGCCCCGGCGATTTTGCCTAACTTCCTCACTTCACCCCTCCTCCTCGGGTTTCGCCGCTAACGAGCGTTCTCCGAACGCCCGTACTCGACCGCTACCATCATCGTCGAGCGGCCTCCCCCGACTTCAACAGCTTACCCGGACAACCCCGACGACCTGATGGCTGGCCGTGCCGTCGCGAACCGTACGGCCGAGCAAACTGGCCTGTTCGCGGTGGCCGCGATCTGCTATCAAGCGGCCCGATGCAGTCCCAGGGAGGGGAGCGGAGCCTGTCATGGCCACGGCGCGACCACTGATCGCGATCGCGGGGATCGCCCTGGCCGTGGCCTGGGGCGCGCGGCTGTCGGCGACCCCGCCGGACGACGACCCCCCGAGGGTCGAGGCTCCCGCCGCCGATCCCAAGGTCCCGGTCCCGGCCGACGACCCGACCAGCCCGCCGCCGCCCGACGAACTGGCCGAGCGGCCCAAGAAGGACGAGAACGTCGAGCTCGTGGGCCAGGGGGCCGAGCCGGCCGAGCCGAACATCCTGCCCGCCGAAGGGCTTAAGCAGGGGCCGCAGTCCGTCGGGGTCACGGTCGAGGTGCAGGCGCCGTCGGTCGTCAACCTGAAGAAGGAGACGACGCTCCGGATCCTCGTCCGCAACCACGGCAAGGCCGACGCCGCCGGGGTGGTCGTGCGCGACGTGTTGCCCGAGGGCGTCGAGTTCCTCCGCGCCGACCCAACGCCGAGCCGGACGAACGGACCGGCCCTGACCTGGCAGCTCGGCAACCTTCCCGCCGGCAACGACCGGGTCATCAAGCTGATGGTCCGGCCCACGGTCGTCGCGCCGTTCGATCACGCGGCGACGGTCACGATGATGGCCGGGGCGCGGTCGCGGACGGTGGTCAAGCAGCCGAGGCTCCGGATCGAGCAGACGGCCGCGCCGGCCGGGGGCAAGGTGCTCAAGGGGCAGTCGGTCCGGTTCAACATCAGCGTCAGCAACCCCGGCAACGGCACGGTCCACGACGTCGTCGTGCAGGCGAAGCTCAGCCCCGGCCTGAAGCACCCGCAAGGGCTCGTCGTCGAGCAGCCCCTGCTCGACCCGATCGGGCCTGGCGAGACGGTCGCGCTGGCCCCGCTGGTCGTCGAGGCCGCCGAGGGGGGCGAGCAGCGGTGCGAGTTCCTCGTCCGGAGCCCGGACGTCGCCGACGACGCCCCCGAGGCCCACGCCGCGCAGGCCGTCTCCGTCACCGAGCCGAAGCTCAAGCTCACCCTCGTCGGCCCCCCGCGCCGCTACACCGACACGCCCGCCCATTATGCCTTGCGCGTGGAAAATCCCGGCACCGCCGACGCCCGCAACGTCCGCATCACCGTCTTCCTGCCGCGCAGCGGCCAGCTCTATCACAAGGCCGCCTCGGCGACGGGCGCCACCTGGGACCGGGTCAACCGCCGCCTGAGCTGGTTGATCCCGCGGCTGGAGCCGAAGGGGTCGAAGCCCTTCGAGTTCAAGGTGATGATGGGCGGCATCCAGCGGTACCAGATCGACGCCGAGGCGACCGCCGAAGGCGCCTTGCGCGACAAGGGTTCCGTCACCACCGACGTCGTCGGCCTGGCCGACGTCCGCTTCGACGTCGAGGCGGAGGACCGCGCCATGGACGTCGGCGAGACGACCGAGTTCCAGGTCGTCGTCAAGAACCATGGCTCGAAGGACGCGACCGGCCTGCTCCTGAGCGCCAAGCTGTCGAGCAACCTCAAGGCCGTCGAGTTCGACAGCAACCTCACCGACAAGGGCGGCAAGTACGACCCCCAGTCCGGCGCCGTGCTGTTCCCGCAGGTCGATCGCCTCGCCCCCGGCGCGACGATGACCCTGACCATCAAGGTCGAGGCCACCAAGCCCGGCCTCGCCACCTGCCAGGTCCACCTCGTCCACGCCGACCTCGGCGACGAGAAGCTCGTCCGCGAGGCGATCACCAGGGTCATGGACGCGGGCGAGGCGCCAAGATGAATGAATGAAGAGATTTTATCCGCAGATGAACGCAGATAAGAAACTCATTTATTAAAATCTTATTTTCTTATCTGCGTTCGTCTGCGTCATCTGCGGATGAATCCTCTTCCTCTCAGCTCCCCCGCACCTCCGCGCCGTGCTCGTTCAGGAAGTCGAGGCAGCGGCGGGGCAGGCGGCAGTCGACGAGGACGCGGCCGTCGGTGAAGGTCTGGCGGCGGATCTGGGCGTGCTGCGCGAGGTAGGCGAGCACGCGGCCGTTGCCGGCGCCGGTCTCGACCTCGGCGTCGAGCGAGCGGTCGTGCAGCGCCTCGCGCACGGCCATCTCGAGCCGGTCGAGTCCCTCGCCCCTGGCGGCGCTGATGGCGACGGACTCGTGGTGGTGGGCGCGGAGGACGTCGAGGTACGAGCGGTCGGGCACCTTGTCGGCCTTGTTCAGGACGAGCAACGTCGGGTGGTCGGCCAGGCCGAGCTCGTCGAGCACGGCCTTGACGGCCTCGATCTGCTTCTCGGCCTCGGGGCTGGAGGCGTCGACGACGTGGAGGAGCAAATCGGCCTGACGCGCCTCCTCGAGCGTCGCCTTGAACGAGGCGACCAGCGCGTGCGGCAGGTTGCGGATGAAGCCGACGGTGTCGGAGAGCAGGACGTGGCCGCCCCCCTGGAACTGCCAGCGCCGGGTGCGGGTGTCGAGGGTGGCGAAGAGCTTGTCCTCGACCAGCACGCCCGCGGCCGTCAGGGCGTTCATGAGGGTGCTCTTGCCGGCGTTGGTGTAGCCGACGAGCGACACCGTGGGCACGTCGCCGCGGCCGGCGACCTCGCGCTCCTTGCGGGCCTGGACCTTGGCGAGCTTGGCCTTGAGGTCCTGGATGCGGTACGCGACGATCCGGCGGTCCTCCTCGAGCTGCTTCTCGCCGGGGCCTCGGACGCCGATCCCGCCCTTGTAGCGGGACAGGTGGGTCCACAACCGCTTCAGGCGCGGCAGGGCATATTCGAGCTGCGCCAACTCGACCTGGAGGTGCGCCTCGTGGGTGCGGGCCCGGGTGGCGAAGATGTCGAGGATGACCTCGGTGCGGTCGATGACCTTGACGCCGAGGATCTTCTCGAGGTTTCGCGTCTGGGCCGGGCCGAGGTCGTTGTCGAAAATGACCAGATCGGCCTCGTGCGCCTCGACGAGCTCCTTGAGCTCCTCGACCTTGCCCGAGCCGATGTAGGTGGTGATGTCGACCTGCGGCCGCTTCTGGGTCATGGTGCCGACGACCACCAGGCCGGCCGACTTGGCCAGGCCGCGGATCTCGTCGAGCGGGTCGTCGGGGTTGAAGGCCCCGTCGGGCAGGAGGACCCCGACGAGGACCGCCTTCTCGCGGCGGCCGAGCGGTTCCGTACTCTTGAGTTGCGCCAAGGTGGGCGTCGCCCTCCCGGTAAGAACAGACGTGAGCGGGCTTCCGGGCCCATCAGGGATTGTAGGAAGGCCCCTCGGGCCGAGTCAACAACCGATCAGAGCGGTGAGGAGGGTCGAAGGTTCAGACCAGCTCCGCGATCGGCTCGCCGTCGTCGAGCAGGCGCAAGGGGCGGCCGCTGAAGTCGGGGAGGGACCAGGAGGGGTCGATGCCGAGGGCGTGATACAATGTGCCGAGGACGTTCTGGGCACCGAGCGGGCGGCTCTTGGGGCGCTCGCCCTTGCTGTCGGTGGCGCCGACGACCTGGCCGGTGCGGAGGCCGCCGCCGGCGAAGAGGGCGAAGCCGGCCTCGGGCCAGTGGTCGCGGCCCTCGACGTTGTTGACGCGCGGGGTCCGGCCGAACTCGCCCCAGACGAGCACCGCGACCTCGCGGTCGAGCCCGCGCTCGTGCAGGTCGGTGACCAGCGCGTGGATCGAGCGGTCGAGCAACGGGAGCTGCGACCGCAGGCCGGTGAAGATGTTGCCGGTGCCCGAGGTCGTCCCGTGGTAGTCCCACGTGCCGATCCGCATCGTCACCACCGAGACCCCCGCCTCGACGAGCCGACGCGCCAGCAGGAACTTCTCCGAGGGCCAGCCGACCGTCGGCTTCGGCTCATTCCCATAGATGTACTTGTCATCCTTCGAGCCGTACTTCGCGCGGACGCGCCCCGGCTCCTGGCCCAGGTCGAACGCGGCGCGGGCCCGGGGCGAGGTGATGATGTCGAGCGCCTGCGCGGTGAAGGCGTCGACGGCCTCGGCGTTGCCGAGCGCGTCGGCCTCGCGGCGGAGGCGGTCGAACGAGGCCATCAGGCCCTTGCGGTCGTCGAGCCGGCGCCGGCCGACCTCGGGCAAGAGGCCGAGGTGCTTGATTGCCTCGCCGCCGTAGAGGAACGGCCGGTACCCCTCGCCGACGTACTGCGGGTGCTCGAGCTCGGCGTGGTTGCCGTAATATTCATCGAGGCTTACGTAAGCAGGTAAGAGCCGGTCGCGGTCGCGCCTGTAGCGGCTGATGACCGAGCCGAACGCGGGCCGCCGCGCGGCCCTGGGGAAGCCGGTGTAGCACTCCTGGAGCTCGTGCTGCATCGGCTCGACGAACTGCACCGTGCGGACCAGCGCGAGCTTGTCGGCGACCTTCGCCTGCAAGGGGAAGAGTTCACAAAGATCAAGACCCGGCACGTTCGTCGCGATCGGCTTGAAGTCGCCCCGGACCTCGGGCGCGGCGTCGGGCTTGAGGTCATACATGTCGATATGACTCGGCCCGCCGGCCAGGCAGACCATGATGACCGCCCGCGTCGACGACCCCTGGCCGGCCGTCGCCCGCAACCGGAGGACGTCGGCCAGCGTGATCCCCCCCAGGCCCAGGGCCCCGACCCGGAGGAAGTCCCGCCGGCCGACCCGATCGCAGTGCCGCCGCGGCTCGTCCCAGAACGTCAGCATCGACCGAACCCCCTCGACAGGACCAACTCATAGGGTTATTGCACATATCAACGAATGCACCGGAAATCCTACGGCCTCGGCCGGGGGCTGTCAAGCCGGCCGGAGGCGTGTTCATGCTCTCAGTCGGGGAGCGTCTGCATCGACCGGGGGGATGCAGGAATACGCGATGAGGATGCGGGCGACGTCGCGGGTCTTGCCGGCAAGGGCGCGGCCGACGGCGGCCTCGCCGGGCGGGTCGAGGACCAGGTGGGCGAGGGTCCGGCGGGCCAGCGCGGTGTCGTCGGCGGTCGGGCCGTGCTCGTGCCAGAGCAGGGCGCAGCGGACGGCCCACTGGTACCAGTTGAAGCGGATGAGGTCGTCGAGCTCGGCGGGCGTGCCCTCGCGGTCGACGAACTTGTAGCGGACGATGCCCGCGTCGTCGGTGAAGTCGGGCCCGCGGCGCCCGAGGAAGCCGAGGTGGGCGGGGATGGCGTCGAGGATCCGTCGCGGGACCTCGAAGCCGGCCTCGGCGCGGGCGCGGAGCAGGAGGGTGTAGTTGCGGAGGGTCAGGCCGTCGATCACCGGGTCGCTGTCGACCTCGGTGGCGCGCCAGCCGCGTTGGGTCGTGGCGGGGACGTCGTCGTCGAAGTGGCCGGCGATCCAGCCGGCCGTCCTGCGGAGCAGGTCGTCGCGGCGCGGGACCGAGCCGTCCCAGGCGAGGCCGGCGTCGCGGGTGACGATCAGGGTCGAGAGCGCCTGGCTGGTGGTGTACGGGTCCTCGTCGTCGGGGGGACGCTGGCGCGGGAACATGCTCCAGCCGCCGCCGAACGGCTCGGGGCGGAAGAGGCGGAGGACCTCGTGGCAATAGGCGAGGTGGTCGCGGGCGGCCGCGCCGCGGGCGGCGTCGAGGACGTCGCCGCGGCCGAGGGCCAGCGCCAGGGCCGAGGCCAGGTGCAACGCGGGATGGGCCTGGCAATACTTCTTCCCCTCGCGGTAGAGCGATGGCCAGCCGAATTTGACGCCCTTGGCCACGATCGGCACGCCGGGGGCGAAGGGGGCGGCCAGGCCGGCGACGACGGCCCGCAAGCCGTCGGCGTCGACCTCGGGGGCCGACAGCAGCGCCTCCAGGGCCAGGGCGTGGGTCCAGAGGTCGCGTCGATCCGGGCCCTCGCGCGCGGCCGCCGAGCCGTCGACCGCGAACCAGCCGTCGGCCGAGCGGCGGGCCAGCAGCTCCGCGATCATCTGACTGCGGCGCCGGGCCGCCTCGGCCTTCACGCGCCCGTCGACGACGCCGGGCAGGCCGGAGGTCGGCCCGCGCCGCGACCACTGCCGCAGGCCCAGCGCCGAGGCCCCGACCAGCGTCAGGCCCGCCAGCGCCCGACGGCGCGTGACGCGGCGGCCGAGCCGGCCGAGCCGGCCGGGGGGCCGGGTCAAGGTCGTCCGGCCGGCGAGCCAGCGGTCGAGGTCCTCGGCCAGGTCGGCGGCCGTGGCGAACCGCCCCGCCGGCTCCTTCCGCAGGCATCGCAGGCTGATCGCCTCAAGGTCCAGGGGGATCGTCGGCACCCACTGGGTCGGCCGGATCGGCTCGTCGATCTCGACCTTGCGGAGCACCTCCAGGCTCGAGCCGCCGGTGAACGGCGGGCGGGCGGTGAGGGCCTCGTAGAGCACGGCGCCCAGGCCGTAGACGTCGGAGCGCGGGCCGATCCGCTCGGACTCGCCGAGCACCTGCTCGGGGGCCATGTACGCGGGGGTGCCGATGATCGTGCCGGAGCGGGTCAGCGCCTGCCCGCCTTCGAGCCGCTTGGCCAGGCCGAAGTCGGTCAGCTTCGGCAGGCCGAGCCGCGAGCCCGGCTCCAGCGGGGTCTCGGGGCCGGTGAACAGGACGTTGGCCGGCTTGAGGTCGCGGTGGATGATCCCGCGGCGGTGCGCGAAGTCGATCGCGCGGGCGATCGCGCGGACCACCAGGGCCGCCTCGCGCGGCGCGAGCGGGCCGGCGGCGAGGGCGTCGTGCAGGCTGCCCCCCTCCATGAATTCGAGGGCGAGGTACGGGCAGCCGTCGGCCTGGTCGACGTCGAAGACCTGGACGATGTGCGGGTGCTGGAGCCGGCCGACGGCCTCGGCCTCGGCCTTGAAGCGGGCCAGCGCCTTGGCCCCGGCGTGGGCGCCGGCGAGGACCATCTTGAGGGCCACGGGGCGGTCGAGGCTGAGCTGCCGCGCCTTGTACACGACCCCCATGCCGCCGCGGCCGAGGATGGACTCGACGTCGAAGCCCGCGACGGCCGGCGGCGGTGCCATCGGGCCGTCGTCGTCCTCGTCGGGGGTGGTCGACGGGCCGGCGGGCTCGTCGATGGTCGTGCCGAGGGGCCCGCGCATCTTCTCGAGGGCCCCGATCATCCGGGCCAGCTCGGGCTCGAGCTCGGGGGCGTCGCGGCAGAGCTCGGCGACCGTGGGAGGGTTGCCGAGGTCGCGCTGCTCCTCCCAGCGCAGGAGGAGCTCGCTGAGGCGGGCGGCCGTGCTCACGTTCGGGGGCGGTTCGGCCAAGGCTTCGCCTCCCCGGCTCAATCGCCGGGCAGGTCGCCGCCCATCGCCTCGAAGAGGCGGAGGCGGGCGGCCTGCCAGCGACGCTTGACGGTGCGCTCCGAGACGCCGAGCAACTCGGCGGCGTCGGCCTGCGCGAGCCCCTGGTACCAGACGAGGTCGAAGACCGCGCGCTCGTCGTCGGGCAGGGCGGCGACCCGCTCGTGGAACTCGCCCCAGGCGGCCAGCCGCGCCGGCTCGAACGTCTCGTCGGCCGGCGCGGGGTCGGGGGCGTCGGGGTCGACCGACCCGTGATTGGCCCCGAGCCCCTGCGGGCCCGAGTAGCGGCGGGCCAGGTCGATCAGCTCGCGGCGGATGTTCAACGCCGCCAGCCGGAAGAACTCGACGGCCGAGCCCGGCGTCACCTCGCCGAGCGTCCGCAAGAGCCGGAGGCTCGCCGCCTGCCGGACGTCGTCGGTCTGCTCCCAGCGCCGGACCCCCGGATAGCCGCGGAGCATCCGGTGCGCGAGGGCGTCGAGGCGATCGCCGGCTCGGGCGAGCAGCTCGCCCCTGGCCGACTCGTCCCCCTCGCGGAGCCGGCCGATCCAGCGCTCGATCTCTTCGGTCACGGCGGTCATGTCGCGGCCCACCCCTCGGCCCGGCCATCCCGCCCGTCCGGGCGCGGCCTCCAAACCATCATGCCCCATTGGTCGGTACGTGTCGATCCCCCACCTCCGCGATGCGATCGCCCCTCGCCCCCCGCATCGGCAATGCTTGCCCAACGTCTCCAATGCCCCGTTCGGTTCGTTCCGAATCGCCGCCCGGCGCCCGAAAACCTTGCCCGCTCGTCCCAAGGCCTCACTCCGCTCGTGGCTCATGTCCCCGGCACCGTGTCCCTCTCTTCGTAACCCGAAGCGCCAGCGAGGGTCTTCCTCCATCGATTCCTCAGGAAGACCCTCGCTGGCGCT
>DASZMJ010000043.1:0-9805 GCA_035551935.1 Isosphaeraceae bacterium
CGCCGGCGGACTGCCTGGCCGCCTACCGCTGGCTCTTGAGCCAGGGGACCCGGCCTCAAGATGTCGTCATCGCGGGGGATTCCGCCGGGGGCAATCTGACGCTGACCACCTTGATGGCCCTACGCGACGCGGGCGAGCCGCTCCCGGCCGCCGCCGTCTGCATCTCGCCGGCGACTGACCTCGCGGCCACCGGCGAGTCGTTCTGGACGAAGAAGGACCCGGTGCAGACGCCCGAGTTCGTCCTGGCGATGCGCCGGCTCTATGCCGGCGACATGGATTTGAGGTCGCCCGCGCTCTCGCCGCTCTACGGCGACCTGCGCGGTCTGCCGCCACTCTTGATCCATGCCGGCGGCGACGAGATGCTCCTCAGCGACGCGACCCGCCTCGCCGCCAAGGCCCGCGCCGCCGGCGTCGACGTGCGACTCGACGTCTATCCCCGGATGTGGCACGTCTGGCACCTCTTCGTGCCCACCCTCCCCGAGGCGCGGCGGGCCGTCGCCGCTATCGGGGCCTTCATCCGCGAGCGCATCGCCTCGGTCACGACCTGAGTCGCAGTGGGCTGGGTCACGACCCAGTCTCGTGGGTGCGTCGTCGCGGACTCGACGCACCCTACTAGGCTGTCCCCGCGACTCCAGGAACCACCCATGGATCGGCGCCACCCTCGTCGGCCGACCCTCCCGCTGCACGGCCTCGCCGCGCCGCTGCCAGCTCGTGGGCTCGATCCCGAGGCGCTCGGTGATCTCGGCCGGGTCGGTCTCTCCCGGGTAGATCCGCAGCGTGGCGTAGGTGCTGGCGCAGGTTGGATACTCGTCGTCGTACATGCTCCCGATCCCTCGAAGTGGCTGCTCCGACGGCGGACCTCGACGAAGCCGTCGCCCTCGCGCCCGATGATGGCCGTGAGTTGCCGGTTCATTGGGGGGTCACTCTCCCGGGAAATCACTTGTCGAGCGGCAGGAGCTCGACCTTGCGGAACTCGATCGGGTGGCTCTCGGCCTGGAGGGCGAGGTGGCCGTCGTGGAGGAGCTTCTCGCCCTTGGCGGCGCGGAGCAGGGCGCGGGCGTCGGCGTCGTTCTCGTCGAGCTGGGGCTGCTCGTATTCGAGGACGAGCATGCCGTTGACGAAGTGCTTGATCGTGCCGGCGCCGTGGACCTCGGCCTCGACGGTCACCCACTGGTCGCCGTGGAAGGTGGGCGAGGTCGAGTTGTTGCAGTGCTGGGTGACGAGCTTGCCCCCCATCACGATGTTGGTGCCGGGGCTGCACACGTTGGCCGTCGGCCGGGTGTCGCGGCCGTTGCCGCCGAGGAACTGGACCTCGATCGAGACGGGGAAGTCCTGGTCCTTCCGCATGCTCTCGGCCGACTGGCTGTGGATCATCACCCCGCTGTTGCGGAACGCCCAGCTCGGCCCGCCGGGGCACTGGTCGCCGACGAACCGATACTCGATCCGGAGGCGGTAGTCGGAGTATTTCTTCTTCGAGACGAGGTGGCCGAACTTGCCGTCGAACTTCTTGTATCGGTCGTACTTGACCTTCAGGACCCCGTCCTCGACCCGGAACGTGTCGGCGTCGTTGTCGCCCGCCTCGTACCCCTTGATCTTGGGCGTCCAGCCGTCGAGGTCCTTGCCGTTGAACAGGGAGATCCACCCCTCCTTCGTCTCCTTCGCGTCGTCCCGCCCCCCGGCCCGCAGGATCGCCAGCGGGGCGAGCCCCAGCACCAGGGTCAGGGCCAGCATCCCCCGCGCGGTCGGCTTGCTCATCGCTCGTCCTCCCCTCGATCGATTCCGGCCGTCCCCCGGCCGCCCGCCGATCTTCCCCGACCCCACCCCCTTCGGCAAGCCCCCGGCACGGTGGACGGGGGCTCTTCCCTAACCCGAAGCGCCAGCGAGGGCCCCCTCTTCGTAACCCGAAGCGCCAGCGAGGGTCTTCCGACCAAGAAGTCCCCGAGGCAGACCCTCGCTGGCGCTTCGGGTTACGAACACTCTCATGAGTCCATTCCTGGCCTCACCCGACCCCATGAACACGGGTGGCACGCCCTGCAAGGGCGTGGTCGGGCCCGCAGACCACGCCCTTGCAGGGCGTGCCACCCACTCACTCCACTCCACTCCTCCCAGGAGCGACTCGCGATCCATTTTCCGAGCAAAGAGAAGAAGACCGGCGAGCCGGGGACGGGAGCCAGGGACCGAACGGCGCGGTACGAACCGAAGATCCACCGACCGCCGGCGCCTCCGCCGCGGCGGATTCAAGTCGGGCGGGCCGGCGGTCGATCTCAACGAGTGGAGGGGTCTCGGGAACGGCCTTGCCGCCCCGGGGGACTGGGGCTATGATCCGGCCCGCCCGTCCCCAAGGACCCCTCGCAACCCCGAGCCCGCACCCGGACCCGACCGACCAACCGCCGCGCTCGGCCGAGCCCCCGAACGAACGTTCGGGACGGGGGGCGGCCCGCCGGGGAGGTTCGCCCCGATGGTGTCTCGCCCCGCCGCGACGGCCGTGCTCGCCCCCTGGCTGGGCCTCGTCGCCCTCGCCGGCTGCCATGCCCTCGATCGCGACCCGGCCTTGCCGGCGCCCCAGCTCTCCCGCCGCGACGGGCAGGCCGAGGCCCGCGCCATCCTCGTCCGGGCCAACGAGAACGCCCGGAAGGTCACGAGCCTGAAGGCGACCCCGGGCATCACCCTCAGCCGCACGAGGCGGGGCGCCTTCAGCGTCCAGCTCGACGGCCAGCTCGCGATGAACCGCCCGCGCGACTTCCGCCTGCTGCTCAACCGGTCCGCCGGCGCCGGCGGCGCCAACGAGGCCGACCTCGGCTCCAACGGCCAGGAGTTCTGGTTCTGGACCCGGGACTCCAAGGAGCCGTACATCCTCGTCTGCTCCTACGACCAGGGGGGCAACAGCCCCCTGGCGACGGCCCTCCAGCCCGACTGGATCCTCGAGGCGATGGGCCTGCGGATCATCCCCGACGACGAGATCCGGAACGTCAAGGCCCGCCGGGTCGGCGCCGACGTGGTCCTGACCTCGTATCGCAAGGGGGTCGCCGGCGAGTCGTTGCGCAAGGAGTGGTGGGCCGACGCCGCCACCGGCCGGATCAAGTCGCATACCCTCGCGGCCCTGCAAGGGACCAAGTGGACGCCGCTGGCCGAGGCGACGATCAAGGAGACCCGCGACCTGGCGGTCCCCGACGCCGGCGCCGAGCCGTCGGGCAAGGTCACGCTGCCCAGGACGGTGCAACTGACCTGGCATCAGCCGCAGGCGTTCCAGATCGCCCTCGACCTGAAGCAGGTCGAGGTCAATCCCGGCTTCGACGCCGACCAGGCGGCCCTCTTCGAGGTGCCCGAGAAGGAGGGCTTCGTCCGCAAGGACCTCCGCGAGCTGGGCGGCGCCAATTATGCGCAGGCCCCCGCGACCGCCCCCGCGGCGGCCCGGCCGCAGCAGCGGTCGAGCCGGCCGCCGCCGCCGGTGCGGCTCGGCGAGCCCGAGCCGATCGGCCTCGACGGCGCGGTCCCCGCCGGCCTCGACGGGCCGACGCCGCTGTCGTTGGCATTGCCCGACGGCCCCGCGATCGTCGGCGACCGGCCCCCCGGGCCGCCGGGGAGCTGACCGGCGACGGCGGTCCTAACTGACGCTCCGCTGCTCGGCCGACCGCTTCAGCTTCTGGCGGGCGCGGGCGAGGATCGGGCCGACGGAGTTCTCGGGGATGCCGAGCTGCTTGCTGATCTGGCGGTAATTCAAGTACTTCAGGTGGTACAGCCGGATGACCATCGCCTCGCGCTCGTCGAGGCCCTCGAGCATCCGCTCGACCTCCTCGGCCGCGGCGATCGGCTCGGCGTCGCCGGTGCCGTCGTCGCCGACGATGGCACGATGGGCGGTGGCGTGGCCGAGCTCGGCCTCGCGGTGCCGCTTGATGACCTCCTTGACGCAGATCCGCCGCGCCACGACGGTCAGGTAGGTCGGCAACGAGCTCGTCCCCTTGAACCGCCGCAGGACCCCGTAGTCGTCGTCGACGACCCCCAGGAAGACCTCGGCGGCGATGTCCTCGACGTCGGCCGGCGAGAGGACCACGCTCCGGGCGTGCGAGACGTGGTGGATCACGTGATAGATCAGGCCCATATACCGATCGACGAAGTCGTTCCAGGCCCCCGGCTCGTGGCGCAAGCAACGGTCGATCAGTTGGCGGTCGATTTCGCGGAGAGGCACGGCCGAACCTCCGGGTCGTGGCCAAGCCCGGGCGCGCGGCCGGGATGATCGGCCGCCCGTCGGCGCCTGCTTTTCCATTCTACAAGCCTTTTTCGACCCGGCAAGCATGTGCCGCCCGGCGCTGAACCCTACAGCTTGCTCAAATCTTCTAACGTTTCCAGATACCGCCGTTCCCAACCCGCGACCCTCGGGATGCGGAAAGCCCCCCTGGATGTTGCGGAAAGGAAACATCGGGGGCCTTCGCCCCGATTTTCCTTGTGGATTGTCGGCCGATAGCGACAATGTTCGACTGGCGAAGCTTGCGATGGCTTGGTTGGGGGTTTGCACGGCCGATCGGCGTCAACCACGGCCTCCCCAACCCCTCCCCGGCCATCCGAGCCCCCACCCGGCCGAAACGGCCGGGCCGGAGGACACCATGAGCGACCGCACCTGGGCCCTCGCCCTCCTCTCCTTCTCCTTCAGCCTGTCCGCGGCCACGGCGGTGGCCGGCCCGCATATCACCCATCCCTTGCCGAAGACCCAACCGGCCGGCCCGATCCGGCCGCCCTTGCTGGCGGACCCGACGGTTCGGGAGCCCGTCTCGCTGGCCGGCCTGCCGATCGTCGCGGACCCGACGCTGTCGGGGTTGGAGATCCCCCTGGGCCATCAGCTCGCCGAGACGGTGCCGACGACCGCGGCGCGGGCCAAGGTCCAGCCGCCGAAGCTCGACCTCCTGGCCGACGGCTTCGACGGCCGCATCCCCGAGCCGGCCTCGCTGGTCCTGCTCGTCACCGGCATCGTCGGCCTCACCGCCCGCCGCGAGATCCGCCGCCGGCGGCTGAAGGACGCCGAGGCGTCCTGAGCGATCCCGACGACGGCGGCCGGGGTGGCTCGGCCTTCGCCTCGACCGCCGGCTTGCCCGCCCTCCACTTCGCCAGCGCCACGCCGAGCCCCTCGCGGACCGGGCCGGGGAGCTTGCGGTCGTCGTGCGGGGTGAGCCGATCGAGCCGCAGGGCCTCCTCCCCCTGGCGGACCGCCTCGGGGTATTCGCCGACGTCGGCCAGGGCGCGGGCGTATTCGGCCCGGAGCGGGGCGTTGGTCGGGTCGCCCAGGACGGCCACCTCGAGCGACAACCGGATGTCGCGGAGGAGCCGGTTGCGGAGCCCCGGCGAGAACTGCGGCCCGCGCGCGTCGAGCAGGGCCCGGGCGATCCGGGCGCGGTAGCGGTAGACCTCGATGGCCCTGGGGTTGTGGTACGGGGGCTCGACGGCCCGGTTCAGGTAGAGGCTGACGAGCTCCCAGACCGGCTCCTGGGTCGACTGGCCGCGGGCGACCCAGGCCTGGTATTCCAGGGCCGCCAGGGCCAGCCAGGGCCCTGCGGCGGGGGGGTCGAGGGCCGCGGCGTTGACGTAGGCCTGGCGGGCGGCCTCGAAGTTCGGCGGCCGCGACTGGAGGATGGTCTCGGCCCGCGCCAGCTCCTTCTCGGCCCTCCAGAACGGGACGGCGGTGCCGACGAAGGTGCCGATCAGGGCCGAGGCGACGGCCGCGATCGCGAAGCTGGCCCAGTAGCCCTCGATCGTCCGGAGCCGGCCGCAGGGGCGATCGTCGCGGAGGTCCTGGCCGACGCCCAGCAACGTCCAGAGGCCGAGGGCGACCGGCGTGAAGCCGATCCCGCCGGCCGCGAGCAGGTGGACGACCACGGCCAACGCCCCCGCGCCGAGGCCCACGGCCGGCGTCGGGATGCGCCGCCAGGCCGGGGCGCCGAGGGCCAGCGCCAATCCCCACGAGCCACCCAGGATCAGCCAGCGGCCCATGTCCCCCTCGATCGGCGAATACCCGCGGGGTGCCAGGAAGAGCACGAGCGGCCAGCCCGCGAACGCGGCGGCCAGCAGCCAGCCGTTCCGGGACGTCGGCCCCGTGCCGGGCGGGTCGTCGGCCACGGCCGCCTCGGGGCCCGGTCGCGCCGGGCCGAGCACGTCGCGCAACGCGAAGGCCAGGGCCGCCACCACCGCGACGGCCGCGACGAGCCCGGCGGTGGCCCAGGCTTCGAGCACGAAGTTGTGCGGGTCGGCGATCTCCTCGCTCGACTCGGGGAGCCGATGCCGCAGGTACGCGCCGCCGAAGTTGCCGGGGCCGAACCCACGCCACCAGGCGCGCGGCTCGCCCCAGATCGCACGCCAGGTCCCTTGCCAGTATTCGAGCCGGTAGCGGAACGACTTGGGCGTGTCCCGCACCATCAACGCATCGACCTGGCCCAGCGCCAGGCTGATCGCCCCGAGGCCGACGAGCGCGACGACCAGGCCAACCCCGATCGCGACCCACGCCCGCCTCGAGAGCAAGGTCCGGCCCCGCCAGGCCAGGACCAGGAGCCCGACCGCCAGGCCGACGTAGGCGCTCCGGCTCTTGGTCCAGATCAGGCAGGCCAGGATGACCCCGACCGGGATCGCCCCCAGGAAGAAGGCGCCCGGCGACGGCCCCCCTTTCTTCCGAAGTCGCAGGCCCTCCAGGCCGACGGCCAGGGCGAGGACGGCCGGTCCCACGAGGAAACCGGCCAGCGAGTTGGCCAGCGCGAAGGTCGAGGTCGCCTCGTTCGAGGCCAGCAGGCGGTTGCGGAACCGGACATCGGACGCCGAGCCGGGGGTGATGTTCTGCTCGCGGAGGTGTCGGATCGGGTCCCGGAGGAACTCGGCGCGGGTCGCCGGCAGCTCGACGCTGACGTGCTCGATCCCGTACGCCGAGACCGCCGCGGCGGTCAGGACCAGGGCCGCGGCCAGGGCCGTCGCCTCGCCACGGGTCCGGGGCAGGTTGCGGACCAGCAGGTACGCGAGCCCGACGCCGACCCACTCCCACGCCAGGTTGATCGCCGGCCGCTTCGCCGCCGCCGCGCCGACGCTCCAGGCGATCAGCGCGATCAGGGCGAGGACGCCCGCGTCGGCCATCGAGAACCGCAGCCGGGCGCGGCCGGCGATCAGCATCGACACGGCGGCCAGCGCGAACGTCAGCACGACGCCCCAGACCCAGTACAGGCCGAGGCCCGTCTCGGCCTCGCGGACCCCCTCGCCCGGCCAGAACGGCCGGGCCACCAGCAGCGCGGCCGTCAGGCCCAGCGCGGCCCGTCGCAGCCGCTCGCCGAGCCAGGGGGAGATCGGCTCCTCCTCCAGCTCGTCGAGCCGGCTGGCCCTGGGCTCCGGCAGGATCGTGCGGTTCCTGACCTTCGTCTTACGACGGCCCATCGCGACGCTCCGGCCGGGACGTTTGGAACTCCAGTTGCGCGACCACGCCGAGCAGGCAGAGCGTCTGCGACACGATCACCAGCGCACCCATGGCATCGAGCTCGGGTCGGTGCAGGAGCAACGCCCCGAGCCCGCCGGCCAGCGTCACCAGATAGATCGTGCGCACGGCGCCCTTCGACGTCAAACCCCGATCGACCAGCCGGTGCGAGAAATGGCTCCGGTCCGCCCGGAACGGGCTCCGCCCCTCGCGCAACCGGATCAGGATCACCGACCCCGTATCATACAACGGGACGGCCATCACGAGCAGCGGGGCCAGCACGCTGTAGTGCGAATAATTCTCGCGCGTGAACGTGCCGATGACGGTCAGGGCCCCGAGCAGGAAGCCGAGGAAGTTGCTGCCGGCGTCCCCCATGAACAGCCGCGCCGGGTGGCGATTGTGGACGAGGAAGCCGGCCAGGGCCCCGACGAGCACGAGCAACACCGCCGGCACGAACAGGCTGCCGACCGCCAGTTGCGCCGCCGCGAACAGCGCCGCCGCGATCAGGCCGACCCCGGCGGCCAGGCCGTCCATGTTGTCGAGGAAGTTGAACGCATTGGTCAGGCCGACGACCCAGAAGACCGTCAAGGTCCCCGACACGATCGGGCCCGAGAACGGCGGGAAGAGCGTCACTCGCACCCCTCCCAGCACCAGTGCCGTCGCCATCGCGAACTGCACCGCGAGGCGGAGCTTCCATCCCAGGCCGTATCGGTCGTCGGCCAGTCCCATCAACATGATCATGGTCGCCAGCCCGTACAGCGTGGCCATCTTCCCGCCGCGCCCGAGCAGCCCCTCGGCATGTCTGGCCAGTTCCGGCGGCAACCGATCCCGGCCGATCGCGACCGCCAGTGCCCCCAGGCCGAGCACCAGGCCGACCGTCAACCAGATCGCCACGCCCCCCCCCAGCGGCGTCGGCTCCTTGTGCGCCTTGCGTCCCCCCGGCCTGTCGACCAGCCCCACCCTCGGCGCGACTTTCCGCACCGCGGCACCCAGCGCGACGCTCACCGCGAACGCCACCGCCACCAGGCCGGCACCGACGGCGAGGAGGGTCACGACGGCCTCGAGGTTTCGGAGACGTCGCGGATGGCGGGCGGCGGCATCCGGCTGCGGATCGTCTCGAAGAGTTGCCGGGACGTGCGGCGATCCCGCCACCATCGTCCCAGCGAGATCAGGCCCTGCACCAGCGTCGCCCAGAAGGCGACGAGATAGCCGACGTAAACACGCTCCGAAGCGATCGTCGCCGTCTGCAAGCTCACGAGCAGGGTCAAGGCGACCGGGAGCAACGCCAGCGCGAAGTTCAGGTGGAGCGATTCCGGGGCACCGCGTTCCAGGACGTCCAACTCGCTCTCTTGAATCAAATAAATTTTAATTTCAGAAATCGATGCATATCGGAAGACCGGGGGTTCGGGCTGGGGATCAGCGCTCCGCTTCGACACGGCCGCTCGCCTCCTCAAGGACATCACCGGGGAGGATCTTCGTGAATGCGCGCACCTGGCCGGGTCCTCCCCCCAGGTCGATCACGAGGTGCCAGTGGCCCTGTCGGGGTGGACGTAGTCGGAACGGCGTCATTTCCGCGAACCCGCCATGATAGCGGAACGCCCGACCGTTCACATAGTTCTGGTAATTCGCCTCGTCGAGGAGTTGGACGTTGGCCGAGTTGTCGAGCGTGACCTCGATGACGTCTTCAGGCCCGGCGTCAAACTCCTGATGCAGATGAGGGAATGCCATGCTATACCCCTCGTTCGGTCTTGGCCACAAAGAGGCCCTGGGGCAGGCCGTCATTCGTCATGATCTGTCTCTCCGTCTATCAAGCATCTTGATGGATGCATAACTCGACATCCCGCAACGCCTTCTTCGCCAAACGATAGTCACGGTCGCGCAGGATCGCGTCGCGGAAGCAATCGGCGGCTTCCCGGAACCTTTCCTGGTTTCGCAGAACGACACCCAGATTATAGTATGTTTCAGAAATACAACCATAGAGACATTGCGTGGCCGAACGAAAGGTCTCCTCTGCCTCGACGAAACGACCCTGCTCGGCGAGGACGGCGCCGAGATAGACGTATCCAGTCGATTCCTCCGGGTCCGCATCGATCGCCCGGCGATACCATTCGGCGGCTCGGTCGTAGTCGCCCCGCTTCTTGTGCAAGTGCCCCAAGAAGCTGAAGAGGATTCGGCGCGACGCATTGTGCCTCGGGGGCAGTTCGAGGGCCTTCGACACCGCCTTCTCGGCCTCCTCGTAGCGCGCCAGGCCGATGAGTGCATCCGCCAGGATGCCCCAGACCGGACCGAAATCGGGGTATCGGGCGAGGAACCGGCGCGCGAGGACGACCGTCGAGCCGTGGTAGCCGGCCTCCCACGCCCGCTGGAGCC
>DASZMJ010000044.1:0-12531 GCA_035551935.1 Isosphaeraceae bacterium
GCACGTGTTTCGCAAATCCTTGTCCTGCAAGGATTTGCAATCTAGTGCACGGAATTCAACTAGTCGCAAGTTCTTTGCAGACAAGGATTTGTGAATTAGATGCGTTTGCCCTGCCGCGCTCCCGGTGTGATCGATGCCTCGACCGGATCCGGCTGTTTGCCCATGTCGCCGCGACAATCACGCTTCCGACGGTGGCTCCGCCTCGCCTTCCTCCCAACCGCCGGGCGAAGGAGACGACGTTGGAAGCGGCGTCGCCGTCGACTCCGGGAGATGCTTCGGTTCTCGATCGCCGATGTGCTCATTCTGATCGTCTGTGTCGCCGCATTCCTCGGGTTGGTCTCGCATATTATCCAGTCCCAACATCAGGAAGAGCGCGCCCACATCGCGAAGTTGGACGGCCGACGGCTCGCGGCCTATCGGGCCGCCGTGCGGCAGATGGCCTCGCACAACAGAACGATCGAGGTCGGTTTCCTGATCATCGGACTACTCGGCGGCCTCGCCGCCTACTTCCAGATCAAGTCCGGTCTCCTTCTGTTGCGTGAGGCAGGGCGTTTCCGATCGCTTCTGTCGCGCCTGCGAGCCAGTAATCCACAGACTCCGGAGAACCCGTCCGTCCAGGAAGACGGAGTGTTGCACACGCACTACGAGGGAGTGGACCGACCACGTGACCGGCCCCCTTGATACAATGAGCCTCGACCTTCGGCCCGCGCCTTGCAGGCCGTATGTCGACCGGCCCCGCCACGGACCTTCCGCCCATGCCCCCGCGCGAGTCCAGGCTCCGACGTATGTATCGCCTCGTCTTCTACCCCTCACCTGCGCGCGGCCGGCGCCAATGGAGGCGCTGGCGTCGCTCGATGCTGCGGTTCACGGTCCGCGACTGCCTGATGCTAACCTCCACGATCGCGCTGGCGCTCGCGATCGTCATGCCGGCGGCGAGGTCGTATTTCTACGCGATCCACCATAGATGGCAATTCTCTATTGTCATGGCGTTCGGCCTCGTAGACGCATTCATCCTGTTCCTGATCATCAAGGCGACCCTCCTCTGCTTCGACCGATTCCGGACGATCGCGTCGCGTCGCCGCCGCCTCGGAGCCATTGGACGGGGGAGCAGGAAAGCCGGCACGAACGATCTTCAAGAGCGTTCGATGCCTGACGTCCTCGAACGGAGATCCCAATGAAACCGTCGTTCGCCGTCCTCGTCGCCCTCCTGCTTGCCTCCCAGCCCCCGGCCCGCGCCGACGAACCCCCGTTCAAGAGCGTCAACGAGCTGCTCCGATCCCACGACAAGGCGCTGATCCGCGACCTGACCGAGTACGTCCAGAAGCATCCCAAGGCCGACGACCGCGACGAGGCGTACCACGCGCTGTTCGATAGGGCGATCGAGCACGACTGGTTCGCCGAGAACGAGGCGATCGCCAAGAAGTACCTCGCCGAGCAGCCGAATGGGGCGGTCCGGCCCCTGGCGCACATCATCGTGACGATGGCGCGGGCGCAGGCGGGGCAATTCCAGGAGGCGCTGGCGCAGTACAAGACGCTGATGGCCGGCGTCGACAAGGCGGATCAGGAGGAGTTCGCCGCCAGCTTCGCCGACCAGCTCGCCACGGCGGCGACCTCGGCCGGCGAGTTCGCGGTCACGAGGCAGGTGTATCAGGTCCTGCTCGAGCACTTCGGCGAGAACCCCGACCTGAAGCGGAAGGTGATGGATGACCTCGCCCGGCTCGACAAGGTCGGCAAGCCGGCGCCGGTGATCGTCGCGAGGGAGATCGACGGCAAGCCGTTCCGGCTCTCGGACCTGAAAGGGAAGTACGTCCTCGTCGACTTCTGGGCGACCTTCGCCGCGCCCTGCGTCGCCGAGCTGCCGACGATCAAGGCCGCGTACGACACGTATCACGCCCGCGGCTTCGACGTCGTCTCGGTGAGCCTGGATGAGAAGGTCGGGCCGGTCCACGACTTCGTCCGGTCGCGGAAGGTCCCCTGGCACCAGATCCACGACGCGACCGGCGGCGGCTCGCCGGCCGATGCCTTCGGCGTCAACAACATCCCCGCCTCGTTCCTCATCGACCCCCAGGGGAAGGTCATCCGCCTGGATTTGCGAGGCCCGGCGCTCGAGCAGGCGCTGGCCAAGCTCATCAAGTGATGGCCACTTCTTCGGCGACTTCGGCAGCGATCACGGCCTGATGCCGATCGGCCCAGGAGGCGATGAGCCGGGCGGCGAGGACGCCGGCGCGGTCGAGCGCGGCGGGATCGACGCGGGAGAGGTTGTCGCGGCGCGAGTGGAAGAGCAGCGAGGCGCGGACGACGTCGCCGAGCAGGCTGAGTGCCGGCAGGCCGCGGGCGGCGAACGGCTCGTGGTCCATGCCGGCGCCCATGACCTTGAACCGCGCCGTCGACATCCCCGCATCCCCGGCGACGCGTTCGGCAAGCGCGAGGGCACCCGGCTCGCCGGAGAGGAAGACGCGGTCGCCGAAGCCGACGCTCTCGAGGTTGATGAGCAATGTCGGCTTCGATCGCCAGAGCGAGGCGTGCCGGCGGAGGAAGTCGCGGGCGCCGTCGAGGCCGACTTCTTCCGAGCCGGTCGCGACCCAGACGACCTCGACGGGCGCCTCGGGCCGCTCGGGGAGGGTCCGCGCCAGCTCGAGCAAGACGCCGACCCCCGAGGCGTTGTCGATCGCGCCGGGGCTCCGATTCCCGGTCAGGTTGACGATCAGGCCCAGGATTTGCAGATAAACCAGGATGACCAAGTCCCGGGCGATACCCGTCCGTAAGAGCAGGCCATAACCGGCCACTTTTCCGACCGCGACGGCGGCCAGGAGCAGGCAACCGATCGCCGTGGCGGCGACCAGGACGACCCGGTACCCGGTCGGCACGAGCTGGGACTTCGAGTCGTAATGGGCCATGACGACCACGCGGGCGGGGGCGTCGGTCGGGGCGTCGGGGTCGGTCGCGACGAGGTTCTCGGCCGTCCGTCGCGACGGCCAGCGGTCGCCGAGGAAGTCCATGACCCGCCAGGGTGCATCGACCAGGCGGGCCGCGAGCAGCCACAGCACGGCCGAGGCCACCGGCCACCGTTCGACACAGAAGGCGCCGAGGAATGCCAGGAGCATGCACGCGAGGAACACGAGCCTCGTGCCCACTTCGACCGGCAATTCGGCGACGCGGAACGACTCGCGGCGGCAGACCAGGCCCATCGCCGTGAGTTCCCGCACGATCGCCCGGGCCGCCCGACGTTCGCCGAGCGAGCCGACGCGGCGGGGGAAGCTCAGGCGTTCGACGTGGGCGAAGGCGCGGCCTGGATCGAAAAAACGGGGCACGCTCACGGTGCGACTCACGAGGACTCGGGTGGGAGACGATACCAAACGTCGTGCGGCGGGTCCGACGTCCCCCGGAACAACTATGGACGGCGACCCGCTCACGGGCAAGCCATCCCCCCCGTCGTCGGCCGTCCGTCGGCCGACCCCGGCCTGCTCGGCACGGTTGTGAGGGCTCTACCGATGTGGCAAGTCCTGCGCTTGGCGACGCGCACCCTCGGCGAGAAGGCCGTCCTTCGCAAGTCGACCGAGCAGATCCGTGCCATCCAACGCCGGCGGCTCCGGGACCTGGTGCGTCGGGCGAAGGCCGGTTCCCCATTCTACGCCGAACGCCTGGCCGGGATCGACCCCGATCGCTTCGAGCTCCGGGACATCCCGCCGGTCACCAAGGCCGAGCTGATGGCCGATTTCGACCGCGTCCCCACCGATCGCCGCCTGACCCGCGCCGCCCTCGAGGCGTTCATGGCCGACCCGGCCCGGCTCGGCGAGTGGTTCCTCGGGCGTTACGCGGTGAGCCGGACCTCCGGCACGCAGGGGTGCCCGGCGATCATCGTGCAGGACCGGTCGATGATGGAGGTGCTCTTCGCGCTCCAGATGGGCCGCGGCTCGACGTTCGAGGCCAGCCCCTGGGCGGCCCTCGAGCGGATCGCCCGGCCCGCCCGGCTGGCGGTGGTCACGATCGGCCGCGGCTTCTACCCCAGCGCCGCCGCGTTGGCCTACGCCCCGGCGGCGTACCGGACGTTCGTCGACCGGCTCTGGCTCACCAACATCGAGCCGCTCGACGAGGTCGTCGGGCGCCTCCAGTTGTTCCGGCCGCAGATCCTCCTGGGCTACGCGAGCGTCCTGGAACTGCTGGCGCGCGAGGCGCTGGCGGGCCGGCTCACGCTGCCGGCCTTGAAGCAGGTCATCAACATGAGCGAGCCCCTGAGCGAGGGGGCCCGGCGGCTGGTGGCCGAGGCGTTCGGCCTCCCCGTGACGAACAACTACGCCAGCGGTGAGTGCATGGCCCTCTGCACCGGCTGCCCGAGCGGCCACGGCATGCACCAGCAGGCCGACTGGTCGATCCTCGAGGTCGTCGACGACCGGAACCGCCCCGTCCCGCCGGGCCGACCGGGGTCGAAGGTCCTGATCACGAACCTCTACAACACGGTGCAGCCCTTCCTCCGCTACGAGCTCGCCGACGTCGTGACCGTCAGCCCGACCCCCTGCCCGTGCGGCAGCCCCCTGCCCCTGGTCCTGAAGGTCGAGGGGCGGACCGACGACCTCCTCTGGATCCGCGACGGCGACCGCTTCCGCCAGGTCCATCCTTATGTGTTCGTCGACATGCTCGATGAATGCCCGGACGTCGGCTGGTACCAGATCGTCCAGGTCGAGCGCAACCGCCTCCTGCTCCGCGCCGCGCCGGCCCCGGGGCGCCGGATCGGGGCCGACGACCTCCAGGCGATCCTCCGCCGCGGCCTGATCCGGTTCGGCCTCGGCGACCTGATCCGCGTCGACGTCGAGCTCGCCCGCGTCGCCCCCGACCCCTCCTCCGGCAAGCTCCGCCGCATCACCAGCCGCCTCGGCCCCCCCTCGCTCGACCCGGCCCCCTACGTCGCCGCGGCCTCCTGAAGCTTTGTGTAGGAATTCGGGAGATTAGGCCGCGATCCTGGCATCCGGCGGGATCTGGCTGTTGTCCCCGTCGATCTCCTCTCCTGACGCCAATACCGGCTGTCATCCCAATTCCGAATCAGCCTCATTGAGAATTTATACACAAAGCCACCTCAACGTGTCCCCGCCCCATGCATGGCCGCCCCGATCCGTGGTCAATGAGCAGCCTGATCCCCCTCCGACCTCGGTCCCGATTCCCGCCCCGATCGCCGGAAATACAGGTACGCCGGCAGGCCCGCCGCGATGATCGCGAGGCCGGCGACGGAGGGGGCGAAGGACTGGTAGAGCATGCTCCCCATCAGGAGGAACGAGGAGAAGAGGTAGAAGATGGGCGTGATCGGGTAGCCCCAGGCCCGGTACGGCCGGGGGAGGTCGGGGAGTCGGACGCGGAGGACGAAGACGCTGGCGATCGATAGGGCGTAGAAGACGGCTCCGCCGAAGATGACGTAGGTGTAGAGCAGGTCATAAAGCGGGGTCTCGTGCAGGACGCCCCAGGCCGAGAGCAACGGCCTGGGCAGGCCGGCCGTCGGCGGCGGGGTGGCCGTGAGGACGGTCCCGGCCACCGTCAACGCGATCGACCAGACGGCCTGCGCGATCACGGCCGCGGCGGGGGTGCCGTAGCGGGGGTGGACGCGGCCCAGGGCGCGGGGGAAGAGGCCGTCGCGGGCCATCGCGAAGTAGGCCCGGGGGCCGGCCAGGGCGTTGCCGTTCAGCGAGATGAACGTCGAGGCCATCACCACCAGCGAGATCGCCACCACCCCCGGCCGGCCCAGCAAGGCCCCGCAGAAGTCGGCCGCGACGATCCGGGGCGAGCCCTTCTCGGTCGCCGCCGCCGCGACCCGTTCCATCGGCAAGACCGAATGATAGACGAGCGTCAGCCCCAGGTAGATCGCGACCAGGATCGCGACCCCCAGCATCAACGCCCGCGGCACGTTCCGGCCCGGGTCGCGGACCTCCTCGGCGAGCGAGGCGGTGTTGACCCAGCCGTCGTAGGCCCAGAGCACGCCGATCATCGCCGCCAGCATCCCCCGCGCCAGCCGGCCGTCGACCGTCGCCGGCCAGAGCGGCGCGAGGTTCTCGAGCCGCGCCTCGCCGAGCACGAACGGGCCGATCATCATCGCCGCGATCGCCCCGACCTTCAGCGCCGTGCCCACGACCTGCACCCGGCCGCTGAGCTTCGTCCCGAGGACGTTGATCGCCGCCACGATCGCCATCGCCCCGACGGCCGCCGCCATCCGCCAGTAGGCCGGGGCGACCCCCTCGGGCGCGGGCACGAGCTGGCCGAAATACAGCGCGAAGGCCGCGGCGAGCGTCGCCACCGAGCCGGCGCGGATGACCAGGAACTCGGTCCAGCCGAACAGGAACGCCGGCAGCGGGCCGAAGGCCGCCCGCAGGTAGACGTACGGCCCGCCGGCCCTCGGCAGCATCGCCGCCAGCTCGGCCAGCGTCAGGGCGCCGGCGATGCTGAAGAGGCCGCCGAGGACCCACGCCGACGCGATCCCGCCGATCGAGCCGACCTCCCGCGCCACCATCCCCGGCACGATGAAGATCCCCGAGCCGATGACCGACCCCACGATCGCGCCGAGCGTCTCGGGCAGCGACAGGACCCTCGGCAGGAAGACGACCTCGCCCCGTTGCCCCGCCTCGACGGCCATTCCAGACCCTCCCCGGGCCTTCCCCGTAGCAGGCACGCTCCGCGTGCCGTCCGCGCTTACCCAGCTTCGATGGAGGGGCGGACGGCACGCGGAGCGTGCCTGCTACGGGAGAGGTCGGGCCGATTCTCGCCGAGGGACCGGGGCTTTGGAAGGGGCGAGGCCGCGACGGCTCAGAACCGGCCGAACTTGTAGGCGGGGTTCCTGGTGTCGAAGTCGAGGTCGGTGAGGCCGACGTTGAGTCGCAGGTCTTTATACGTATATTCTTCGACCAGCTCGGGCCCGGCCCCGGGCGCCGCCGGCCAGTCGTAGGCCTCGAAGCGGATCGGCAGGCCGAGCTCGTCGTCGATGAAGAGCCGGACCCGCTGGAACATGTCGCCGGGCCGGTGCTCGGTGTGGGTCGAGTCGATCCGCAGGCAAGGCCGGCCTGCGACGGTGCAAGCCGGGTCGAACTCCAGGCGGCTCTCCCCCGGCCGCAGCTCGGCATTCCACCGCTCGGAGACCGTCTCGATCAGGTGGCCGAGGCCGGCCTCGGTGATCGGGTGCCGGCAGTCCTCCATCGCCATCGGGCCCTTCGGGTCCAGCCGCAACGTCCCGGCCAACAGCCGGCCGAGCCCGACGTCGTGGACCAGCGCCCGGTCCCGGTCGCGGCCGGCGACGAAGATCGCCTCGCGCCCCCCGCGCGGCTGCTGGAGCCTCAGGTAGAGGCTCCTCGGCTCGCTGCGGACCTTCATCGCCATGATGAACAGCGGCGTCGGCTTCCCATCCACGCGCTCACGCTTGAGAAACGTGCAGGTATAATCCTTCACCGCCTGGAAGCGCTCGCGGCAGTCGGCGATGGCCCGTCGGGCGCGGCGGATGGGGTCCTCGGGCGCCGGCCGCTCGGCGACGACGGCGCTGGCGCGGAGGACGCGGCGGGACCCGGCCGGGCGGGGCGCCTCGCGGGGCAGTTCGGCGACGACCCGGTCGGCCGTGTCGTCGATCGGCCCCGGGTCGCCGGCGCGAATCAGGCCGAGTGCCAGGACGACGGCCAGGGCGAAGAGCAGGCCGACGCCCACCGCCAGGCGACTGGGGCCTCGCGTTCGCCGGACCGCGCCGACTTGCTGCGTGACGAGTGTCATCGACGGTGGTTCCCCGCGCCGGGATGGCGGTCCCCGACCGCGCGTCGGCCCTTGTGGTCTCTCGCGCGTCGCTCCCGATCCTGACGCCCGCCAGAATCTCCTAGCAATTGGCGAGCCATCAAGAAATTCGGCGATTATCGACCCGTTTTCGCGACGACCCGAGCGGTCGGGACGGTCGCGCGGGCCCCCGCCTTGTGTTTTTTACCGGCCGATGCGCATTGTTACAATCGGGGAGCCAGCCGCCGCCAGGGTCGTCCTTCCCGAAAATCAGCAATTGTTAAATTGGGGGTTATCATCATGTCGGGCCCGAAGGATCGGATCGAGACGGTCGTGTCGGCCCCGTTCGACGAGGTCGCCTACATCGCCTGGACGGCGGGCGACGACGAGGCGATCGTCGTCGACCCGGGCTTCGACACCGATTCGATCCTGGAGTTGCTCCGCCGCGAGGGGCTGCGGCTCGTCGCGATCCTCAACACCCACGGCCACGCCGACCACATCGCCGGCAACGCCGCGCTCAAGGGGGCCTTCCCCGATGCCCCCCTGATCATCGGCCGGCACGAGGCCCGGCTGCTGACCGACCCCGACGCGAACCTCAGCGCCCCGTTCGGGCTCCCGCTGACCAGTCCCCCGGCCGACCGGCTCGTCGCCGAGGGGGAGCGGCTCGAGCTGGCCGGCTTCACCTTCGAGGTCCGCGAGGTCCCCGGCCACAGCCCCGGCTCGGTCGTCTTCGTCGCGGTCGACCGCGACCCCCCGTTCGTCTTCGGCGGCGACGTCCTCTTCGCCCGCTCCGTCGGCCGGACCGACCTCACCGGCGGCGACGGCCCCCTGCTCTTCGCCGGCATCCGTCGCAAGCTCTTCACCCTCCCCGACGCCACCGTCATCCTCCCCGGCCACGGCCCCCCCACCACCATCGGCGCCGAGCGCCGCCACAATCCCTTCGTCGGCGGCCCCGACCGCGCCTAAAGTCCCCGACCGCCCCGGCCGTTGGGTTCGTTTTTCGCCGGCCGTCGGAACCACGGCCGATTTGACACGTTTCCATCTCATCGAACAGAATCTCTGATCGCCCGTCCACTCACCGCGCCCCGCCCGCCGCCGTCATCCGCATCGCATGTCGATCTTTTCGCGAGGAATCCCGCCCCCGGCGCGCACCACGGACGCCATCCCGCCAATCGATCCACCTTCACTTGTCAAAGAACGCGAACCGCGCCCCGTCAGGCGCGGCGACGGGCCAGTGCCTTCTGGGCCCGTCGCCAGCGACGGTTCCCGGCCTCGGGAGCCGGGGCGGCCGTGGCGGGGATGGTCGGCTTCGCGATCGCCACCGCGACCGCCTCCGTCGCAGGCACGCCCCGCATGCCGTCCGCCCGATCTTCCGTAGCAGGCACGCTCCGCGTGCCGTCCGCCTTCCGAACCGGTTCGTGTGTCGGGGCCGACGGCATGCGGAGCGTAGCCGCGACGGGACCCTTCGGCTCCGGCCGGGGCCGCGGGGCGGCCGGGATGTCGCCGCGGTCGCGCCGGCGGCGGTGCAGCTCGTCGAGGCCGCGGAAGAAGACGCGCTCGTTGGCCCGCTCGTAGCCCCAGAGCCGCCGGCCGGCCGGGCTGACGTCGAAGGCCAGGCCCGACTCGACCATCTGGCGCTCGGACTCGTCGAGCTCCAGCAGGTAGCCGTCGAGCCGCCCCTCGAGGTGCTCGATCTCCGCCTGCGCCACGGCCGCCAGGTCCCCGGCGGTCGCCTTCGCATTCACGCGCGGATGGTTCTCGCGGTCGTCGACCGGCACGCCGAGCAGGTCCAGCGCCCGGGCCCGTCGGGCCTCGTCCCAGCTCGTGCCCGCCTCGGCATCGCGGAGCAGGCCGTGCCAGCGATCGAGCAACAGCTCGCAGCCCTGGAGCGTCCTCCTCAGTTGCCGCGCCACCATCGCCGGCCGCTTCGCGAGCCCCTGCGCCAGCTCCTCGGCCGCGAGCCGGCGGTCGTCCGCCCAGCACGACCGCGCCCGCGACGCCGCCTCGACCCGCCGCGCCGACTCCATGCCCACCGCCCGGTCCACGCGGCGACCGGCGACCACCACGCGCCGGAGCTGCTCCTTCTCGTAGTCATCCGCCGGCTTGAAGATCGCCTCCCACTTCTCCAGCCGCTCCGCGACCTTCGCCTCCTCCTCCGCCGGCAGCACGACCCCCTCCCCCGTCAGCCCATGCTTCAGCGCATTCCCTCGCGAATTCGCCTTCCCCTCCGGGGTCTTCGGCCCCGTCGCGAGCAAGGCGTTCCTCCTGTTCGCAGCGATACGATTCTCCGACGTCGCCATCGGTGTGCGTCTCCGCTCTCCCGCGCCGGCGCGGGCCCGTTGTCGACCCGCCGGGCGCCGTTGCCCGACGAGCATTCGGGGTGAGGATACCCCGGATCAGAGATTACCCATGACAAGACCGGGAAGTCAATGGAGTCGAGCCGAGGACTTGCGGAATCGTCGGATGATGAGGCTTCGGGGTACGACGGGTTCGACTTCGAACGCATGCCCTCCGGCATCACCGAGACGGCACGGGTTCGAGGCCGAACCCGTGGCACCCGGGTCACTCGCAGCAAGAAACCACGAAAGAACTCGACGGAACCTGGGTGCCACGGGTTCGGCTTCGAACCCGTGCCGGTGCGGCCCCGACTCTGCACCGAGCTCTCGGAGTTGAGGCAGGGTGGCCGGGGTTGGCCGTCTGCGGCAACCCCGGTCGCGAGCACCTCAGACCGAATCGCGGCGATGGATCGCCCTTCGTAGTGCTCTGTCCACCGCTAAATGTCCCTCTGGGAGGTCCGTTTTCTTGGCGGTTCTGCAGATTCAGAGGGACATTTAGCGGTGGACAGAGCACTACGAAAGCCAAGCCTTCCAGGCGATCCCGTATCAGGCCGGGGTTGCCGCAGACGGCCAACCCCGGCCACCCGCCCGCGTCGCTCAGGCTCGCCCGCGGACGAGGATCGGGGACAGGCAAAGTGCGCCGATCGCGAGCAGCAGCGCGGCGCCCGGCGCGGGGACCGCCCGCACGCGCCAGATGCGCCCGGGGAGGTCTCCGGTCGGCGAACCGTTGCCGTCCATAATGAACATACCTCCTCCAAGAACATCCTTGGTATCGAAGACGACATCGGACGCGTCGATCCCCTTCAGGAAGGGGGTGAGCGTCCCATCCGGCGCGAGGATCGAGACCTGGCCCGTGCTGTTCTGGCTATTGATCCCGAGCTGCGAGACGAAGATGTTGTTGCCGAAGGCGCCGCCCGGCCCCTCGGTGAGGCTCGTCGGCTTCTGGACGGGGCTCGCGATCGTCGTGACGGTCTTGCCGTCGGCGGACACCACGAAGATGCTGTCCTGGGTGAGGCCGGGCCCGTCGTCGAAGTTCGACGCGAGGATGGGGCCGCCGAACCGGGCGGCCGCCGGACTGCTCAGCGTCAGGATGGCCTGCGCGCCGGGGAAGGCATCGGGCCCGGCCGGAGGGATCGGGATCGTGGCGAACGTGTGGCTGCTGCCGTCCGGGTTGACGCGGACGATGGTCCCGTCACTCCCGTCGGTGACCAGGAGCGAGCCCTGGAAATAGGTCATCTCGAACGGGCCGGCCGGACCCTTTCCGACGGTTGCGAACGTGGTCAGCGTCCCATCGGGGAGCAGTCGTTTGATCGCCAGGTCGAGGGGTTCCGAGACGAACATCCCGCTCCCATACCCGCCCTGCGCGAAGAGCAGGGCCTCGTTCGTCGGCAGTCCGTCCTTGAAGACCGTGACGTGACTCGGCGCGTCCACCAGCAGGATCGGCGTATCGGGCCTGTCGAAGCCGCCGGTCACGTACAGGCCCGCCGGGAACCCGTTGGTTCCGTCGCTCAGGAGGGCGCTGCGTGCCCTCGGGTTGCCGGGCAGGGAGCGGAAGTCGGCGTAGAGATCGATCCGAAAGTGGACCGGGTCGGTCAGCACCGGCTGGGCGATCGCCGGACGCACACCCAGCGCGGTCGGGGCCGCCAGCGCGACGAACACGAGCAGGGACGACCTCCTCATCTCTCACCCCCTTCAGGAAGGAACGTGCGTCGTGGAGACCTGCGGCAGGAAGCCTCCCGCCGTAGGCGCGCAGCAACCCCTCGGGGGGAGCCTCGTCGCTCCCCGCGCGGACTAGCCACATGCGGCGGCGCGGGAGGAACGGCGCCGCAACGGAACCGGGCGAAGCCACGATCTCGGCCGAGTCGGTCGAGGTCCCGAGGCCGGCCGGATCGGCGATCGACGCCGACATCGCGGCGTCGTCGCACCAAACGAACCCTGGAAGTCCTCGGTCCGGTCGAAAAGTAACTCGTCTTATAACGAGGGGAGCAGTCGGATTCAAGTAGCTTTTTTCGACATTCTTGGAAAAAACCAACATTCCCTGAAAGCAACGATTCGTCCGCCCCCGACCCGCTCGACCCGGCGCCCACGGGCGTCCCATGGCCGTCCTCGGGGCCGGGTCGATGGTTGCCACGGGGGGACGGGCCTGGCAAACTGGGGCCGCGAGGGGGCCAAGCTCAACGGGGGGGACTCGGACCATGAGACGGCTCGAGAAGGTCGGGGCGTGGGGGATCGTCGGGGTCGTGATCGCGATCGCGACGGGAAGCAACATCGCGAGGGCGCAGGGGCCGGAGGAGCTGGCGAGGACGGCGGCGTATGTGGCCGCGCTCCAGAACAAGGACGGGGGGTTCGCGGCGGAAGCGGGGGGAAGGTCGACGCTGGGGGCGACGTCGACGTCGATCCGGGTGCTCAAGAACGTGGCGGGGTCGGTGCGGGATGTGCCGGGGGCCCTGGCGTTCGTGCGGAACTG
>DASZMJ010000045.1:0-14464 GCA_035551935.1 Isosphaeraceae bacterium
TTATCGGATCGCGCCTTCTTTTCGAGATTAAAGGGGTGATGATTTCGGGTCGCGGGCGCCATCGTCGACGCCCGCGGCCGTTCCAGGCCCCGCTCTTGTCCCGCAACCGGGAGACTCCGCCGATGTCCAGCTCCAAGGCCAGGTCGCAGCTCTCCGCCGCCCAGCTCGCCGCCCGCCGCGCCAACGCCCTGCTCTCGACCGGCCCGCGCACGCCCGAAGGCAAGGCCATCGCGTCCATGAACGCCGTGACGCACGGCCTGTGTACCACCGTGGCGGTCCTGCCCGGCGAGAGCGTCGAGGAGTTCCAGGCCACCCTGGAGGGCTGGGTCCACGAGCTGAAGCCGGCCGATTCGTACGAGCGCGAGCTGGTCTACAACATGGTCTGCGCCTCGATCGCCCTGACCCGCGTCCGCATGGCCGACAACGCCGCCGTCTCCGCCCGCGTCCGCGACGCCGGCGCCGCCTGGGACGACCAGCGTGCGCAGAGCCTCACGGCGCTGATCGAGTCGATCCACGCCAACAAGACCGAGGCGCACGAGGCGCTCTTGCGCCGCGGCGACGGCTGCCGCTGGCTGATCGCGCGGTGGAACGAGCTGGCCGCGGCGCTCGATGACGGCGGCCACTGGACGTTCCCGCGGCGCGAGCTGGCGATCCGCCTGCTCGGCCTGCATCCCGGCGCCACGAGCGACCCGACGGTCCAGCTCCTCCACGGCCTGGGCCGGGCGCTGGAGGCCGAACTGGGCATCAACGAGACGGAGCACGCCCCGAACCAGCAGAGCTTCGGCCCCGACGTGATCCACAACACAAACCCTCGCGAGGAGTTGCGCGCGATCGTGGCCGACGAGCTGGAGGCGTTGGAGGCGCTGCGGCCGGCGCTGGAGGCGGCCGACGCGGCCGATCGCGAGGCGGCGATCGCGGCCTCGTATGTGGATACGACGGATGATGGGATGCGTCGGCACCGCTACTTGCAGGACCACCTGCGCACGCTCCGGCAGCTCTCGGCGTCGCTGATCGCCAGCAAGAAGGCCCGGCACACGCCGCGGCCGGGCGCCGTCGCCGTGCCCGCCCCCGTGGCGCGGCCGACCCCGATGCCGGCGGAGGCGCCGGTACGGAACGAATCGAAGAATGACGCAAACCTTTATTCCGAGACGATTTCTGATGCGTATCCCGTCTCAGGGCCGACGCGGCTGGTGTCGAAGCTGTTCGCCGCCTGGGCGCCGCGGCCGGCGACGGCCCTTCCCGGGGTCGTTTGAGGCCCATTACGGGCCCTCGGACGACCGTCATGCATCAGCGAAGGCCGATCCGAACGGGTCGGCGACGTCCGGGGTGCGTCTTCGTCGCAGGCACGCTCCGCGTGCCGTCCGCCGACACCAAAGAGGCTGTTGTGGATCGGCGGACGGCACGCGGAGCGTGCCTGCGACGAGGAAGAGAATGCGGACGGCACGCGGAGCGTGCCTGCGACGAAGAGGGGGACTGGATCCTTGAAGGATCGCGGGTCGCGGGCGAATGCATCAAGGGCTGGATTCGGCGCGGCCGGGCGGGGATGCTGGAACGGTCCCGCGCCGCGACCGGGCCGACATTGGGGCAACCGCATGATCGTGCTGACCGACGTGACCCAGCATTACGGCATCCGGCCCGTCCTCTCGGGCATCAGCCTGACCGTCGAGCGCGGCGAGCTGGTCGTCGTGCTCGGGCCCAACGGCATGGGCAAGAGCACCTTGCTGGGCGTGATGGCCGGCGTGCTCGCGCCGCAGCGGGGGACGGTCGAGATCAACGGCATGAGGCGGCGCGGGAGCGTGGCCGAGGAGCTCGAGATCCGCAAGACGGCGGTCTACCTGCCCGACAAGCCGTGGCTGCCCGGCAACCGCACCGGCCGCGAGTTCCTCCTGGGCGTCGGCCGGCTCTACGACATCCCCGACGACCGCCTGATGGACCACGCCGACCGCCTGCTCAACCTCTTCGAGCTGACCGAGAAGGCCGACTCGCCGATCCGGGGGTATTCCAGCGGCCAGCAGAAGAAGGCGGCCATCTGCTCGGCCCTGATGGCCGAGGCGCCGGTCTACTTCCTCGACGAGCCGTTCTCCGGCGGCCTCGACCCCTCCGGCCTGCTGGCCTTGAAGCGGGTCCTCCGTCAGCTCGTCATCCGGCGGCGGACGACGGTGGTCCTGACCAGCCCGGTGCCCGAGCTGGTCGAGGAGATCGCCGACCGGGTCATCATCCTGCACCGGGGCGAGGTCCTGGCCTTCGACACCGTCGATGGGCTCCGCCGCTCGGCCAACAGCCGGGGGTCGCTGGGCCAGGTGCTCGAGAACCTGATCTATCCCGAGACGAAGCGGAACCTGGAGGAGTACTTCGAGGAGTATTCGCGATGATCCGTCGCCTCCGCGTCATCCTGCCGCCGGACTGGGCGATCGTCTCATTCGCGATCGTGATCGTCCTGGTCTCGCTCCCCGAGATCGTCGCCGCGCGGAACGGCCTGGCGCCGCCGCCGCAGGTCAAGGCGCCGCGGCTGCTGCTGCTCGGCGCCGGCCTGGCGGCGCTGGGGGCCTTCCGCGTCGTCGGCTTCCACCCGTCCTACCGCCAGGGATACCGCCGCTGGCTCGAGATGACCCCCTGGCGGCTCGGCCAGCCGTTGCCGGTCGGGCCGATCCACCTGGTCTGGGAGGACGCGGTGATCCTGTCGGCGATGATCGGGCCGTCGTGGTACCTCGGCGACGCCCACCCGCTCGGCCTGCTGGCGATCTTCCTGGCGTCGTACCTGTTCTGCCTCGCGGGCACGTTCCCGACGACCGGGGCGTCGGCCTACTCCTGGGCCGTCCTGTTCGGCCTCGGGGGCGTCGCGCGCCTGAACCCGTGGCCGGAGTACGCGGCGGGGGCCGCGATCGCGCTCTACGTCGTGGCCTGGCTGGGCCTGCGGCGGTCGCTCGGCCGGTTCCCCTGGCCGCCGCCGGCGGAATTGCCCCAGGGCATGCCGAAGCTCGCGGCCTCGACCGATCCCGAGCCGTCGTCGAATTCGCGACTGCTCGGCTGGCCGTCCGACCGACTGAGCCCGAAGATCGACCAGGGCCTCCGGCTCGGCGCCGTCGCCGCCGTGCTGTCGAGCCTCCTGGCCGGCTGGTGGGTCTACGCGCTCAGCTCCCTGATCCCGCACCCGGATGCGAGAGATCATCTGGTGTACATGGTCTACGGCTACGGCCTGCTGTCGATGATCGCGGCCCGGCTGGCGATCTACGTGACCGGCTACGCGCCGCCGATCAGCTTCTGGGGCCGGCTGGCGCGGCTCCGGCCGATCGTCCCCGGCTACGACCGCGTCCTCGTCGCCCCGCTGGCGGCGCTGGTGCTCGGCGTCCTCGGCCCGATCGAGCTCTACCGGATGGGCGTCTCGTCCGTCGTCGCGCTGTCGGCGACGCTGGCGTCCGCGCTGCTGGTCACCCTCCTCTCCGGCCCCGGCCTCCGCGAGTGGCACCTGACCGGCCACCATCGCATCGTGCCGGCCCTGAACAAGAACAAGAAAGAATTTGTACAGACAAGTTGATGAAAACTATTTCGTTTATAAGGATTATTTTTCGTAGGGTCCGCTCTTGCGGACCTCTTCCATCCAAGAATGAGGAAGAGGTCCGCAAGAGCGGACCCTCCGAAGAGCGATTCGGGATCAGGGCCGGCTCCCCAGCAGGAACTCGCCGACCGACGCCTCGTCCTCGTAGTCCACCCCGGCCGCGCGGGCGAAGAGGTCGGAGTCGCCGCCGCCGAGGCCGCACGGGGCGAGGCCCATCGCGGTCGCGGCGAGATACATGTTCTGATAAGCAACACCGACGTGCTTCAACGTGAGCGCATAAGCGATCGACGCGTATTTCCAGGCGAGCCGACGGGGCCGCGCGGCCAGGATCACGACCACCTGGACGCGACCGTCGGGGATCGACGCGGAGGCGGCGGCGTCGCGGATGAGGAGGCCGACGTCCTCGGTCCGGCCGCGACGACGGCCGAGCCGGTGGTGGCGGGGGTCGTGGTGGTAGAGGCCGGGTTCGAGGCCGTCGCAGGCTTGGACGGCGAGATAGAACTCGAGCTCGTAGAGCGACCCGCCCGACGGGTACGGGCGCGGGGCGACCTCGACCGGGATGGGGCCGCGGGGGGTGTCGAGCACGACCTCGTGGACCGCCTTCGCCCGGGCGACCCGGAAGAGGAACTCGCCGAGCTGCCGGGCCGACAATGGCCGATCGCCATACTCGCGGATCGACCGGCGGGCCTCGACGACCCGGGCGAGCGGGGGGTCGTCGGCCTCGAGCCGGTCGAGGTCGGGGCGGAAGAGCTCGACCGTCTCGGCCTCGACGACCGGCCGGAACGCCGGGGCCGGGTCGAGGGCGACTTCGGGCCGATAGGTGGCCCCGGAGGGGGCGTCGGTGCGTCCCTTGCGGCTCCGGGCGTGGAAGAGGAGGTCGTGGAACTCCCAGGCCCGGAGGGCCACGGGCTCGGCCTCGGGGCCGGCCTCCTGGAGCATGCCCGCGACGGCCAGCAGCAACAGGAGCGGGGCCGCGGCATCGCCGGGCAAGGTCGTCGAGCGGCCCGGGAGCTCGGCCGGCGTCACCGGCCCGGCCAGGGCCCCGAGCAGGGCGACGGCGCGGGGGTCGTCGAACAGGACGCGGGCGTGCGACCGGGGCGATTCGAGCACCAGCATGCCCCCCTCGCGGCGGAGGTAGGCGAACCGGCAGAGCTGCAACGGCCGGTCGGGGGCGACCCAGAGGCCCGATGGCTCGAGCCGGAACGAGGGCGAGGTCGGCACGAGGGTCGCCAGCCGTCGCCCATCGGCGACGACCGATCGGACGAGGAGCCCGCGGCATGCCAGCCGCTGGAGGTGGAAGTACCAACGGCTCAACGCGCCCAGGCCGCCCGATTCGAGGACGGAGTCGGCCAGCACGCCCTCGTCCTCCCCCGGCGGCTCGAGCCGCCGCAGGGCCGCGACGGCCGGGCCGGCCGTCGCGCGAAAGGTCAGCCGAGCGGTCGGGCCTTCGACACGGAAGGAGCCGTCCGCGCGCGGGCCGGCGGAGACGCCGTCGCGCCAGGAGAGGCGGGTCGTGGCGGCCAAGGGTCGTCCCTCCGGGGGGGCATCGTCGCGCGAGTCACGGGCTCAGAGGAACATGGGTATCGGATTCAGGTCTTCCTCCGCGACGGGCGCCGCGACCCAGCCGAGCCGGGCGGGGACGTCGAAGAGCCGGCCGGGGGCGAACCGGGCCCAGAAGTGGCGGAGGCCGGGGACGATCACCTTCGCCACCGGCAGGCCGATCTCGGGCCGGGTCTGGTCGAGGGTCATCAGCTCCATGCCGTGCCGTTCGACCAGCGCCTGGCAGGCGCGGACGTCCTCGGTCACGTCGTCGGCCCAGTCCTTCGGGTAGTCCGACTCGCGACGGGGCGGGCTGCCATCGGGGAGCAGGTACGGCTGGTTGGCGACGGTGGCCGTCCGGAGCCAGTGGATCGTCTCGGGGTCGTCGAGGGGCTCGTGCCGGGGGTCGCCGTCGTCGTCGGAGAGGCCGCTCATCATCTGGCTCATCTCGGTGACGGCGCGGAGCAACGCGACCCGCGGGTCGAGGTGGGCCCCGAAGCCCAGGAAGATCCGCTCCGCCGGGCCCTCCACCCGCCTGGAGACCGCGGCGAAGACCGGCACGCCGAGGTCGGAGGTCAGGTCGATCGCCCAGAGCTCGCGCCCCCGGCCGTCCAGGTGGTCGCGGAGCCGGCCGAAGTAGGGGTCCGCGAAGGCGTCGAGGTCGACGCCCGGCCGTCGGACCCGATTGTACCACCAGAGCGCGACGGCGTCGCGCTCGACCAGCTCGAGGAACCCCTGGAGGATCGCCTCCTCGAGGGTGTTGCCGGCGGCGTTACCGTTCGAGTCGGCCACGCAGAACGGCTCCCGGCCGCGTTGGGGGACGTTGTAGTAGCAGAAGGCCGTCGGCAGGAGGCGCGGCTCGCGACGGGTCAGCGACCAGGCCGGGGTCCAGTCGACCTCGGCGTCGGGGTCGAACGGGACCGGGACGAAGTTGTACCGCGAGGCGCGGGCGTTCCAGTCGTCGCGGATGCGGTACTGCCGGCTGCTGAAGAGGAGGCAGTCGTGCGGGTGGACCGCGGCCATGCCGAGGTCGGCCATGCGGGCTCGTCGCCTCGGCTCGTCGCCGCGGTAGACGCCGGAGTACCGCTCCAGCCCTTCGCAGAGCCCGCTGGCGCGGGCCTGGACGTCGGTGGCCCCCTTGCCGGAGCTCATGTTGCGGAGGTCGCTCCGCAGGTGGTGCAGGTCCCTGTGCCCCCGGGCCAGGTTGTGCCCGGCGATGTAGGTGTGCTGCACGCCGTCGCCGTCGCCGTCGCCGTCGCCGTCCTGGCCGACGCGCTCCAGCATCGACACGGCGCCGGTGATCGGGCTGACGTGGTGGCCGAACCGCTTCAAGGTGACCTCGGGGGCGACGACGCGGTGGCCGCCGTCGCGGGTGAACGACTTGGGACGACGGCCCAGGTCCATCGGGCGGGCCGTCGTCCCGTCCGACTCGCCGGGCCGGCCGCAGGCCGGGCAGTAGGGGAGCCGGACGAGCGTATGCGACTTCAATTCCCAGGTCGACATGTCGAACGATTGAATCTTCCCCTGGAGGGCCGGCAGCTCGCCCCGCGCGACCCAGGTCGCGACCGCCTGCGCGGCGAGGCCCCAGGCGACCTGGAGCGTCGCCGGCGAGGAGGCCCGATCGACGGCCGCCGCGCCGACGGCGCCGTTGCGTCCCGCGAGGTAGCTCTCGACCGGCCGGTTGGCCCGCAGGCGATCGGCCAGGCAGGCCCAGCACCCCGTGACGCCGGGTACGAACAGCGGGCCGAGCCAGAGCTCGCGGCCGATCGGCTTGACCAGGAGCCACGGGCGCGACGACCGCAGGGCCTCGAAGTTGCATTCCTTCAATTCGTCGCGCAGATATCCGTCGGCGACGACCAAGGAGAGCGCACCCTCGTCTCCCGGGCGGACGCGGCTCGACTCCAGCAACGCGGCCAACGGGGCCGCGTCCAGGCCGAAGGCCCGGAGGGTGACGGTCGTCTCCCCGAGCCGGCGCGCCGCCTCGGCGGGGTCGACCTGCTGCGACGACCAGAGGGCGGCCTCCTCGTCGGGCAACGACCCGGCCTGCTCGCAGAGGTAGCCCTTCGTCTCCAGTTGGCCGAGCACGAAGTAGACCTCGGCCGCCGAGGCCCGGTCGCGGAGCCGGTCGCAGAGGTCGTCGGGCGTGCGGCCGTCGCCGACCCACGGGACGACGAGCTCGTAGAGGCGGCCCTTCAGGAGGGTCTGCTGCGTGCCGGAGACGACGAAGGCGCCCTCGCCGGGGACGACCTCGACGCGGAGATGGGGCAGGAATCGCGGGGCGTTCAACATGGGCGCACGGGCTCGCGCGGACCTCGGGCCGGTCGGGGCCGGGAATGGAGTCGGAGGCCCCGCGCTCCGGCGTGCGGGGCCTTCCCTGCGGATACCTCGAACCGCCCCGGCCCGACGGCCGGGGCCGGGCGCCGGGCCGGTCCACGGCAACGGACGTCCCAGTTACATCAGGTCGCAGCCGCAACGGCCGCAGCGCCCGCAGCCGCAGCGCCCGCACATCCCGCAGATGCCCGAGAACGAGTCGGCGCCCGCCACGGGGCTCAGCTCCTCCTCCGAGAGCTCGGCCGTCGGACTGGCCGGGAGCACGAAGTGGCGGACGTCGGGCGTATCCTCGACCACCCGGATCTCGGCCGCGGGCGGCAGTTCCAGGCCGTGTTCCCGCAGGATGGCCCCGGGGTTCGAGAGCAGTCGAGACTTGAACTCGTCATCCGCCCAGGCCCGGGCGACGATCAGGCCCCATTGCTTCTCCTGAAAGCGTTCCACCTCCGTCACGGTCCCCTCCCTTTGCCCAAGGGCCCCGGGGGGCATCCGCCGGCCCTGCCCGTTGCGGGACCCGCTCCCCCCACGACCCTCGTGTTGAGAGCACATCACAGACCACCCGGCCGCCATGTCGCTTCATTTCGACGCCGGGCCCGCGACCCGGAGCAGCCGCTCGCGGACCAACCGGCGGGCCAGCACGAGCTTGGCGTCGCCGCCGAGGTCGTCCGGCAGGGCGACGACCGGGAAGCGGTCGTGCTGGGCCACGAACCGCAGGGCCGTCGCGATCTTGAGCGGGCCGCCGACCTGCCCGCCGGGGTACTCGATCGTCACCCAACCCCCCCGCTCGACCACCCGGCAGATCCGGCCCGGTTCCCGCTCCAGGATCGTGTCCAGGCCGATCTCGTCGGCCCCGACCGGCGGGGCGAACCGGTCGCCGGGCAAGGGCAGGAGCTGGCCGAAGAACTGGTCGCCGAGCGCCCCGACGGCCCCCTCGACCTCCGCGCGATCCTTGAGGACCTCGAGCAGTTCCGCGAACCGCTCCCGGACCGCCCCGGTCACGCCCGACGGGCCGAGGATCTCCCGCGGCATGGCCTCGCGGAACCGCCGGTCCTCCCGCGTGACGGCCGTCAACGCCTCGTCCAGCAGGTCGGCCCAGCGGTAGACGTTCACGCCGACGGTCAGGTGCATCGAGGCGAGCTCCGAGGTGAACGCCTCGTGGACCACCCCGCGGGGGACGTAGAGCAGGTCCCCCGCCTCGAGCGATACCTCCCGCGGCGGCCCGAGCCGGTCCTTCGGCACCTCGGACCGCTCGTCCACGAGCGGCAGCGGCCTCGGGGCGTCATAGAGCCGCCATTGCTTCGACCCTTCGAGCTGGAGGACGAAGACCTCGTGGGTGTCGAAGTGGGCATCGAACCCCTGCGCGCCCGGGGGGGTGAGGTAGAGGTTGGCGTGGACCGGGCAGCGGAACTCCGCCTCCAACGCCCGGCAGAGCACCGCCACCGGCCCCCAGCGCTGCTGCATGGTCATGAGGATGACCGTCAACCCCCTGGCGTAGACGTGGTGGACCTCGTCGAGGCTGGCGTACTTCGCCCCCTCCTGGAGCTGCCGGTCGGCCAGCCAGCCCTGGACGTAGGTCCGGGCGCGCGGCGTCGTCTCCGAGAACGCCCCCGGGTCGACGAACTTGGGGCGCGTGAAGGTGATGACCTGCTCGACGTCGGCCGTCGAGAGCAGCCCCCGGTAGAAGCCGGGCGCCCCGCGGGCGACGTGCAAGGGCTCCCGCTCCCAGTGGTCGCGGAAGAAGGCGGCCGATCCGATCGGGCCGAGCAAGGCCCCCAGGTCGAAGGTCGTCGCGACCATGGGAATCACCCCCTTTGCGACCCCGCGCGGCATCGCGGCCCTCGCCCCCGTATGGCAACTCTCGTGCGCGTTGCGAGGCAATCCACTGCGCCCCGCCCGGCCCCGGGCCGGCCTCGACCGCCCGGGACGCCGGGCCCGCCCGCGGCCGCGATGCCCGCCGGTGGGAAGCAACTGCCGCGCCGCGGCCCGAGGCCCCGCGGCCGACGCCGGTACGGCGGTTGCAGCGCGGGGGACCGGGGAAACACGCCGTTCCCCAAGGCGCTGAGGGCGGGAGCCAACGACCCGCCGGTCCATTGAGGAGGTAGGCGATGCGCACGCTTCGCAACGGGGTTGTGGCCCTGGCCGTCCTGGCGATCTGGGCCCCCCCGGCCCGGCCCGACGACGACAACCGGATGGTCCCCGAGGAGGGGGCGATCCACGTGATGCTCCTGCGGCAGAAGTGTGTCCGCGACGAGCTGAAGCTGACCGACGACGAGGCCAAGACGATCCACGAGTACAACGACCGGCAGTTCCACAAGGCCCAGGAGATCCAGAAGCTCGCCCCCGAGGAACGCCACAAGCGGTTCGAGGATCTGTCGCGCGAGAACGAGCGGTTCCTCGAAAAAGTCCTCGACCCCGCCGAGCGCAAGCGGCTCGACGAGATCAGCCTCCAGGTCGCCGGCCTGCTCCTTGCCACCAGCCCGAAGGTCGCCGACCGGCTCGGCCTGACCGACTCGCAGAAGCAGCAGCTCAAGCGGCACCAGGGCGAGGCCCGCAAGGAGATGGCCGACGCGCTCCATTCCAAGTCCAAGGAAGGCCGCCAGGAGAAGCTCAAGGAGCTGCGCCAGACCAGCCGGAAACGGCTCCTGGACGTCCTGACCGACCAGCAGGAAACGACCTGGAAGCAGATAACCGGCGCGCCCTTCGACGCGAAGTTCCTGTACGACGTGGACGAGGAGGGCTCGTCCCGCTGAGGGCCGCCCCCGTGCCCTCATCGTCGAACGAATCCCGCCGGAGTCCCCTTATGCGACCGCCGGCGGGATTCGAATCGGCCTTCACGCCGTAAGGTCACCATGACCCGCCCGCGCCGGCCCGGCCGCGCGGCGGAATTCCGCGGACTCTTGCCGCAAGTCGTTTGTCATTCGGGAGATGCGAGAGGAGGGACTCGAACCCTCACGCCTTGCGGCACGGGAACCTAAATCCCGCGCGTCTGCCAGTTCCGCCACTCTCGCGGCCTTATGCTGCAACGACTTACGGCAATCGATTCGGCCGGTCCCGGAGGCTTGTGACAATCCTGTGCCGGATTTGCGACGGGTTCCGGCCTATCCGGACGCCTTCTCAGGGTACTCGACGATGTGACCGGGGGCAAGGACGCCCGCGCCGTAGGGCAGCTTGGCCAGGGCCTGGCGCTTGGTCTGGATGTGGATCTTGGCGTAGATCCGCATGGTCATGTCGAGCGTCTTGTGCCCGAGCAGCTCCTGGACGGACTTCGGGTCGGCGCCGCTGGCGATCAGGCTGGTGGCGAACGTCCGCCGCAGCGAGTGGAGGTCCACGTGGTCGACCTCCCGGCCCTCGGCGTCCAGGGTCCGGGTCACGATCCCGGCGGCGCGGCAGCAGCGCATGAAGGCGTGGTACAGCCCGGAGCCGTGGGTCAGGGGCGTGTTCTGGGTTGTCACGAAGACCCGGTCCCGGGTGAATCGCGCCCGGACGCGCTCCGCGATCTTGGCCGTCCGGCCGGTCCCGACGGCGCGGGCGGCGCGGCCCGCCTCCCGGCGGGCGAGGATGTCCCAGAGGCCGGTGTCGATCGGGATGCGCCGGGCCGTGTGGTTCTTGGCCACGCCTGAGCGGACGACCAGCTCGCGGGCCTCCTTAGTCGACGTCGCCGAACGTCAGGCTGGCCAGTTCCTGCTTGCGGAGGCCGGTGACCAGGAAGCAGTACCAGATGTCCCGCCAGTGCGGCGGGCTGGCCTCGAGCAGCCGGCCGACCTCGGCCGTCGTCAACGCGCGGCCGTCCTTCGGGTGGTCATGGGGCAGCGGATCGAACTCGGCCAGGGGGTTGCTGCCGATGAGCCGCTGCTTGACGCCCCGGCGGAGCATCGTGGCCAGGGCGCCGACCTCCATGTTGACCGTCCGCGGCGAGACACCCTCGGCCAGCCGCTCCTGGCGATAGGCCAGGGCGCCCGCGGCGGTGACCTGCGCGGCGCGGATGGCGCCGATCCGCGGCAGGATGTTCCGCAGGCAGCGCCCGTACCGCTCGCCGGTCGCCGGCTTCCGCGCCTGCCGGCAGTGCTTGAGGAATTGCTCCTTGAGCTCGTCGAGCGGGTAGTCGTTGTCGAGCAGGCCGAAGTCGGCGCGGTCGGCGCGGGCGCGCAGCTCGTTCAGGAGCTGGCGGGCGACCTCGAGGTTGCCGGAGAGCCGCTTGCGGACCCGCCGGCCCCCGGCGCAGAAGTCGGCGTAGTAGACGTCGCCGCGGCGGCGGATGCCCTCGGGCAGCTTCGGTGGTCTCGGCATCGATGGCCCTCCGTCCAGGAGATGCCATCCTACCATCGCCGCGCGCCGGCGGGAGCGCCCCGGCGCCGGGCCGAGGGGCTCAGATCGGTCCCCTCGGCCCGGCTTCGACGATCGATGCGATCGGGTTGCCAAAGAGCGATCGACGGCGGGCGGCTCAGCAGGCGGCGGGCTTGCGGCGGGGCCGGGGGGGCGGCATGAGCGCAGCGTCGAGGTCGATGAGGTTGCCGGCCGGCAGCGGGGCGGCCAGGTCGGCCGCGTCCTCGCCGTCGTCGCCGAGCGGGCCGAAGTCGTGCAGCCGCCCGTCGGCGACCAGGGCGCAGCGGCCGTCGGGGTCGGCGACCGCGGCGCGGACGGCGCGCTCCAGCTCGGCCCGCGCCCGCCGCTCGGCGGCTTCGGCGGCCGCCAGGGGCGGCGGGGTGGCCGCGGCGGCGGCCGGCTCGCCCGCGAAGTAGTCCCGGCCGGCGGCGACCCGGCGCAGGGCCTCGCGGTGGCGGCGGGCGAGGCCGGTCAGCCGGGCGGCGCGCCGGCGGGCCAGCGACGGCGGCGGGGCGTCGAGCCCGGCGATCAGCCGCCGCATCCGCGGGTCGCCGCCACGGGCCCCCTTCCGCCCGCGGCCCCGCGTTCGGCCCGCGTCGGACCGCCCGCCGGGGTCGACGCCGAGGGCGGGGCTGCGGCGGGCGTCCCCGCGGGCCCCGGCTCGGGCCCGTCGAGGCCGAGATTGGCCCGAACGTGCCGGCTCAAGCCCTCCTCGAAGAAGTTGATCGCGAGCTGGGCGAAGCGAGGGTCGAGGTCGCGATTGGCGGCCCCGCACATGAAGCGGATGCGGCCGATGATGCGACGCTCGTCGTGCGTGAGGGGCCGCTTGGCGGCCAGCTCGAGACAATCCCTCTCGACCCATGCGTCATCGTCGGACATGGTGGCCCTCCTGGATCGGATGGACTCGGGATGATGCCGGGGGCGGGCAACGTGCGCGCCCCCGCGGTTCGTCGTCGTCGGCCTCAGCCGATGAGGCCGCAGGCGCGGGCCGCGGCCAGGTGCTTGCAGCCGGCCGGGTCGAGGCCGTCGCGGTGGAACGTCCAGTCAGGGCAGTCGCACTCGGCGTAGCCGTCGGGGTAGCCGGCCAGGTCGTACACCTCGCCGTCGCCCGCCAGCTTCGCCAGCCGGAACGCCCGGGCCGCCCCGATGCCGCGGCCGTCCAGCGGCCGGACCCGGTAGCGGACCCCGTTGATGCTCAGCGTCAGGCCGCAGGTCCCGTGCGCGGCCTTGATCGTGCGGGGCTTCCTCGCCGTTGTCGCCGTCGCCATGGTCCTGACCCTCCCGGGCTCGCGGTGCGGATGGTCGGGGGCCGGACCGCCGGGCCCCCGCGGGAGGTCAGGTCAGAACAGCGGCAGCCCGTCGCCGATGAGGGCCTCGGCCGCCAGCTCGGCGAGCAGGGCGTCCATCTCGGCGTCGGTCGGCTCGGCCGCATACCGGCGGGCCTCGGCCTCGCGATAGGCGGCCTCGGCGGCGAGGTCGGCGTCGGCGACGACGGGGTGAAGGTCCCAGGCGTCGGCGTCGTCGGCCTGCTGGGCGGCCCACCAGGCGCGGTCGGCGGGGTCGATCGGGTCGAGGTCGAGGTCGTGGGCGACGGGCGGGGCGGTCGGTGCTAGAATGGCCATCGGCGGGGCTCCTCACTAGCCTTGCCATTGGGCCTCGGGGTGTTAGCCGCACCTCGGGGCCCATTTTCGTTGTCGGCGGTCGCCGCTCGACCACCTACATTGACAATATACACCGTGGCAACACATAGATCAAGGGGTCTGTCGGAATTTTCTGGGCAGCATAGCCGATGCGCCGATGCCGCAGTGTTGCCTTCGTATTGCTACGGTGATAGAATGGCCCGTGGCGGCCGTGTGGGCCGCGCCGATCGTGAGGGGCCGGACATGAGCGGGACTGAGGAACGACCGAAGCGCCGGCCGGGGCCGAAACCCGACCCGGCCCGCACGCGCCATGCGGTAACCAACATCCGGTCCGCGCCCGGATGGAAGGCGTGGCTAGAGCGGCTGGCGGCGTTCGATTCCGAGGCCCGCCGCGCCGACGCCAACATCAGCGAGACGGTCGACCGCGCCCTGGTGCTCTACGCCCAGTCGATCCGCTTCCCCGAGGCGGCGCCCAAGCGCTGAGATGAGCCGCCGGCCCGGCGGCTCATGTTCGATCTAACCGGAGCCGATCCCATGCCCGAGAGCGTCGTCCACTTCCAGATCCGCATGCCGCCGGCGCTGCACGAGCGGCTGGCGAGCGTCGCGACCGAGCGGAAGCAGTCGCTCAACCTGATGATCGTCGACATGCTCCAGCGGGCGCTCGATGAGCACGCCGCGCGGGAGGCCGCCGATGGGCCCGCGCCGACCGGGCCCGGACGCTGAGCCGACCTGAAACGATCGCGGTAGGAACAGACGGCGGGTCAGGCGCAGGGGGGGATCGGCATGGAAGATCGTCCTGACCCGGGGGCGACGCGGCCCGCCGTTGAGCATCCTGACGATCGCCGAGGCCGCCGCCGCGCTGCGCGTCCCCGAATCGCGCGTCTGGCAGTGGTACCGCGAGCGCGGCCTGGCGCTCGTCTATACCGCCGGCACCGCCCGGCCCGGCCGCCGCGGCGCCAAGGCCGCGTCGCTCTAGAGCGGTTTACCCATGAGCTGCATACAGGCCGGCCTGTTGGAACCAGCCGATGATGTCCTGGTCGGTTACCTCTCGCAACGCGTCACCGATGGCGTCGTAGAG
>DASZMJ010000046.1:0-1650 GCA_035551935.1 Isosphaeraceae bacterium
AATCGTCGGGCCGAGCGGACATTCGAACGCGGGGCAAATCCACGTCGGCCGGGCGTTGAAGACGGTCGACGAGGTCGAGCCGAACAACGGGTTCCGCAAGCCGTCGGCGGTGAAAGACGGGGCGATCGCCGTCAACGGCAAGATCGAGCCGGGCAACGAGGTCGACGTCTACGCGATCGATATGAAGGCCGGCGAGACGCTCGCCGCCGAGGTCATCGCCGCGCGGGCGGGGTCGGGGCTGGATGCCCTCATCACCGTCTTCGGGCCCGGCCTCCGCGAGATCGCCGAGGACGACGACACGTTCGGCCAGGACGCCGCCGTCTCGGTCACGGCGCGGGTCGCGGGCCGGTACTTCGTCCAGGTCCAGGACGCCGACGGCAAGCACCGAGACGGCAAGATCGAGGCGACGAAGACCCGCCCTTACCGGCTCGAAATGGGGGCGATCGCTCCGGCGACATCGCCCTCACCCGCGGGATCGAAACCGGGCGAGGTCGCGGAGATCGAGCCGAACGATTCCGACGAGGCGCCGCAGGCGGTGACGGTCCCCGCGTCGGTCAACGGCCGGCTCGACGCGGGAAAGATCGGCGAGCCGGACGTGGACGTCTACCGGCTCAAGGCCGAGCCGGGGACGTACCGGATCTCGGCCCTGGCCGCGCGGCTGGGGTCGCTGGCCGACCCGGTCCTGACCGTGCTCGACGAGAAGGGCGACGCCCAGGCCGAGAACGACGACACCGGGGGCCGCGACGCCCGCTTCGAACGGGCGATCGACGCCAAGGGATTGCTCGTCGCCGTCCGCGACTATTACGGCCGGGGCGGACCCCGGTTCGCCTACCGTCTGGAGGTCGAGCGCGTGCCCGACCGCTCCCTTGCGGTCACGGCCGACCTTGGCGCGCGAGTCGTCCCCCGTGGCGGGAGTGTCGCGCTGGCCGTGAAGGTCGAGCGTCGGGGTTACGACGGGCCGGTCACGGTCCTCGCCGGTGAGACGCCCGCGGGGGTCGCGGCCGTGCCGGTGACGATCGCCAAAGGGTCGAACGCCGGGGTCCTGTTCGTCTCCGCGACGGACGACGCGCCGGCCGGCCTGTTCCCGTTCCGGCTCACGACCCGCGACGCCGCGGCGCCCGCCGAGTTCGTCTATCGTGAGCGGTCGGCCGTCGGCAATGACCCGCCCGGGGGGTGGCTCGTTGTGGCCGAGCCGGCGACACTGGGGGTCCGCATCGAGCCGGGCGAGGTCGTGGTGGCGCCCGGCCAGAGCGCGACGGTCAAGGTGGTCCTCGACCGCCGCGCTGAAATCGCGAAGAAGGCCGCGGTGAAGGTCAAGCTCGTCGCCGCCGAGGGGAACCTCGACGGCTTCGAGCCGGTCGCCGAGGCGACCGTGGCCGCGAATTCGGACGCGGCGTCCTTCACGCTCAAGGCCAAACCTGGCGCCGCCCCCGCGCGGCGGACCGTCGCCGCCGTGGCGCGGTTCGACGGGTCGGCCGAGGCGTTCGCGGTCGCCTCGGGGGCGGCGGCGGTCGTGATCGGCGGCAAGTAAGATTTCGTAGGGTGGGCACTGCCCACCACGGTTAAACCCCTGACGGTGGGCGGTGCCCACCCTACGAAGACCACTCACACGGCGAAGATGTTGATCTTCGAATAAATGATCAACACGCA
>DASZMJ010000047.1:0-14346 GCA_035551935.1 Isosphaeraceae bacterium
AAACTGATGCGGAGGGAGGCCGGGGGTCGGACCGCTCGGGAACGCGACGGCGGGACGGGCCGGGGCCCGTCCCGCCGGACGACCGGCCGGGCCGCCGGATCGGCCTCCCGTCTCCCCCCGCCCACGACCCTGGACCCCGCCGCGCCCGCCGGCCCGATTTGGAGCGGAATCTCCCATGAGCAGCCCGACGACGGAGACCTATTACCCCGGTCTCGAGGGGGTCATCGCCAGCGAGACGGCCATCGCCAACATCGAGGGGCGCGAGGGGGCCGGCGGCCTCGAATACCGCGGCTACGACATCGAGGAGCTCGCCCACGGCGCCTCGTACGAGGAGACGGCCTTCCTGCTCCTGCACGGCGACCTGCCGACGGTGTCCCAGCTCCGAGACTTCCAGGGGCGGCTCAAGGCGGTCCGGCGCATCCCCGAGAGCCTCGTCGAGCTCTACCGGCACGTCCCCAAGGCGGTCCACCCGATGGACGTCCTGCGGACGTCGGTCAGCGTCCTCGCCCACTTCGACCCCGAGGTCAACGCCGCGCCGACCGACCACGCCGCCAACGTCCGCAAGGCCGAGCGGCTGCTGGCCCAGATTCCGACGGCCGTCGCCGCCGCGGCACGGATCCGCCGCGGCCAGGAGGTCATCCCCCCCGACGACACGCTCGACCACTCGGCCGACTTCCTCAAGATGGTCACCGGCAAGGTCCCGTCCGAGACCATGCGCAAGGCGTTCGACCTGTCGCTGGTGCTGTACACCGAGCACGAGCTGAACGCCTCGACCTTCGCGGCGCGGGTGACGGTCTCGACCCTCTCCGACCTGTATTCCGGGATCGTCTCGGCCATCGGCACCCTCAAGGGGCCCTTGCACGGCGGGGCCAACGAGGAGGCCTGGAAGCTCCTGGAGCGCGTCGGCGCCCCCGAGAAGGCCGCCGCTTGGATCGAGGACGCCCTGGCCCGCAAGGAGCGGATCATGGGCTTCGGCCACCGCGTCTACAAGACCGGCGACCCCCGCGCCCGCATCCTCAAGGAATACTGCACCAAGCTCGCCGCCGAGATCGGCGACGACCGCTGGGAGCGGATCGCCGAGCCGATCGAGCAGGCCGTCACCGAGCAGAAGAAGCTCCCGCCGAACGTCGACTGGCCCAGCGCCCGGCTCTACCACTACATGGGCCTCGATATCAGCCTGTATACCCCGATCTTCGCCCTCGCCCGCGTCGCCGGCTGGTCGGCGCACATCATCGAGCAGCTCGACCACAACCGCCTGATGCGGCCTCGCGCCCGCTACGTCGGCCCCCCGAATCGGACCGTCCGGCCGATCGAGCAGCGCGGCTGAGTCACGGGGACAGCTCGCCGGGCGGGCTGGGGGTCGCGCTCGGCGGCAGGTGGCCGCGGATGACCAGGTCGTACAGCGTGGCGCCGGCGACGCCGCCGGCCAGGGGAACGACCAGCGGCACCCAGAAGTAGCCCCCGTGCGATCGGAAGACCGCCGGCCCCCAACCCAGCAGCGCCGAGGCCAGCCGCGGGCCGAGGTCGCGCGCCGGGTTGATCGCGTAGCCGGTCAGTCCGCCCAGCGACAGGCCGATCGCCCAGACCAGCGCCCCCAGCGCCAGCGGCTCCACGTAGCCGCCCGGCGCGGCGTTGCGGCGGTCGGTCAGGGCCCGGACCCCGACGAGCAGGACCGCGGTGGCCAGGAACTCGCTCAGGAGGTTGCGACCGAGGACGTCGAAGGCCGGGTAGGTCGCGAAGACCCCCGCCCCGCCGGCCGCCCGGCCGACGAGCTTGCCCCCCTCCATCGCGCCCCGGATCAGCCCCTCCTTCCGCTCGAAGGCCCGGAACGCCTCGGCATAATCGGCATAGACGAGCCACGCCCCAACGAACGCGCCGGCGAGCTGGGCTGCCCAGTAGGGCACGAGCCGGCCGCGGGGGAACTCGCCGCGGGCGGCCAGCGCCAACGTGACGGCCGGGTTGAGGTGGCCGCCGCTGAGCCGGCCGCTGAGGTAGACGCCCAGGGCGACGGCCAGGCCCCACGCGGTCGTGACTGTCATCGGGTCGGGCGCCGGCCGGAGCAGGACGTCGGCCGCCACGACGCCGTCGCCGAGCAGGACCAGGAGCGCGGTGCCGAGGAACTCCGCCCCCAGGGCCGGCCCCAGCCGCGGCGGGCTCGCGACCGGGGCCCCGGTCTCGGTCTTCACCCCCATGGCTGCCCTCGATTCAGGTCGCCGAGATCAATTCCATGATCGATTTGATGTCGACCGGTTTGGTCAGGTGGTGGTCCATGCCGGCCTCCTTCGAGCGGCGGCGGTCCTCGTCCTGGCCGTAGCCCGAGACGGCGATGATCCGGACGCCGGCCAGGTCGGGCTCGGCGCGGAGGTGGCGGGCGACCTCGTAGCCGTCCATGACCGGCAGGCCGATGTCGAGCAGGACGACGTCGGGCCGGCGGGCCCGGGCGGCGTCGAGGCCGGTGGGGCCGTCGTGCGCCGCCTCGACCTCGTGGCCGAGCAGCCGCAGGAGCCGGCAGAGGCCGCGGGCCAGGTCCTCGTTGTCGTCGATGATCAGGATCCGCGACCGCAACCCCGCCCCCTCCGGCGTCGGGGGGGTCGCGGCGGGCGCCGGGGCCGTCGCGGCCTCGGGCCATCGATCGAGGACCGGGGCCGGGGCCAGGGCCGGGAGGCGGACGGTGAACTCGCTGCCGGCGTTCGGGCCGGCGCTCCGGGCCGTGACGGTGCCGCCGTGCAGCTCGACGAGGCTCTTGACGATCGCCAGGCCGAGCCCGAGGCCCCCCTCCGACCGCGCCAGGCTCCGGTCCCCCTGGACGAAGATGTCGAAGATCCTCGGCAGCGACTCGGCCGGGATGCCGACGCCGTCGTCGGTGACCGTGAAGGCGACGTCGTCCCCCTCGCGACCGGCCCGGAGGCGGACGTTCCCCCCCGGCGGCGTGTACTTGGCGGCGTTGGCCAGCAGGTTGACGAGCACCTGCTCGAGCCGGATCGGGTCGGCCTCGACGCCCAAGGGGCCCGGCCCGATCGACACCGCCAGGGCGTGCTCGCGCTCGTCGAACAGCGGGCGGGCCACCTCGACGGCCTGCCGGACCACCGCGACGGCGTCGATCGGCCGCGGCCGGACCCGGACCTTGCCGCGGGTGATCCGCGAGACGTCCAGCAGGTCGTCGAGCATGTAGGTCAGGTGGTCGACCTGCCGCGCGATGACCCGCCGGGCCCAGTCGTCGTTCTCGGCGGTGCCCGGCGCCTCGAGGACCTGCGAGGCCGACTGGATCGCGCCCAGGGGGTTGCGGAGCTCGTGGGCGAGCATCGCCAGGAACTCGTCCTTGCGGCGGCCGGCCTCGACGAGCTCCCGCTCGTAATTGCGGCGCTGGGTGTCGTCGCGGAAGACCAGGACGACCCCGGCAACATTGTCGTCGACGTCGCGGATCGGGGCGGCGCTGTCCTGGACCGGCCGCTCGGACCCGTCGCGGGCGAGCAGCACCGAGTGATTCGACGGGCCGACAACCTTCCCCTCGCGGAGGGCCCGCGCCGGCGAGCCGTCGACCGGGACGCGCGACTCCTCGTCGACGACCCGGAAGACCTCGGCCAGCGGGCGGCCGACCGCCTCCGCCCCCCAGCCGGTCAGGTCCCGAGCCACGGGGTTCAGGAACGCGACCCGCCCGCGGGCGTCGGTGGTGATGACCGCGTCGCCGACGCTCCGCAAGGCCGCTTCCCACCGCCGACGCGCCGCATGGAGCGCCTCGATCAGGGCCGAGACCAGCACCAGGGCGCCCCCGAACAACGCGAGTCCCAGGTACTGCCAGGACGTGGTCTTCGGGTTGATCGCCATCACGACGGCCGCGACGCCGACGATCAGCAGGCTCGCGAGCAGGCCGGGGCCGAACCCGCCGATCCACGCGGCGAGGAGCACCGCGAGGATCAAGAGCGTGCCGAGTTGCGGCCCGACCGCCGGGATCATCAGCGCGTTGATGGCCAGGGCGACGAGCAACCCGGCGGCGCCGTAGCGCACGATCCGACGAAGACGCGGGTTCATCGCCGCGCCTCCGTCGATCCACCGGCGCAGGGACGTCGCGCCCCCGGCCGCGGTCGGGCGGAATGGACCCGGCAAACCCTCGCTCCCGTCCATCGTGTTCGAACTATGAGTCCCCGGGGCCCCGCGGTCAAGGGCGCCGCCGGCGCGGGTTGACGGGCCCGAGCGGCGGCCCGTATGATCCGGCGACCATCCCCGACCACGACCTGCGAGCGCGGAGCCCCTGCCATGGCGGCCGAACCCGGCGGCGGATCGATCCACAGCATCCTGAACGAGGACCGCGTCTTCCCACCGCCGCCCGAATTCGCCCGCGACGCTCATATCAAGAGCCTTGAACAATATCACGCTCTCTGGCAACGCGCCAAGGACGACCCCGAGGGTTTCTGGGCCGAGATGGCCGGGATCATCGACTGGTCGAAGCCGTGGGAGAAGGTCCTCGACTGGAATCCGCCGTTCGCCAAGTGGTTCGTCGGCGCCACGACCAACGCGGCATACAACTGCGTCGACCGCCACGCCGACGGAAGCCGTGGCGACAAGCCGGCCCTGATCTGGGAGGGGGAGCCCGGCGACCGGAGGGTGCTCACCTATCGCGAGCTGGCACGCGACGTGCGCACGTTCGCCAACGTCCTGAAGGGGCTGGGCGTCGAGAAAGGGGACGTGGTCGCCATCTACATGCCGATGGTGCCCGAGGCCGTCGTCGCGATGCTCGCCTGTGCCCGGATCGGGGCGCCGCACACGGTCGTCTTCGGCGGCTTCAGCGCCGAGGCGCTGGCCGGCCGCATCCAGGACTGCTCGGCCAAGGTCCTCGTCACCGCCGACGGCGGCTATCGCCGCGGCAAGGTCGTGCCGCTCAAGGAACACGCCGACGAGGCCGTCGCCCACTGCCCGACGATCGAGGCGGTCGTCGTCCTCGAGCGCACCGGCCAGGGCGTCACCATGACCGACGGCCGCGACCACGACTGGCGCGGGTTGATGGACCAGGCCGACGACGACTGCCCCGCCGTGCCGCTCGACAGCGAGCACCCGCTCTACATCCTCTACACCTCCGGCTCGACCGGCCGCCCCAAGGGCATCCTCCACACCACCGGCGGCTACCTCGTCGGCGCGGCCTTGACGACCAAGTGGGTGTTCGACCTCAAAGAGAATGATATCTACTGGTGCACGGCCGATATCGGCTGGGTGACGGGGCACTCGTACATCGTCTACGGGCCGCTGGCGCTCGGCGCGACGATCTTGCTCTACGAAGGGGCGCCGAATTGGCCCGACGAGGGGCGGTTCTGGAAGCTCGTCGAGGACCACCGCGCCACGATCCTCTACACGGCGCCGACGGCGATCCGGGCGTTCATGAAGTGGGGCGAGCAGTTCCCCAAGCGGCACGACCTGTCGAGCCTGCGGCTCCTGGGGTCGGTCGGCGAGCCGATCAACCCGGAGGCGTGGATCTGGTATCACCGCGTCATCGGCGGCGGTCGCTGCCCGGTCGTCGACACGTGGTGGCAGACCGAGACCGGGGCGATCATGATCGCCCCCCTGCCCGGCGCCACGCCGACGCGGCCCGGCTCGGCGACCCGCCCGCTGCCCGGCGTCGTGCCCGACGTCGTCACCAGGGACGGCGCCCCCGTGCCCGACGGCCACGGCGGCTTCCTCATCATCCGACGGCCCTGGCCGTCGATGCTCCGCACGATCCACGGCGACGACGAACGATATCAGCAACAGTACTGGAGCGAGGTCCCCGGCGCCTACTTCACCGGCGACGGCGCCCGCCGCGACGCCGAGGGGAACTACTGGGTCCTCGGCCGGGTCGACGACGTGCTCAACGTCGCCGGCCACCGGCTCTCGACGATGGAGGTCGAGAGCGCGCTCGTCAGTCATCCCAGGGTGGCCGAGGCCGCCGTCGTCGGCAAGCCCGACGAGCTCCGCGGCCAGGCGATCTGCGCGTTCGTGACCCTCGAGTCGGGCCAGGCCGCGAGCGAGGCGCTGCGCCAGGAGCTCCGCGCCCACGTCGTCAAGGAGATCGGCGCCCTGGCCCGCCCCGACGACATCCGGTTCACCGACTCCCTGCCCAAGACCCGCAGCGGCAAGATCATGCGCCGGCTGCTCCGCGACGTCGCCGCCGGCCGCGAGAGCACCGGCGACACGACCACCCTCGAAGACCTCACCGTCCTGGCCCGGCTCCGCGAGGACGACGAGAGCTGACCTTCGCCCCGCCGGCCGGCGCTTGTCGAGGCGGGTCCCCGCCGCTACCCTGGACCGTCGCGAGGTTCGCCCGACGTGTTGAGAGAAGAGAGGCGCGATCATGCCGACGGTCACGGTGGACGGGGAGAAGAGTTTCGAGGTCGAAGCCGGCAAGAAGCTGGTGCTGGCGATCGAGGACGCGGGGATCGACATCCTGCACCGCTGCGGCGGCAACGCCCGCTGCACGACCTGCCGCGTCCAGGTCGTCCACGGCGATCCCGGGCCGATGGAGGAACTGGAGCGTGACCGGCTGGCCCGCGAGGGGGGCCTCGGCCCCGACATCCGCCTCTCTTGCCAGATCCGCGTCCAGTCCGACCTGACCGTCCGCGTCCTCAACCGCGCCGGCGCCACCGGCCTGAACCCCGGCCCCAGGCCGGCGGACTGATGGGTCGCGAACACCGCCCCGCTCCCAGCGGGCGGATGCGACCCCTGCCCCGCGAGTTCTACGACCGCGACACCGCCCTCGTCGCCCGAGGGCTGCTCGGGATGCTGCTGGCGCACCGGGTCGGGGGGGAGCTGCGCGTCGGCCGGGTCGTCGAGACGGAGGCGTACCTCGGGAGCCACGACCTCGCCTCGCACTCGTCGCGCGGCCGGACGGCGCGGACGGAGGTCATGTTCGGCCCGCCGGGGTTCGCGTATGTTTACCTGATCTACGGGATGCACCACTGCTTCAACATCGTCACCGAGGCCGAGGGCAAGGGGGCGGCGGTCCTGGTGCGGGCCCTGGAGCCGGTCCGGGGGATCGAAGCGAGTGCCTCGGGGCCGGGGAGGCTCTGCAAGGCGTTGGGGATCGACCGGGGCCGCAACGGGATCGACCTGGTCGGCGACGAGCTGTTCCTGAGCGCCCCGGAGCAGGCCGGGCCGATCGAGGTCGTCGCGCGGCCGAGGGTCGGCGTGGCGTCTGCGGGCGAGGGATGGGCCGCGGCGCCGTTGCGGTTCTCGATCGAGGGGAATCCGTTCGTCTCGAGGCCCTGAGACCTCGGAGGGGCGATGCCCGCGACGTTCTGGACGGTCGGCCACTCGACCCGTCCCATCGACGAGTTCCTCGGCCTCTTGCGGGGCATGTCGATCGGCCTGGTGGCCGACGTCCGCCGCTTCCCCGGCTCGCGCAGGTATCCGCATTTCAACGAAGATGCCCTGGCGGCGGCATTGGCCGGGGCCGGCATCGGCTATCGACACGTCCCCGGGCTCGGCGGCCGTCGCGGCAAGCGGGCGCCGGGCTCGCCGAACACGGCGTGGCGGGTCGAGGCGTTCAACGCCTTCGCCGACCACATGGCCTCCGCCGAATTCCGCGGGGCGCTCGACGAGCTGATCGCCCTAGCCGAGGATCGTCGCGTCGCGATCATGTGCTCCGAGGCCGTCCCCTGGCGGTGCCACCGCCGCCTGATCGCCGACGCGCTGGTCGCCCGCGGCCACGACGTGCTCGACATCCTCGGACCCGGCAAGGCCGACCCCCATTCGCTCACCCCCTTCGCCCGGCTCGTCGGCGACCTCCCCACCTACCCCGCCGAGCCCCTCTTCGGCGCGGCGGAAGGATGAGGGGCCGACACGCCCTCGATCCCTCGTCATGTGCGATCGATCCCCGGTCATTCCCGGCGAGGCCCGCGATTCCGGCTTGATCGCGGCGCCGTCATCGGCGAGACTGTCGCGACCGGCCGGCGGCCGGGCCGTCGCCGGAGCGCGCGGCCGGGCCGGGGCGAGACGAAACAACACCGAACGTCGGAGGACGCCATGAGCGACGCGGACGCGGGCGGCAACCCGCCGCACCCCCCACAGCAGCATCAGGGGCAGGCCACCACCGAGGTCTTCGTGGACGACTCGGGCACGGTGCCCTCGTACTCGAACTTCTGCCGGGTCACCGCCACGCCGGAGGAGGTCATCCTCGACTTCGGCCTGAACCCGCAGCCCTTCGCCACCGGCCGCCAGGACGTGAAGGCGAATCAGCGGATCGTCATGAACTTCTACACCGCCAAGCGGCTCCTGACGGCCCTCGGCATGACGATCCAGCGGCACGAGGGGACCTTCGGCTCCATCGAGCTCGACGTCCGCCGCCGCGCCGGTGCCGGCCAGCAGCAGCCGCAGTTCCAGCGGCCGACCGTCCCGGTCCCGGGCGCCTCGCCCGGCGGCCCGCAGGGGATCGTCGAGTGAGGTCGCGGTGATCTTGATCTGATCCCCGGAGCCCGGCCCGACTCGCATGAGACGCCGCGTCACCGTCGTGGGCCCGGCGTACCTCGACCGCGTCGCGCGGGTCGATCGGCCGTTGATCGACCCGGCGATCGGTCCGCCGCTCGACGGCAGCGTGGACGGGCGGCTCGCCGGGGGTGCGGCGCCGGCATTGACGCTGGTCGACCCGCTCGGCGGGTCGATCGTCGTCGCGCCCCCCGACGGCTGGCCGGGGCCGGTCGGCACCGTCGAGCTCGCGCGCCCGCTGGTCGAGGGCCGCGGCGACTGGCGGCGCGAGGTCCGGGGCGTCGACTGGCGCGACGACCTCGGCGGCATGGGCGCCGGCTTCGCCGCCGCCCTCGGCGGCCGGCTCCTCGGCGCCCTCGGCCCGCCCGAGGACCCGAGGAGTCGCCAGATCGCCGACCTCCTCGAGGCCGCCGGCATCGACCACAGGCCGATCCGCATCGCCGGGCGCGAGGCCGACTGGACCCTCCTCATCACCAGCGCCGAGTTCGGCGACAAGCTGCCCATCGGCTTCCGGGGGTGCCACTCGGCGCTGACCGAGGGCGACGTCCGTGACGAGGAGGCGTGCGACCTCCGCGTCGTGGCCGCGTTGCCGAACCCATTGGCGGCGGCGGCCTTGCGGGCCCCGGGCGCGGCCGTCCGGTTCTTCGCCCCGGCCGCGAGGAACATGCTCGACAGGACCTTCCCCCTGGCCTGTTTCGCCGACGCCATCGACGCCCTGAGCTGTAACCGTCGCGAGTGGGAGAGCCTGCCCGACCGCGACGCCGTGGCCGATCGGCTCGCCCTCCTGGCCGTCACCGACGGCCCCCGAGGGGCCTCGGTCCATTATCGTTCGGCCGACGGATCGACCCGCCTGCTCCGCGGCCCGGCGTTCCCCCGCTCCCGACCGCCCCGCGACACCAACCGGGCCGGCGAGGCGTTCGCGGCCACCCTCCTGGGTTCTCTCCTCGATGCCGGCTGGACCCCCGGCCACGCGGACCCGGAGATGATCCACGACGCCTTCCGCCGCGCCTCGGCCGCCTCGGCCCTCGTGCTCGACCTGACCGGCTTCGGCTTCCCCACCGACGAGGAGATCGATCGGGCGTCGCGGGCCGGGATCGTCTCGTGACAAACGGTCGGTTCGGATCAAGAGGCGGGGCTCCGCGCGTCCCACTGGTCTTCGGCGGCGCTGCGGCGGAGGTAGACGGGCTCGACGAACCAGGGGTCGACGAGCCGGCCGGCGTCGAGGGCCGCGCGGGCGAGGGGGATGAGCCGGCGGCCGTCGGGGCGATGGGCCTCGGGATCGGCCGGCAGCAGGGCCGAGGCCGGAATGGCGAAGCCGGGCCGGAGCACGGCGGGGCCGATCACGAGCGTCCCCGGCGTCAATCGAGCCGCCCAAGCCGATGCGGCCTCGACCCGCGTCGAGCCGACGCGGAGCAAGGGAGAGCCGGGCCCTTCGCGGGCGAAGTCGGCGACGAACAGGTCGCCGCGCTGGGCGTCGGCGACGACGCTGAGGCGTAACACATCTTCCCCGGCGTTGGCGGCGAGGATCTCGAGGCTGTCGAGGCCGACCAGGGGCGTGCCGATGGCATAGGCGAGCGTCTTGGCCGCCGTCACGCCGACCCGCAGGCCGGTGTACGAGCCGGGGCCGAGGCCGACGGCGATCGCGTCGAGCCCGGCGACGCCCAGGCCGCCCGCGCGGAGGAGGTCGCGGATCGCAGGCACGAGGCCGCGGCCGTGCTGGCGGTCGTCGGCCGACGGGGCGACCAGGACCGTCCCGTCCTCCAGGCCCAGCGCGATCGCGGCCCGGGGGGTCGAAGTATCCATGGCAAGAATGTTCATCAAACCGAATTTTTCAACGAGTGCGACGCACGGCTCAGTGGCCGTCGCGGGGGATGATGGTCTCGCGGGTGGACTGGACGACGCCGAGGCCCTTGGGGTGGAGGGCCGCCCGGAACGCGCGGGCGGCCTCGGAGGCGAGGATGGCGGTCGGGTAGTTCAGCCAGCCGACGAACCGGCAAACCTCGGCGTTGCACCGCGAGGCGACCCCCTCGGTGCGCCGGGCCAGGGCGTCGAAGGCGGCGGAGATCACCGCGAGGATCGGCCCGGCCTCGGCCGCCCCGGGGGCCGGACGGCCCAGCTCGCGCGAGGGCCAGGAGACGTGCAGGCAGCAGCTCAGGTTGCGCTGCGCGGGGGACAGGGTCAGCAGCTCGACGGGGTCGTCGAGCTGGAAGCGGACGAGGAACAGCTCGACGTCCACGAGCCGGACCGGGTCGCCGACCTCGTCGCGGACGCCGGGCCGGACGTGCTCGCCGCCCTCGGCCGGGTCGGCCGGGTTCACGGGCCGGATCGGCGGTCGGGTCCGCTCGCGCGAGAACTCCTCGGAGGCCCGGCCGACGACGCGGGCGGTGCTCAGGACCTCGAACGATCGCCGGACGACCCGGAAGGCCCAGGCGTCGCCCCCCTGGTCGGGGTGGTGGCGACGGGCCTTGTCGTGGTAGGCGTCGCGGATCGCCTGCAACGGCGCGCCGGGCGGGACCCCGAGCACTTCCGCGGGGTCGAGCTGGAAATCGATCGCCATCGGGGCCTCTCGGCGGTTTGGGAGGGAGGGAAAGGGCGCCCGGTCAGCGGCGGGCGGCGAGGGTGAGTAGCCGGCGGATCAGGTCGTCGCGGTCGAGGCCGGGGAGGTCCCAGATGCGGAACCATGCATAAAACCAGCGCGCCGGGGCGAACGGCCCGGCCGTGTACCGCAAGGCGAGCAGGCCGTGCCCGATCGGCCGGCCGTCGGCGGCCTGGAGGGTGGCCAGGGGCTCGACGACCGCGGTGCCGTCGGCCGGCGGGACCGCGGGCCGGAACCGAGGGTCGCCGGTGGTCGGGAACGGCAGGTCGCCGAGCTCGGCCAGGGGGCCCCGGAACCGGACGACGAGGTCGGGCGCCGGTGGGGTCTCGAAGCCGATCGCCAGCGGGAGCCCGACGGTGTTGCTCCAGGAGACCTGGCCGGTGTCGAGCGACTGGTTCATCGGCCAGGGCTCGAAGCTCGCGACCACCATCACCCCCCCTGCCCTGGCGAACCGCCGCAAGGCGGCGTCGAGGGTCCGGCCCCGGCCGAAGTCGGTGCGGACCTTCTCGCCGCCGCCGTAGATCAGGATCGGGCAGTCGCGCGCCGTGATCGCGCCGTGGCAGAAGGCCCGGAGGCTCACGAGCCGGCACGGCAGGCCGCTGGACAGGACGTCGGCCCCGATCGGCCCGAGGCCGCCGAGCAGGCCGATCGTCCCGCCGCGCCAGGAGTCCACCAGCGGCTTCCAGCGCGGGTCGACCGGCACGGGGACGACCCTAGCCTCGGGGTCCTTGAACCGGGCGGCGAGGCCCCGGGTCGCCTCGAGCTCGCGGTCGCCGTCCTCGACCGAGGGCTCGACCTGGGTCCCCTCGTGCCACTCGTTCCAGGTCGAGACCAGGGCCCAGTCGAGCCCCGTGCCGATGACCGCCTCCCAGCCGGCGCGATAGGTCCGGCCGCCGTGCCGCGAGACGACGAAGCCGGGGCGCCGGATCTTCGTATCATCATAGCCAGGGATGATCGTCCCGCACGCCAGCTTGCCCGCCTCGCGGGCCGTCGCCAGCGTCTCCAGGGCCGCGGCACGGGTCAGGCGCTCGATCCGGTCGAGCGGCCGGCCGGCGAGCCGGTCGGCGAGGCTGTAGTGGTGGATGCCGTCGAACTCGTCGGCGAACTCCGGCGCGACGGCGTCGGCGACCAGGAACGGCTCGACGCCCGTCCGGCCCCGCACCAAAGCCCGGACCGCCCGCCAACGCCCCGGCGGCCCGAGCTCGCCGAGGGCGCGGCTGTAGACGAAGATCACCGGGCGGTCGCCGACGCGGAGCCACGTCTTGCTGTCGGTGTAGCGGCGGATCAGGTAGACCAGGTCGTCGGCCGCCTTGCGCTCGCGGTCCTCGGGCCGGGGGGCGTCGATCCGCTCGTAATAGACGCTCACGACCCGGCCGTGCCTCGCGGCGGCGTCCAGGACGCGAGACATCGCGAGGTCGCCGTCCTCGCGGTCGCGGCCCCACCAGCTCACGATCGGGCCGTCGATCCCCGCCTCGGCCATCTGCCGCATCTGGCGGTCGAGTGCCTTCGCGTCGACGCTGTCATACGGCCCCGAGGCCGGGTAGTCCGTCGCGCTGGCGATCGCCCGCCGCTCGGGCTGGACCCCCTCCCAGTGCAACCAGTGCTTCGAGACCTCGGGCGTCCGGTACCACGCGTAATAGAAGGCCAGCACCCGACGCGGGGTCGATGGCTGGGCGGAGGAAGACGGTTGCCACAGAGGGTACAGAAAGCAAAGAGAGAAAAGTAGAAATAATTTCGATATTTGAAATGTTGACTTTGAGGGACGATTCATTTCCGAGTCTCCCGGGCCGCGATGCCGCCGTCAGTCCCCCATCCCGGTCATGCCCTTGAGCGACCGGCCGCGGGTGAGGTCGGGGGGGATGCCGTTGGGGTAGGACTGCTTGAGGGCCTGGGCGATGGCCTCGAGGCGGGTCTCGGGCAGGGGGTGGGTGGCGAGGAACTCGGGGGTCCGGCCGCCGGCGGAGGCGGCCTTGAGGATCTTCATGACGTCGAGCATCGCCGAGGGGTCGTAGCCGGCCTGGGCCATGGCCTTGAGGCCGAAGGCGTCGGACTGGGATTCGTCGGCGCGGCTGTAGTGGAGCTGGAACATCTGGTTGGCCAGGGCGGCGGCCATCTGGGCGCGCCGGCCGTTGCCGCGGTCGTCAGTGGCGCCGACGCCGGCGGCGACCGTCAGGACCTGGCCGAGCTGGCCGGCGGCCATCTGCTGCGCGGCGTGGCGGTGGATGACGTGGCCGATCTCGTGGCCGAGCACGCCGGCCAGCTCGGCCTCGTCGTCGAGCTTGTTGAAGAGGCCGAGCGTGATGAAGATCTGGCCGCCGGGCAGGGCGAAGGCGTTGATCGTCCTGGGATCTTCGAGGAGGTGGAAGTGGAAGTTGTCGGCATACGGGCTGCGGCCCGCGTCGCCCCGCTCGACCAGGAGGTTGCCGACCCGGCGGACCTCGCGGGCGCGGAGGTCGTCGCTGGGCACGTCGCCCCCCATCTGCGCCGCCATCTTGGGCGCCGCCTCCAGGCCGAGCGACATCTCTTGTTGTTCACTCATCGCCACGTGCTGCCGCTCGCCGGTGACGGGGTTGGTCTGGACCCTCATCATGAACGAGACGATCCCGAACAGCGCGATGACCGCCGCGACGACCCAACGCACCGGGAACCCTCGGCCGCGGCCACCGTCGTACTCGCCGGGCATCGCCATGGTCCACCCCCATTGCTTCGAACCTTTGAGCACGCGACCCCGTTAATAGCAAATGGTGCGCCTCCTGCCTCGCAGTGTCAATCCGTCGCGCGGCCTACCCTCTTCGTCGTAGGCACGCTCCGCGTGCCCGCGACGAAAGCGCACCCCGGACGCCGCCGACCCGTTCGGATTGGCCTTCGCTGATGGGAAGCGGTCGTCCGAGGCCCGGAAACGGGCCTCAGAACCGCCGCGGCGGGGCCGTCGTCGGGCTCGGCGCCACGCCGACGACGACTGAGGACGCCGGCCGGGGCGCCGCGGGCACGGGCGTCTCATCCAAAACCATTTCGTAATCGTAGGTTGCGTCATTCTTCGGTTCGTTCCGCGCCGGCGCTTCCGGGGCCGGCGGGGTCTCGGGCGGGGGTGTCCACGCGGGCTCGTTCTCGCTGCTGGAGAGGATCCGGCCGTACAGCTTCAGCCGCGCGTTCTTGCAGGCGATCAGCGCCGTCGAGAGCTGGCGGAAGGTGCGCTGGTGATCTTGCAGGTAGCGATGCCGCCGCGACCCTTCGTCGCTCGTGTCCACCGCCGCCGCGTCCATGGATTGCTGCCGCTGCTCGGCCTCCTCAAGCTCCAGGTC
>DASZMJ010000048.1:0-5823 GCA_035551935.1 Isosphaeraceae bacterium
TCGGCGAGGCGATCATGTGGCTCTGCGACCAGTGCCGCGCCGAGGCCGCCATCACCCCCCAGCCGGTGCCGCACTACACCACCCTCCGCGAGCTCGGCCGCGGCGCCATGGGCATCGTCTACCTCGCGCAGCACAACCTGACCGGCCAGAAGGTGGCCCTGAAGCTCATCATCCCCGAGAGCGCCGCGGCGCGGTCGGCCGTCGACCGCTTCCTCCGCGAGATGAGCGTCATCAGCCAGTTGAAGCATCCCAACATCGTCGAGTGGTATGAACAAGGGACGACCCGCGGCCAGTTCTGGTTCGCGATGGAGTACGTCTCGGGCACGAACCTCGAGGCGTTGGCCAACTCCGACCGCGGCAGCTACCCGATCTACCAGGCCTGCCGGATGGCCTGCCAGGTCCTCAAGGGGCTCGAGCACGCGCACGGCCTAGGCTTCGTCCACCGCGACATCAAGCCCGAGAACATCCTGATCGGCCGGACCGAGGCCGGCCTGATGGGCAAGATCTCCGACTTCGGCCTGGCCAAGAGCTACCGCGGCCTGGGCCTCTCGGGCCTCACCTTCTCCGGCGAGATGCGCGGCACGATCCCGTTCATGCCCCCCGAGCAGATGCTCGACTTCAAGACCGTCACCCCCTCCGGCGACCTCTACTCGACCGCCGCAACGCTCTATTATTTGATCACAGGTACGTTCATTTACGAGAACGTCGACGAGAAGGGCGACCTGATCCGGACCCTCATCGAGGAGCAGCCGGTGCCGATCCAGAAGCGGCGGTCGGAGGTGCCGACCGGCCTGGCCAACGTCCTGGAGCGCTGCCTGGCCCGAGACGCGGCCGACCGCTTCCCGACCGCCGCGGCGATGCGGCAGGCCCTCCGACCCTACTGCTGAGCCCGGGCCTCCGGCGGCGGCGTCACGACCCGGACCGCGCCCACAGCGACGCGGACCTCGACCGGCGTCTCGCCGATGATCTCGCCGTCGGCCTGCACCGGCAGGGGTCGGTCGCTCCCGATCGTCGCCGACCGACAAGCGTACAGATAACGGACGTGCGGGCTGCGGCGATGTTGACCCATGAGAACATACCATGCTAAATTGATATAATCGATCAGGCTGCGGGCGCGGACGACGCAGACGTCGACGCGGCCGTCGTCGGGGCGGATGTCGGGCCCCCAGCGGAACGGGTGCTGGCCGAGCGTCGCCGAGTTGGCCACGACGACCTGCGAGGCCCGCGTCCGCTCGACGGGATGGCCGTCGACGGCGATCGAGAACCGCCGGGGCTCGAAGCCGATCAGGTGCAGGGCCGCGGTCCAAAGGTACGCCAGGCGGCCGAGCCGGCGCTTCTGGTCGCGGCCGGTGTCGCGGATCATCAGCGCGTCGATGCCGACGCCGACCTGGGTCAGGTACGACCGCTCGCCGACGACCATCGCGTCGATGGCCGTCGTGGCCAGCGGGCCGGCGAGGAGCCTGCACGCGTCGTCGAGGACGACCGGCACGCCCAGCTCGCGGGCCAGGACGTTGGCCGTGCCCAGCGGGATGATCCCCAGCGGGGTCTCCGTGCCGGTCACGCCGTCGGCGACGACCGAGACGGTGCCGTCGCCCCCGGCGGCGACGACCAGGTCGCACCCCCGCGCCGCGGCCTCGCGGACCAGGGCCGAGAGGTCGTCGCGGGCGGTCGTCTCGTGGATGTCGCAGGCCCCCTGCTCGCACGAGAAGTAACGGCCCAATGCCTCGCGCACGTCGTCGGCGGTGCAGGTGCCCGCCGCGGGGTTGAGGACGACGAAGACCCGCCGGGCCGCCACCGCCGTCCCCGTCGCCGAATCGCCGGCCATCGTCCGCCCCCCTCGCGCCCCGCTCAGCGCCGATCGCGATCGTCCAGGACCGCCCGCACGTCGTCGAGGACCGTCGGCGGTCGGAGGAATTCGAGGCTGTAGATCTCGCGTTGCCGGCCCTTCGGGTCGACCAGGAAGATCCGCGAGGGGTGGTCGAGCGCGCCCTCGGGCGTGCGCCTGGCCCACATGTCCCAGGCGCCGAGGACCTTGCGGACCGTCTCCGGGGGCCCGGTCAGGAAGTGCCAGTGCTCCGACTCGGCCCCCTGGAGCTTGGCGTACTCGGCGAGGACGGCCGGCGTGTCCTTCTCCGGGTCGAGGCTGATCGAGACGAACTCGACCTTCTCGCCCCAGAGCCCCTCCGCCGCCAGCGCCTTGCGGACGCGACCCAATGCCTGCGTCGTCGCCGGGCAGGTGCCGTAACAGGTCGTATAAACGAAGCTGACGACGACCACCTTGTCCCGCAGGCTGGCCAGGTCGAACGTCTTGCCGTGCTGGTCCGTGAGCCTGACCTCGGGCGCCGGCCCGATGTCCGCGAGCCGATCCGGGTCCGTCCCCAGGCCCGCCATGAGGATCAGGGCGCCGAGCGTCGCGAGCATGTCTGCCCTCCTCCGCCCCCCTTGGTCTCGTCTCGCCTCGATCCGGCGACCCGGGGCGTTGGGTCGGGGCAGCGATTCCCGTGCCGGGCCCGTCGATGGCCCCGCGCTCGGGCCCTCGACGCCAGGATAACCGGCGTTCACCCGCGCCCGGAAGGGCCGCGCGGGCCGGGTCCGAGTCGCGGCCGACCGACCGTCCTTTCTCCCCGGAGCAGGCACGCTCCGCGTGCCTGCTCCGGGGACGCACCCCGATCGCCGCCGACCCCTTCGGATCAGCTTTTCTTGATGGGAACGGGCGATTCGAGGCCCGATTTCGGGCCTCAGAAGCGTCGCGGCGGGGCCGTCGGGGTCGTCGGCGCCACGCCGATGACCACCGAGGACGCCGGCCGGGGCGTCGCGGGCATGGGTGTCTCATCCAAGACCATTACGTAATCGTAGGTTGCATCATCCTTCGGTTCGTTCCGCGCCAGCGTTTCGGGGGCCGACGGGGTGGGCTCGGGGGGCGTCCAGGCGGGCTCGTTCTCGCTGCTGGAGAGGATCCGGCCGTAGAGCTTCAGCCGCGCGTTCTTGCAGGCGATCAGCGCCGTCGACAGCTGCCGGAAGGTGCGCTGGTGGTCCTGCATGTAACGGTGCCGGCGCATGCCGTCGTCCGACGTGTCGACCGCCGCCGCGTCGAGGACCTGTCGCCGCTGCTCGGCCTCCTCGGCCTCCAGGTCGGGGAGGATCGACCGCAGCGCCTCGAGCTCGGTGGCCATGATCGCGCGGAGCCGCTCCATCGGCCGGTCGGCGTCGATCGCGATGCCCTTGGCGAGGTACCGCGCGTGGCCCTGGAGGTGCGCGTCGCAGGCGACGTCCAGCGCCATGCCCAGGCCGTGCACCACGCGGGCGCGCTCGTCGTCGAGGTCGCCCGGGGCGCAGCCGAGCATCGCCAGCATCCGCCCGCGCCAGTCGGGGCAGAGGTGGCCGCTGCCGGTGAGCTGCTCGTCCATCTCGTCCCATTTGGCGATCAGCCAGCGGACCCCGTCGGCCCGCGCCAGCAGCGGGATCACCAGGTCCTGCCGGCCGCGGCCCACGAGGGAGCCCGTCTCCTGGAGCGTCCTGGCGCGCTCCGCGTCGAACGCCTCGCCGGCCTGTCGCATGCGCACGAGGGCCGCGGCGGCGTCGGCCTTGCGGACGCGGCCGATGGCGACGGTGGCGCAGCACATGTTGAAGACGAGGTTCTGTTCCTCTTCGGTCGCCGGCTGCTGGTCTTTGATCCACTGCGCCAGCAGCCGTTCGAATTCGGCCGGATCTTCGCTGGGGAGCACCGGCGCCAAGGAGCAGAGGCCGTGGAGCAGCGCGTTCTTCGCGGCGCGGGCCTTGCCCTCGTCGGTGCGCGGTCCGGTGGAGTTCTTCGCGTTGGCCTGGCGGGCGGCGACCTGGGCGGGGCTGAGCATCGTCTTCGACATGATTCGGGACCTCAACGTTGCGGTGTCGACGGGTGGTGAGTTCCGCGGGCATCGGCTGGGATGCTCCCCGCGTCCATCGCTTCGCCCTATAACCTCGAAACCCGGGGCCGCCGCGATAACCGGATTCCGGGAAAAGGCGCGCGGAACGCTCGAAATCGAGCGCTCCGGGCGCCGCTCCGTCGTTCACTCGTCCACCAGGGGCGATGCTGTCGACCCTCGGGCGGGTTTCTTGAATCCCCCGAGTGGCCGACAGGCGACGGGGGGCTGTTTCCCCCTAGCCAACGATGGCTCCACGCTCCACAATAGGTGTAGGAGAACCTGCCTTGACCCTCGCGGTGTCTCGGAGTATCCCGGACGCGGCGCGACGGTCGGTGTTCCGTGCATGAGCACGAGGAGTCCTCGATCGATGCATGGTCGCGCAGCGACCGGGGTCCTGGATCTGACGAAGCAAACCTGCCTCGGCTGCGCCGCCCCGATTGCGAGCCACCGGGGCCAACCGCATCGCCGATAGAGGCTGGGGGACGCAACCATGATCGCGACGACGGGGCTGCTGCTCGCCGGCCTGGCGTGGGGCGTGGGCGAGGATCGGGCCGAGGAGATGAGGCGGCCGGAGGTCGTCTGGACCGGCAAGGCCGAGGGGGAGCGGGCCGGGCCGGCGCGGGCGGTGGCGTTCTCGACGGACGGCAAGCTCCTGGCTGCGGCCATCGGCAAGGAGTTCGCGATCTGGGAGGCCGGCGACGGCTCGCGACGTCGCACGATCCGGGAGCCGGGGACCGAGCTCGTAGGCTCGGTCGCGTTCTCGCCCGACGGGGCCGTGCTGGCCACCGGGCGCGCGAAGCCCCTGGACGAGACCGGGCGGCTCTGGCGGGCATCGGACGGCGGCCTCTTGCGGCAGTACAAGGCCGACCGGCTCCACGTGACGACTGTCGCCTTCGACCCGAGGGGCGACCTCCTCGCGACCTCGGGCTACGGCAACGGCATCCGCCTCTGGCACTGGGCCGACGGGTCGCCGCTCCGGGTGGTCGGCGACGACGTCCAGGTCCGCTTCGCGCTGGCCTTCTCCCCCGACGGCCGCCGGCTCGCCGCCGCCGCCGTGCGGCCCCACTCCGTCCGCGTCTGGGGCGTCGACGACGGCCGGCCGCTCTTGACGCTCGAGGGGCACACCGACTTCGTCAACGACGTCGCCTTCTCCCCCGACGGCCTCACCCTCGCCTCGTGCTCCTCCGACGGGACCGCTCAACTCCATCGCGCCCGCGACGGCTCCCTCCTCCGCACCCTCGGCGATCGTTCCCCGCCCCGCGACCGCTCCCGCTCCGTGAACTCCCTCGCCTTCTCCCCCGACGGCCTCACCCTCTGGGCCGCCGGCGTCTCCTCCTCGTCGGGCCTCCTCCGCGCCTGGCGTGTCGCCGACGGGACCCTCCTCCTCCGCGACGCCAGCGGCCCCCCGATCCACGACGTCGCCGTCTCCCCCTCCGGCCACCTCATCGCCACCGCCCGCGACGACGGTACCGTCGTCGTCGCCCGCGATTGAGGCTCCCTTCGCGGGTGGCAGGGGTTCCGTCCTCGGAACCCCGGTCTTCGGACGAACGCGTGGGCTCCGAGACGAGGACCGGGGTTGCTGATGCAACCCCTGCCACCCGGCCGCCGCTCGTCCGAGATCTTCGGCCTCATATTCTGGGCGCCCCTTGACGTGCACGTTATAATGTAAAATCAGGACAACTATCTATGGGTATGTTCGAAGAAGGGAATCCCACCAATGAATGCTACATCGAAGAATCGGCAGGAGCGAGAGATAGAGTTGCAGAGGCTGGCGGCCACGGATTGAGGTGGACCCCTGAGACTGGACAACTCGGGATGTTATACTGATCGAAGGTCGCTGATCCATCCCGAGGTGCATCATGACCGTCAAGCGCAAGCGGCATCCGGCCGCCTTCAAGGCCAGGGTCGCCCTGGAGGC
>DASZMJ010000049.1:0-6449 GCA_035551935.1 Isosphaeraceae bacterium
CGCGCGGACCGATCCCTTTGCAAATGAAGGGGATCGGTCCGCGCGGCGGACCCTACGAATCCCTCAGCCGTGACGGGCGACGTGGTGCGCCGGGTGCGGGTGGTGCCGCACGCCGAGGTGCCGATAGGGCGAGCCGGCCAGGGTCGTCGCGTCGCCGTTGAGCGGCAACGGCCTCGTTCGGGTCAGCACGAGCGCGGCGGGCTGCGAGACGTTCGAGGCGTCGGCGAAGAACTCGGGCGTGCCGGCCATCAAGCTCTGGATGGTCAGCAGGTCGAGGCCCGAATTCACCCAGCCGGCCAGCTCGGCGGGGCTGGGGGCCATGGCGCGATGGAGCAGCTCGGCATAATAGGAATCGACCTGGTCGCCGCGGTACTCCGCCGACGCGAGGAAGTCGTCGATCAGGCCGGCGCGGCCGACGGTCGGCAGGGCGCCGAGGAGGGTGTTGATGTCCGTCGGGCTCTGGATGCGGCCGAGGAAGGCGGCGTCGAGCCCCTCGACGAAGCTGACGTTCGGGTTGGCCGAAGGGTAGAAGGTCGCCGACCGGGCGGCGAACTCGGGCGAGCCGGCCATCATCGCGGCGACCTGCTCGAGCGTCCCGCCGGCCTGGAGCAGGCCGACGAAGCCCGCCTCGCCGACCGGGTCGGCGGCGCGGCCGAGGACGCCGATGTAGAGTCGGTCGACCTGCCGCGCCTCGGCCTCGGTCGAATGGATGATCTTCGTGGCCACCCCCTCCTGGCCCAACGTCGGCAGCAAGGCCGCCCAGGAATCGAGCTCGGGCACCGACCCGGAGCGGCCGAGGAAGTCGCGGTAGAGCGCCTGGATGAACAGCTCATCGGCGGTGAGGGTCGCGCCCGAACCCGAAGGGGGCGCGGGGGCCGGGCTGCCGCCGCTGGTGCTGGAGCCGGTCGCCGCGCCCGAGCCCTGGCCGGTCGCGAAGGCGACGTGGAGCTGGTAGGCCCCGGTGGCGAAGACGTCGCCGGTCGCGCCGGTCACGGCGATGAGGTAGCGATGGCCGGCCTGGACCCCGTTGACCTGGGCGCCGACGTCGTCGCCGAAGGCGGCCGGGTTGGCGGCGTTGGCGAGGACGTTGCCGCTCGCGTCGAAGACCGTCACCTTCGGGCTCAACAGGCTCGACCCGCTCGCCGACGCCGCCACCTGCAACGTCGCGCCGGCGCCGGCCGGGGCGGTGACGGCGAAGTACTCGACGTCGCCGATCGTCGCCAGGCTGACGTTGCCGAGCGTCTCCTGGCCGCCGGAGAGGCCGCCGTCGAGGCCGATCGCCGTGCTGAACGACGTCCCCTGGCCCTGCGACTGGTAGGCGTCGGCGGTCCTCGGGCCGTAGAGGGCCTGGATGCCGGCGATGTCGCCCGACGAGAGGCCGGGCCGGACCCCCTGGTAGACCGCGTACATCACCTGCGCGGGGTCGGGCGCGTGGGCCATGCCCAGGGCGTGGCCGAACTCGTGGAGCATGACGCTGTAGAGGTCGATGCCGTTGCCGCCGCCGATCGAGTAGTTGATGGTCGTGTTGATCTCGGTGTCGCCCGCGGCGGTGTTGCCGCCCGGGGGCGGGTAGTAGGTCTGGGCGAGCGTCGTGGTGTTGCCGTTGGGGTACGCGAAGCCGCCGATCCGGATGTCGCCGAACCGCGGGTCGCCCTGCGCCTGGCCCGGCGTGTTGAACGGCAGGCCGGCGTCGGCGACCTGGACGAAATTGATGTTGGCCACCGAGGCCCAGGTCTGGAGGGCCTTGGCCAGTTGATACTCCCAGTCGACGCCGGGGAACTCGGCGGCGAAGGCGCCCTGGAGGTTGCTGGTGCCGCCGTCCCACGAGGTGCCGTCGGGGACGAAGCTGAAGGTGAGGTGGGTGGGATCGGGCCAGGAATTGCCCTCGAGCACGTAGCCGGGCCCGCTGCCGTTCGCGAGCAGTTGCCGCGTCTCCAACGCCTCGACCCGGGGCCTCGCCGCCCGCACCCGCGTCGTCGTCCTGGTCCTCGACCGCCATCCGCGATGCCACATGGGTCCCGCGCCCTCGTCAACTGGAGCCATTCACGGACCCCCCGGCCGGCGCGCGGACCGATCGGGCCGCCCGTTCGGTCGGGGCGGACGAACCGGTCGCGTCTCGATCCGTGAGGGGGCGCGGGGCGATCGCCGGGCGCCGACCCGCGGAGGGCCGGGCCCGCGACCACCCCCGGCCGGAGGGGGGAGGTTTCCAAGAGCCGTCGCGGCGGGCCGCCGGGCCGTCCTCGCCCCTCGACCGCCGCACATCGCAACTTTAGGTCATTTTTTCAAAGCGGCTGCGAGCGAGTGGGGTTGCGCCGACCGGGGCGATCGTGCCGGCGACGAGGGCCCGCCTCGCCCCGGCGGGGCTGGCCGGCGCGGGGCGATTCGGGTAGGGTCAAGGCATCGCGACCGCGAGCATGGCGGGGGCGGGGCCGGAGCCAGGCGGCCCGTCGCCCCCGGCGGCCCGGCACCCCGAAAGGACTGCGCGGCGGTGACTCCCAAAGAGGTCTTGGCCCTGATCCGGCAGAAGGAGGTCACGACCGTCGACCTCCGCTTCATGGACTTCCCCGGCGTCTGGCAGCACTTCGCCATCCCGGCCGACGCGCTGACCGAGGAGACCTTCGAGGAAGGCATCGGCTTCGACGGCTCCAGCGTCGTCGGTTGGCGGGCGATCAACGAGGCCGACCTCCTGGTCGTGCCCCAGCCCGAGACGGCGCTGATCGACCCGTTCACGGCCAAGCCGACCTTGACGATGATCTGCAACATCCAGGACCCGATCACCCAGCAGGACTACACCCGCGACCCCCGCAACATCGCCCGCAAGGCCGTCAACTACATGCGCACCACCGGCCTGGCCGACGACTGCCGGTTCGCGCCCGAGCTCGAGTTCTTCGTCTTCGACGACGTCCGCTTCGACCAGCGCGGCCACGAGGCGTACTACCACGTCGACTCGGTCGAAGGCGACTGGAACCGCGGCCGGGTCGAGCGGCCCAACCTCGGCTACAAGGCCGGCTCGGGCCTGGGGTATTTCCCCTGCCCGCCGACCGACAGCCTGGCCGACCTCCGCACCGAGATGGCCCAGTTCATGGCCGACTGCGGCGTCGCCACCACCGCGCATTACCACGAGGTCGCCACCGGCGGCCAGGCCGAGATCGACCTGGCGGCGCGCCCGCTCGTCGAGTGTGCCGACCACGTCATGCTCGCCAAGTACATCATCCGCAACGTCGCCCGCCGCGCCGGCCGGACCGCGACGTTCATGCCCAAGCCGCTCTTCGGCGACAACGGCTCGGGCATGCACACGCACCTGACCCTCTGGAAGGGCGAGGTCCCCCTGCTCGCCGGCACCGGCTACGCGGGCCTCAGCGACCTGGGCCTCTTCGCCATCGGCGGCCTGTTGCGGCACGCGCCGGCGCTGTCGGCATTCGCCAACCCGACGACCAACAGCTACAAGCGGCTCGTGCCCGGCTTCGAGGCGCCGACGAAGCTCGCGTATAGCCGCCGCAACCGCTCGGCGATCATCCGCGTGCCCGTCCACAGCCCCGGCCCGCGCGAGCGCCGGATCGAGTACCGCGGCCCCGACGCCGCGGCCAACCCGTACCTCCTCTTCTCCGCGATGCTCATGGCCGCGCTCGACGGCATCCAGACGAAGGCCAACCCCGGCGACCCGCTGGATAAGGACATCTACGACCTCCAGCCCGAGGAGCTGGCCGACGTCCCCGCCACCCCGCGCACCCTCGACGCGGCCCTCGACGCCCTCCGCGCCGACCACGAGTTCCTGCTCCGCGGCGACGTCTTCACCCCCGACGTCATCGACACCTGGATCTGGTACAAGCGCACCCACGAGGTCGAGGCCGTCCGCCTGCGGCCGCACCCGTACGAATTCGCGCTGTATTACGACGTCTAACGCGGGATCGCGTGGATCGATCGCCCTTCGTGGGATCCGCTCTTGCGGACCTCTTCCCCGTCCTCGAGAGGAAGAGGTCCGCAAGAGCGGACGCTACGGGGTCCGTTCCAGGCCCGCCATCGGCGCCGGTTCGGTCGCCGGCTCGGGCCGCAGCGCCAGTAGCATCAGGGCGATGGCCCCGACGACGAGCAGGCTGTCGGCGAGGTTGAAGATGGCCCAGTCGAAGCCGATGGCGTCGACGTGGAAGTGGACGAAGTCGCGCACGCGGCCGAGCATCAGGCGGTCGTAGCAGTTGCCGATCGCGCCGGCCATGATCAGGGCCAGGGCGATCGTCTGCAAGCGGTCGGCCGCCGCGCCGCGGCCGAAGAGGTAGTAGCAGATGAACAGGCCGGCGACCAGCGACGCGACGGCGAAGAGGAGGCTGCTGTACTGCCAGTCGCGGCCGAGGCCCCAGAGGGCGCCGGGGTTGTAGCTGGTCCGCAGCTCGAGGACGTCGCCGACGAGCCGGCGGCTGCCGTGGAGCCCGAGCCGGGCGAAGATCGCCGCCTTGCTCGCCAGGTCGAGCCCGGCGCCCAGGAGCGCGATCGACCAAAAGAGGAGGTGCCGACTCGCGGGGACATGCTCTCTCATGGTTCGGCCCTTCGAGGCCCGCGGGTCGGGTCGAGTCAGGTCAGGTCAGGCCGGTCGGGCGCCCCGCTCCTCGACCTTCCGGGCGCAGTCGATGCAGTGCCTCGTGTACGGGATCGCCTGGAGCCGCTGCTTGGCGATCATGCCGCCGCACTCCTCGCAGCGGCCGAAGGTCCCCGCGTCGACCCGCGCCAGGGCCCCCTGGATCTGGTCGAGCGTCTCCTGCTCGTTCTCGATCAGGCCGAGGGTGAACTCCTGATCATAATTCTCGGTGCCGACGTCGGCCATGTGAAGCGGCATGTTCGAGAGGTTCCCCGACGATTCGGGCTGGTTCCGCTTCAGGGCCTCGTCGGTCATCTGGGTGAGGTCGCCGCGGAGCCGGGCCCGGAGGCCCATGAGGGCCCGCCGGAACGACTCGATCTCCTCGTGCTTCAGCGAGACGGTGGCCATGGATCTTCACACCCCGTAGCGTTGTCGGACGGCCCGAGAGTTGCATGGAAGCATGGCGTGCCGATCGGTTCCGGGGCGCCGGATGGTAGGCCGCCGGGCGTCCCGTGTCAACCTCGGCCCAGGACCTCTAGCGTACAACGCCCCGGGCGTCCAGGGCCACCCCTCCCCCCGTCGATTCCCGTCACTCGCGGACGTGGCCGTCGCCGACGACGACCCACTTGGTGCTGGTCAATTCGCGGAGGCCGCAGGGGCCGCGGGCGTGGAACTTGTCGGTGCTGATGCCGATCTCGGCGCCGAGGCCGAGCTGGCCGCCGTCGTTGAACCGGGTGCTGGCGTTGACCATCACCGCCGAGCTGTCGACCTCGGCCACGAACCGCCGCGCCGCCGCCAGATCGCGCGTCAGGATCGCCTCGGTGTGCCCCGAGCCGTGCCGCGCGATGTGCGCGATCGCCGCGTCGAGCGAGTCGACGACGGCGACGGCCAGGATCTTCTCCAAAAACTCCGTATCCCAGTCGGCCGGCACGGCGGGCGTCATCGATGGCACGATCGCCCGGCATGCCTCGTCGCCGCGCAGCTCGACCCCGGCGCGACCGAGGGCCTCGGCGACGCGGGGCAGGAAGGTCGGGGCGGCGTCGCGGTGTACGAGCAGCGTCTCGGCCGCGTTGCAGACCCCGGGGCGCTGGACCTTGGCGTTGAGGACGACCTCGACGGCCATCGCTTGGTCCGCGTCGGCGTCGACGTAGACGTGGCAATTCCCCTGGTAATGCTTCAGGACCGGCATCCGCGCCTCGGCGACGACGCGCCGGATCAAGCCCTCGCCGCCCCGGGGGATGGCCAGGTCGATGCGGTCGGCCATGCCGAGCAGGAGGCCGACGGCCTCGCGGTCGGTCGTCGGCACGACCTGCACGGCGTCGCGCGGCAGGCCGGCGGCGTCGAGTGCGTCGGCGAGGACGAGGTGCAACGCCCGGTTCGAGTGTAGCGCCTCCTTGCCGCCGCGGAGGATGACCGCGTTGCCGCTCTTGACGCAGAGCGCCGCCGCGTCGGCGGTCACGTTGGGCCGGCTCTCATAAATGAAGAGGATGACTCCCAACGGCACGCGGACCTTCGTCACGTCCAGGCCGTTCGGCCGGCGATGGCCCTCGATGACCTCGCCGATCGGGTCGGGCAGCGCCGCGACCTCCTCCAAGGTCCGCGCGACCTCCTCGATCCTTCGCTCGGTCAGCCTCAGGCGATCGACGGCCGCGGCGTTCAGGCCGAAGTCGGGCGCGGCGGCGATATCGCGCGCGTTGGCCTCGATCAGCTCCGCGCGACGCTCGCGGACCGACCGCGCCGCGCGGCGGAGCCAGGCGTCCTTGGCCGCGCCGGGCGCGGTCCGCAAGAGGCGCGCCGCCGCCTTGGCCCGGTCGGCGATGGCCTCGCATTGCGCGGCGAGGGGGAGTGTCTCCGGCTCGGCGACCTGACTCATGATGGC
>DASZMJ010000050.1:0-1525 GCA_035551935.1 Isosphaeraceae bacterium
ACCTCGACGACCTTCGCGGCGTTCAGCGCCATGAGGGCGTTGACCCCCACCCCCGCGTGCAGGGCGCGGACCCCCAGCGCGACCGGCCAGGGGAGGGCGACGGGGTGCCCGCGATTCCCGGCCACGACCGGCACGAGGATCGCCCCCGGCTCGGCCTTCGCCCTCTCGACGATCAGGGCCACCAACTCGGGGTTCAGGCCGGGGCTGTCGGCCGGGACGAGCAGGACGGTCGCCGGGGCCGTCTCGCCCCGCTCCAGGTGGTCGAGGGCGTGTTCGACCGAAGCACGCATGTCATTCGGTCGCGTCGCGGGGACGATCAACTCGGCGCCGGCGGCGCGGGCCTCGTCGTGGAGGATCGAGGCGCCGGCGGCGTCGGCCGGGGGCGCGACGACGACGACGCGCGAGGCGCCGCCGGCGCGCAGCGCGGTCACGACCCGAGAGATCACGGTCCGGCCGTCGACCGTCAGGATCAGCTTCGGCCGGCCCATCCGCTGACTGTGCCCGGCCGCCGGCACGACCGCGGCGATCATCCCCGCGCCGGCGCGTCGGCCGGCTCTGATTCGGGCGCGGGCGCGACGCGGACGGCCGCGGCGATCGGCTTCGGGGCCAGGGCCGTCGGCCCGAGGTTCCGCCGCGCGATCAGCTCGGCGACGATGCTCACGGCGATCTCGGGCACGGTCTGAGAGCCGATGTCCATACCCACCGGCGCGGCGACCCGCGCCAGGCGATCGGCCGGCACCCCCGCCTCGCGCAGGCTCTCGAAGATCAGGCGGATCTTCCGCGCGCTGCCGATCAGGCCGACGTAAGGCGCGGCCGTCCTGGCGAGGTGGTAAAGCGCCTCCTGGTCGTGGCCGTGGCCGCGGGTGACGATCAGCGCGTAGGTGTTCGCGGTCACGTCGAGCGCGGGCAGCACCTCGTCGATCGGCCCGACGATCCGCCGCCGGGCCGCCGGGAACCGTTCGGCGTTCGCGTATTCGTGGCGGTCGTCGACCACCCAGACGTCGAAATCGGCCTGCGCCCCCAGAGCCGCGACGGCCTGGCCGACGTGCCCCGCGCCGACGATCACGAGCCGGATTCTCGGCAAGGTCGGCAAGAGCGCGACCCCGCCGCGGACCCCCGGCTTCGGCCGGTCGGCGAGTGGCGCAACCCGTCCCGCGAGCCCTTCGGGGGCCTCCGCGACGGGCCAGCCCGCGACGCATTCCCCGCCCGGCCCGAAAACGAACCGCGTTCCGGTCGGGACGTCCGCGCCGAGCCGGTCGGGGTCGATCACGACGGCCTCGGTGAACCCCTCACCGGCTTCCAGAAGGGCGCGATAGGCCCGGTAATAGCCGAGCGGGCCGTCGCCGCGGAGGGCCTCGGTGGAGACGACCATCTTGCCGCCGCAGATCAGGCCGTCGGCCCAGGCGTAATCGTGGTCGAGCACGAACGCGTCGAGCGCGGCCCCACGCCGGCCGACCCGTCGCACGGCCTTCTGCCGAACCTCGGCCTCGACGCACCCCCCCCCGAGCGTGCCGATCTGGCCGCC
>DASZMJ010000051.1:0-7034 GCA_035551935.1 Isosphaeraceae bacterium
GCTCCGCGCCATCATCGCCTCGGAACTGGAGGCGCTCCAAACGATCCTGCCGGACCTGGAGGCCGAGGAGGCCGAGCAGCGGCAGCAATCCATGGACGCGGCGGCGGTGGACACGAGCGACGAGGGGTCGCGGCGGCATCGTTACTTGCAGGACCACCAGCGCAGCTTCCGGCAGCTCTCGACGGCGCTGATCGCGTGCAAGAATTCGCGGCTGAAGCTGTACGGTCGCATCCTCTCCAGCAGCGAGAACGAGCCCGCGTGGACGCCCCCGGTCGAGACCCCGCCGGCCCCGGAAGCGCCGCCACGAAACGAACCGAAGGATGATGCAACCTCCGACTACGAAATGGTCTTGGATGAGACGCCCTTGCCCGCGACGCCCCGGCCGGCCTCCTCGGTCGTCATCGGCGTGGCGCCGACGCCGACTTCGACCCCGCCGCGACGGTTCTGAGGCCCGAAATCGGGCCTCGATCGCGCGGTTCCGGCCGGATCTGGGGATGGACGGAGGCCCGATGGGCCCCGTCGAGGGAGGTCCCGCGCCGGTCGAGGCGTGATCGCTTTCCAATATGTTCTTTGAAAAGAGAAAATGTCGGAAGGAACGTCGGGGCGGCGTCAGCCGCGGCCGACGAAGGGCATCTTGGTGGCCATCACGGTGATCGAGAGGACGTTGGCGTCGAGCGGCAGGCTGGCCATATAGAGCACCGCGCGGGCGACGTGGTCGACGTCCATCGTCGGCTCGGCGGCGAGGCGGCCGTCGGCCTGGAGGACGCCGTCCTTCATCCGGGCGGTCATCTCGGTCGCGGCGTTGCCGATATCGATCTGGCCGCAGGCGATGTCGTACCGCCGGCCGTCGAGGGCCGTGGATTTGGTCAGCCCGGCGATCGCGTGCTTGGTGGCCGTGTAGGGCGCCGAGTGGGGCCGGGGGGCCATGGCGGAGATCGAGCCGTTGTTGATGATCCGGCCGCCCCGGGGCTGCTGGTCCTTCATCAGCCGGAACGCGGCCTGGGTGCAAAGGAATGGGCCGGTCAGGTTGACGGCCACGACCTTCAGCCATTGGTCGACGCTCAGGTCTTCCAGCGGCACCGCCGGGGCGCCGGTGCCGGCGTTGTTGAAGAGGAGGTCGAGCCGGCCGAAGGCGGCCCTGGTGGCGTCGAAGAGGTCGCGGACGGAGTCGGGGTCGGTCACGTCGGTTGGGACCACCAGGGCCGGTGCTCCCGGGCCGGCCTCGGCGGCGGTCTCTTCCAGGGGCTCCCGCCGCCGGCCGGCCAGTGCGACCGAGTACCCGTCCCCCAGCAACGCCAGCGCCGTCGCCCGACCGATGCCCGAGCCCGCGCCGGTGACGATCGCGATCTTGCCGCTCCCCAAGGTTCACCCCCTTCCCGCCGTCCGGTCCGGTGTAGGGCGTGTGCAACACGCCGGACCCCGGACGGCGTGTTGCACACGCCCTACGAAGGCCCCCTGCGAGTCATGGCCGGGGGCGCGAGCCGGCCAGCTCCAGGGTCGCGCCGCGGACGGAGAAGGCGTCGTCGCCCGAGAAGACGAGGTGGACCCGCGTCCCGTCGGCACTCATCCACTTCGTCGGCAGGCTCGATGTCTCGCCGGGCCCGACGTCCCAAGCCTCGACGAAGGAGGCGGTCGTCCACGGCCCCCAGGGCTCGGGGGCGTCGTAGATGCCGAACCCGCCCCGGAACCGGGCGTCGCCGCCGGGCAAGGTCTGGCACCAGAGGTAACGGCCGAGGCCGGAGTTATAACTGATCGTCGATCGGTAGCAACCCCCCGCATGCACGAAGACCGCCCCGCGATCGGCGACGTCGGCCGTCCAGGACGGGGCACCGCCGGGGCCGATCTCGCGGAAGAACTCGTAAGCGGCCCGCTCCTTGATCCGCCCCTTCGGCACCCGCGCCAGGACCATCCGGTCGGCGGCGCGATAGGCGCTGTCGGAATCATGAGAATAGACGTAGACATAATCATCTCTGGCGCCGGCGTCGTCCTTGCCGAAGTCGAGGAAGGTCGGGCAGCCGAAGCTCGTCTCGAATCGCCAGTCGGCCCGGGACCAGGTCCGGGCGTGGTCGGCCGACCAGGCCAGCCGCGCATTGCCGGCGTTCCGGGCCCAGAGGTAGAGGACGCCGTCGACCATGAGCAGCCCGCTGGCCTTCTCGCCCGAGGCGCCGTCGCCCTTCCGCTCGCCGTCGGCCGAACGGATGTTGATCCCCTGGAAGTCGTCGGGCCCGCCGACGACCCTGGCGAAGCCGAGGCTCAGCTTGTCGGGGACGTAGGGCTCGAACCCCTGGCCGTCGCCGAAGGCGGTGTAGAGGGCGTCGTCGTCGGCCCAGGTCAGGGGCCAGGTGTCGCTCCCCCTGGCCGCGCGACGGATCGACTCCTTCGGGTCCCAGCGGACCCCTCGGATCAACGGGCTGGGAGGGTAGGGGGGCGTGCGGCCCTTCGCGATCGCCCGGAGGACCGGGGCGATCGCGTGGCGATCGAGGCCGGCCTCGAAGCCGAGCGAAGGGTCGAGGGCGTCGCCGTTGCGGACGACGATCAGGTCCAGGCTCGGGACGACCAGGAGGAGTTGCTGGCCGGCGCCGGCGCCGCCGAAGGCGTCGTCGGGGGCGGAGGGCCAGAGCCGCGAGCCGTCGTGCCCGCGGTTCACCCACCAGCCCAGGCCCGAGTGTCCCGGCAGGCCGCTCGGCCTCGTGACCGCCTCGGCCGCCGCCGGGGCGACCAGCGCCTTGCCGTCCCAGTCCCCCTTGCGGAGCATCAGCCGGCCGACCCGCGCGAGGGCGTCGGGGCTGTAGGCGCCGCCGCCCCAGGTCGACACCAGGGGCAGGCCGCCCACGTTCATGATGCCGCCGTAGCCGGTGGACCACTCCCCATCGGGCAGGCCGATCGGCCCCATGACCCGGCGCTTCAACAAGGAGCGGAGGTCCTCGTCCCTCGTGCCCCGGAGGCCGACCGTGACGCAGTAGCCGAGCATCGCCATGCCGGGGTTGCTGTAGCGATACCGCGTGCCGGGCTCGTCGAGCACGGGGGCGAGGTCGCGGGCGATCGTGAACGGGTCGCGCGGCGGGTCCAGGCGCTTCCAGAAGTCCCCCTTCCAGCCGGTCAACTTCGCGTGCGGCAGGCCGTCGGCCTCGGCGTCCTCGATGCCCGAGGTGTGGGTCGCCAGGTGGCGGATCGTGATGTTCTTATGCTTCGGGTCGTCGCGCCACTCCGCGACGTACTTGCTCGCCGGGTCGTCCGGCCCGATCCGACCGTCGGCCAAGGCGATCATCAGGCTCACCCCGCCGACGAGCGCCTTGGCCGTCGAGGCGGTGTAATGGGGCTTGTGCCGGTCGAAGCCGGCCGCGTACCGCTCGAAGACGATGCGGTCGTGGCGGACGACGACCAGCGCGGTCGTGTGCCGATCCTTCAACGCGTCCCAGGCCGACTCGAGCGCGGCGGGGTCCATCCCCTGGCTCTCGGGCGACGCCGTGGCCCATGCCCAGGGCCGTGCCGCGGACGGGTCGTCGGCCCGCGCGCCGGCCGTCAGCGCGCACCAGAAAGCGGCCACCCCGAGGACCGGCAACGCGGGCCCGGCGATGTCCATCAAGACCCTGGAAGGATGGCCCATGTTTCTCCTCACGACCCCGGCGATTGGACCGCCCGGCCCTCGCGTCCACCATAGCGGGCCGGCCTCGCCGCGGGGAGGGGCGACCGTCGGGGCCGGATCGCCGCGAACCGAGGGCCCGGCGGCGGTGTCCGTGGCTGTCGTGATCGATCGAACCCGGAGTCTATCCCCATGCGGAACGCATGTCGACACCCGAACCCGTTGTTCCCCCGCGTCGCCCGGTCGGCCCCGTGAAGGGGTGAAGTCCGCTCCGGTGAGCCCGCGCGGCCGTGAGGGTGACGAGGCGTCGTCCCCCGTCCGGCCGCGTCCGTCGAGGTCTCACCGAGAGCCGAGCCATGTCCGCCACGATCGCACGCCGCGAGTTCGCCAAGGGGGTCTTCGACCGGGCGATCCGCCGGGCCCTCACCGCCACGTTCGGCAAGCCGAGCCGGCCGTTCATCCACCTGCTCTGGAACGTCCAGGGGCGGTCGGAGCTGCTGCGCCCGGGCCGGGCGATCGGCCGGGTCGACGGCGAGCCGGTGGAGCGGGTCGTCCGGGCCCTGCTGGCCCTGGTCGAGCACCGCAAGGACTGGCTCCGGCCGGTCGAGCACTGGGAGCTGCGCGGGCACGGGCCGACGGCCCTCTTCTCGTCGCTGGCCCACCACCTGCTCGCCCGCTACCCGACCCCGCCGGTCCTCCTGTCGGCCTGGTTCCGGGGCACGGACTTCTACGCCCATCGGATGCAACGCTGGTTCCGGCACGTCGGCCAGGGCGGGAGCCTCCGCACGGCCAAGCTGCCGATCCCGCTGACCCGGCGGATGGCCCACGAGTTCGCCCACGCCCCGGCGGGGTTCTCGATCGAGTTCGCCCTCCGCTGGGCGCAGGTCCTGGGCCTCGGCGGCTCGGACCGGCTCGCCCGCGCCATCGCCTCGACCCGGCTGGGGTCGGAGTTCTTCCGGGAGGAGTTCTGGACCTCGGTCATCCACCTCTTCCTCAACACCCCCCGGCTCGACCTGGCGCTCGTCGGGCCGATCGTCGAGTACCTCCACGACCAGAAGTACGCCTATCACGAGGCGATCCTCGGCGAGGACAGCCAGGTCTTCCTCGAGCCGCCGCAGCCGGCCTTGACCGTCAAGGGGCGCACGGTCGCCTCGCTGGCGCGGCAGGCCGAGCAGTGGCGGGCCGAGCGGACCGACGCGCCGCGGCGGCGGTTCATCCGCTGGGACCGCTCCCTCATCGGCGAGTATCGCCGCGAGGCCGAGGAGGGCCGCTGGTGGGCGATCCGCGAGCTGCTCGACAGCGACCAGCTCGCCGCCGAGGGCAAGGCGATGGAGCACTGCGTCGCCTCCTACGCCGACGACTGCGCCCGGCGCCGCTCGACGATCTGGTCGCTGGGGCTGGAGGGGCCCGAGTGCCGGCGTCGGCTCGCGACGATCGAGGTCGACCCGCAGTCGCGGGAGGTCGTCCAGGCCAAGGCCCACGACAACGACCGACCCGACGAGCCAAGCCGGGCGATCCTCCGCGAGTGGGCCGGCCGGGAAGGCTTGAACCTGGAGAACTGCGATTGGTGAACGTATCGGGGGGCGGGATCCCATCATCCCCCGCCGGGGTCGGGCCGAGGGCCGTCGAGCGCCTCGGCCATCCAGCGGGCGATGGTCCGCGAGTCGTCGTCGGGCCGGTCTTCCAGGGCCCGGATCACCCGGCGACGGCGGTCGTCGGAGTGGTTCTGGGAGAGCTTCCACTTGCCTTCCAGGCGCGTGACCTCGATCCGGAAGCCGACGATCGCCTCGAGCATAGCCCGGATGGCCGGCTCCGACTCGTCGAAAGTCCACGGCCTCGGCCGCGACCCTTCGTAGACGGCCACCGAGCGCCGGAGGATGTCGAGGAGCTCGCCGCGGTCGTCGACGACGTGGAAGGTGCCGTAGGCGTGGACGGCGACGTAGTTCCAGGTCGGCACGGTGCCGGGCTCCTCGTACCAGGTCGGCGAGACGTAGGCGTGCGGCCCCGAGAAGACGGCCATGACCTCGCCCCGGACGTCGCGCCACTGGCGGTTGGCCCGGGCCATGTGGCCGACGAGCCGGCCGGGCGGGCCGGGGTCGTCGGCCAGGAGCAAGGGCAGGTGGCTGCCGACGAGGCCGCCGTCGCCTTGCGAGACCAGGAGGGCGAAGCTGGATCGCCGCAGGAACTCGCGCAAGGTCGCCGGGTCGGGCTCGGAGAAGGCGGCGGGGATATACATGGCGGGGGCTCCGGGCTCGGTCGCGGGTCGGCCGGGGCGGTCGTCCTCGGCCCGTTCCCATCGTTCCGGGGGCGGCCGGCGTCGGCAAGGGCCCGCCGCCCGGCCGCGAACCGCGGGGAGGGCCCGGGGGCGAAATTTGCCAAGCGGGGGGTGCGCGGTGTACGATTCGAGTCGGCGCCTCGGGGCGAGCCGGCGGGTACGACCCGCGACGCGACTCTGAACGCCTGGCCTGGCCGTATCGTATAGAATGGGTGGTGCGAGGACCGGGTCCGGTCCGGTGGTCCCGTCGGAGTCGACCGCATGTATGAACGCTTCACCGACCGCGCCCGCAAGGTGATGCAGCTGGCCAATCAGGAGGCGCAGCGCTTCAACCACGAGTACGTCGGCACCGAACACGTCCTGCTCGGCCTGATCAAGGAAGGCAGCGGCGTGGCGGCGAACGTCCTGAAGAACCTCGACGTCGACCTGCGGAAGATCCGCAACGAGGTCGAGAAGATCGTCCAGGCCGGCCCCGACATGGTGACGATGGGCAAATTGCCCCAGACCCCGAGGGCCAAGAAGGTCATCGAGTACGCCATCGAGGAGGCCCGCAACCTCAACCACAACTACGTCGGCACCGAGCACCTCCTGCTCGGGCTCCTGCGCGAGCAGGAGGGGGTCGCCGCCCAGGTCCTGATGAACCTCAATCTCAAGCTGGAAGAAGTCCGCGAGGAGGTCCTCAACTTGCTCGGTCATGGGATGGACGCGGGTGGCGGCGAGGGCGAACGTGGGGCCACCCAGAAAGGCGGGAAGTCCAAGACCCCGGCCTTGGACTCGTTCGGCCGCGACCTCACCGAGCTCGCCCGCCAGGGCAAGCTCGACCCGGTCATCGGCCGCCAGAATGAAATCGAGCGGGTCATCCAGGTCCTCTCGCGCCGGACGAAGAACAACCCCGTCCTGCTCGGCGAGGCCGGCGTCGGGAAGACCGCGATCGTCGAGGGCCTGGCCCAGATGATCGTCGACGGCAACGTCCCCGAGCTGCTCCACGACCGCCGCATCGTCGTGCTCGACCTGGCGATGATGGTCGCCGGCACGAAGTACCGCGGCCAGTTCGAGGAGCGGATCAAGGCCGTCATGAACGAGGTCCGCCGCGCCAAGAACACGATCCTGTTCATCGACGAGCTGCACACGCTCGTCGGCGCCGGCGGCGCCGAGGGGGCGATCGACGCCTCCAAC
>DASZMJ010000052.1:0-12662 GCA_035551935.1 Isosphaeraceae bacterium
CCTCTTGCCGAGCGGCGACCTGTACGAGTTCACGCCGCCGTACTCGAACCGGACGCTGACGGGGGCGTTGGTGGCGCACCTCGGAGTATCGTACTACAATGACCCGACGCAACTGACCGGCGCCACCAACACGGCGGTGCCGGTGACGCTCGCCGTCAACGGGCCGCAACTGACCATCACGCCGAACGCGGGGTATACGGGGGTCTTCATCATCCTGGTGAACGCGAGCGACGGATCGAAGTCGGCCAGCGAGACGTTCCGCGTGACGGTCGCTTGATCCGGGCGAGGGTCAGCGGGCCTCGCGGTCGTTGATCCACTGTCGGAGGGTGTTGGCGGGGATGCCGAGGGCCTTCTCGGCGGGCGACGGTCCGCCGAGGCGGCTCACGGCGAAGCAGCGCCAGAGGTCCTCCCAGACGGGCAGGGGGATCGGCGGGGCGTCGGGCCGGGGGGAGCGGGCGGCCTCGACGGGGGACCAGGCGTGCGGCAAGACCTCGTCGAAGAGGGTCGTCGCCAGCGCGTCGGCCTCCTCGGGCTCCAGCCTCAAGCCCTTGGCGAGTACCTTCGCGGCCAGGGCCCGCAGTCGTCGCTGCCACTCGTTGCGGGGCGACGACGGCGCGGCCGGCGACGGGGCCGCGACGGGGGCGGTGACGGCCGTGGGCCCGTCGCCGGCCGGGAGGAAGGGCCGCAGGTGCGGCCAGTCGAGCCGGTCGGTCTCGCGATACTGGCGATAGATGGCCCGCTCGATCGCGTTGCGAAGCTCGCGGCTGTTGCTCTCGGCGAACGGCTGGACGCGGAGGTTCTGGACCGCGTCGTCGGTCAGCTCGACGTCGGCCCCGACCTCCGCGGCCACGGCCCGGGTCAGCCAGCGGGCCTGGGCCTCGATGTCGTCGGGCCGTTCGCGCAGGGGGGGGACGTGGAGCGGGAGCCGCTCGACCCGCGCCAGGAACGCCAGCGGGAGCTCGCCCGAGCGCCGGCGCTCCTGCCAGGGGGCCGTCTCGACGGTCAGGACGGCCGCCGCCTCGGCGTGGCGGCGGACCTCCTCCTCGCCGAGCCGGCTGTACTCGCCGTCCTCGAGGAACGAGTGCAGGATCGCCGAGCAGGCCGTCGGCAGGCGGTGGAAGTCGTCGAGCAGGAGCACCCCCTTGCCCGCCGCGGCGACCAGGCCGGGGCGGTCCTCGCGGGCGTCGGTGAACGCCCCGCGCTTGTGGCCGAAGAGGATGCTCCGCAACAACGTCTCGTTCGTCAATTCGTTGCAGGCGGCGACCGCCAGCGGGGCCTTGCGGCGGTCGGAGGCGGCGTGGAAGAGGGCCGCCAGCCCGCGCTTGCCGGTGCCGCTCTCCCCCTCCAGCAGCAGGCAGGGGAGCGGCCGACGGGCGCGGCCGGCGTTGCGGTGGCCGGCGTTGGCCTCGGTGCCGAGCAAACGTGCCAGCGCGAACACCTGAGCCAGGGTCGTGCCGAAGGCGTCGGACTGCGAGATCAGGCCCTGCTCGGCGATCTCCTCGGCGAAGGCGGCGACGGCCGGGTCGGCCAGGTGGCGCTCGACGGCCGCGACGATCAGTTCGGCCAGGCTCGGGCCGCCGTCGCCGTCGGGCCCCTTGCGGACGAAGCGGTCGGCGGGGAAGTCGTCGGGGCGGGGATAGGCCGAATAGAGGAGCCCGTGGACCTCGGGATGGACGCGCTGGACCTCGTCGATGAAGAGGTGCCCCGCCCGCTGCCCGCCGGCGTCGTCGGCGAAGCGGAGGTCGGAGACGACCACGGCGAAGAGCTGCTCGTTGAGCAGCCGCCGCGCCAGGTCGAACCGCCCGCCGCGCTCGCGGACGAGGTGCAGGTGGACGTGGTGCGGCGACCGCGACCGGAACGCCGTCAGCCGCTCGCTCTCGAAGCCATGCGCCGACACCTTGAGATGGATCGGCGCCGCCGCGGCCCCCCCCGGCGGCTCTCCCCTTCGCAAGGCCGCGACGACCGGCCCGCACTTGCCGAGCCCGCGGGCCAGCTCGGTGGCGAAGCCGGGCACGAGCGAGTCGAGGACGCGCGGGTCGTCGTCCAGGACCATCAGATGGGGGATCCAGGGCATCGTCGGGTCCCGAGCGCGTCTCATCGTGTCCGGGCCCGGCCGCCGGCTCCGCGCCCGCCGCGGCCCGCCCCAACTCTACACGAACGCCCCGGCACTGGCCAACGCCCGGGCGTTCCGATCAGGGGGATTGCCAAGTCGCTCCGCCTGACCCGCATCCCCACCCCGGCCCTCCTCATTGGTGGGCGGACCGACCGTCCCTCTTCCCCGGAGCAGGCACGCTCCGCGTGTCGTCCGCTCCCCCGTCTTCGTATCAGGCACGCTCCGCGTGCCGTCCGCCAGGACCCAAGAACCTTGTGGGGTGGCGGACGGCACGCGGAGCGTGCCTGCTACGGGGAGAGGCGGACGGCACGCGGAGCGTGCCTGCTACGGGGAAGAGGGACGGTCGGTCCGCCCTTGTGGGGGAGGGCCGGGGCGGGGGGTCGCGGAGCCGGGGCGGGAGGCGTTGCCATCGTCCTGGGGCGCTCCGATCGGGGAGGATTGAGGCCCGTCCCCGTCCCTGGGGTCGGGCCGCGAACGCAAGGGGTCGAGGGCCCCGCATGCGTTGATGTTCGCGGTAATTCGAGGGGTCTGTCTGTTCCGTGGGCGGGTGGTGATGCAAGGCCCGCGCCGACCGGCCTCGATGAGCGAGGGCCCGCGAGATTCCCGGGGAGGACGGGCTCGACGGCCCGTCCGGGGTGAGGCGGGGCACCAGGATTCTGGCGGGGGGCCGCGAGAATCCTCGCCGGGGCGGCTCAAGCGGCGGCGCGGAGGGGCCGATCTCTTCGGGTTGACGGCCGGCGAGGGCGGGACTACCATCCCGCCGCGCCCCCGCGCCGCGCGACGGCCCGGCCCGCGACGGCCGGGCCCCGATGGCCTGCGCGCGGGGAACGCGCCGGCCGACGGCCCTCGGAACGACAGACCGCGCATGGCGATCACCCCGACGATCCCGCCGAGGCCCGCCCGTCGCCCGACGCGACCGGCCTCGCCCAGGCCCCCGCGCCCGCCACGATCGACGTCATCGGCCCCTCCCCGACGACGGATCGCCCGCAACTTCGCCGCGATGACCGCCGCCGAGCTGGTCTGCCGGGCGGCGACGTTCCTCGTCACGCTCGCCCTGGCGCGACGGCTCGGCAGCGAGCTCTGCGGCCGGCTGGAATTCGCCTTCGGCGTGGTCGTCTGGCTGACGATGCTGGTGCGCGACGGCCTCGAGGTCATCGCCGCCCGCGAGATCGCGCGGCACCCGCGGCTGATCCGCCCGCTCGTCGGCCTGATCCTGGCGGTCAAGGGGGCCCTCGCCGCCGGCCTCTACGCCGGGCTCGTCGGCGCCGGGGCGCTGTCGCTGTCGACGGGGACCGAGCGGGCGACCCTGGCGCTCTACGGCCTGTTGCTGGCGACGACGGCGCTGGGCGTCGACTTCGTCTTCCGGGGGACCGAGCGGATGGGCCTGCTGGCCGCGTCGCTCGTCCTGCGCTCGGCGGTCTACGCCCTCGGTGTGGCCTTCTGGGTCGTCCGGCCCGACCGCCTCCTCTGGGTCCCCGCGTTCCTCGTCTTCGGCGAGCTTTGCGGCATCGCCCTGGTCTGGGCCGTTTACCTCCGCCGCTACGGCCCCCCACGGCCGGCCTTCGGCGGCCTGGCGCTGGGGGTGCTCATCAAGCGCGGGCGGTCGGTGTACGTGATCCAGATCGCCCAGACGGTCGTCGTCTCGGTGGACCTCCTGGTCGTCAACCTCGTCTTCCCCTATCGCGCGATCGGCCTGTACAGCCTGCCGCACCGGATGGCGACGGTGGCCTTGACGTTCGGCCTGATCCTCCAGCAGGTCATCTTCCCCGCGCTGGCGCGGTCGTGGCGCGGCCGGCCCGACGCGGCGCGGCTGGCGCTGGATGCGTCGGTGCGGGTCCTCATGATCGGCCTGGTCCCCCTGGCCGTCGGGGCGACGGTGCTCGCCGGCCCGCTGGTCCGATTGCTCCACCTGCCGGCCGGCTACGACGGCGCCGGCGCCTTGCTCGCGCTGGGGATCTGGCGGGCCCCCTTGTTGACGCTGGCCTACCTGTACCAGACCGCATTGATCGCGTTGAACCGCGAGTCGGCCGGGGCGGGGCTCTTGGTCGGCGGGGCGATCGGCGCGGGGCCGGTGGTGGCGACCCTGGGGTGGGCGTTCGGCCTGTCGGGGGCGGCGGCGGGGGTGATCGTCATCGGCCTGGCCCTGGTCGGCGCCGGCTACTGGCGGCTGGCCCGCGAGCGCCGCCAGCCCGCCTGGCACCACCACCTCGGCCTCCCCTTGCTCGCCTCCGCGGCGATGATTCCGGCGTGCCTGGCCCTCCGGCATACGCACGTCTTGATCGCCGTCCTCGGCGGCGCGCTCGCGTACCTGCTCGCCCTCGCCGCCCTCGGCGGCCTGCGGCGGCAAGACATCGAGGCCCTGCTGGGACGGGGATGATTCAGAGAAGCAGGTGGTCCAGGCCCTTCAGGCCGATGGGCTCGCGGCTGGCGAAGGGCTCGGCGTGCCGGACGCCGACGAGGTGGCCCCAGAACCGGGTGCGGTCGGCGACCGAGTCGATCACGCCGGGGCGGTCGGCGGGCTGGTTGTCGACGAGCTGCGAGCGATAGCAGCGCAAGGCGGCGAGCTTCGACTCGTGCTGGTCGCTGACGTCGACGACGAAGCCGGGCCGCTCGACGATGCGCAAGTGGACGCTGAAGTAATACAGGATCCGCGCCGGATGGAAGGGATCGCCGGGGATGTCGGACTTCGACAGCTTGCTCCAGAACCGGGCGTCCTCGACGAGTTCGGTGGCGGCGCGGTGGTCGGGGTGGGCGTCCTCCCAGTAGGGGGCGAAGAGGAGGCGCGGGCGGGTCTTGCGGAAGACGGCGGCCAGCGCGCGGCGGTGCTCGAGCGAGGGCTCGAGGCTCCGGTTCGGCAACCCGAGGTTGGCCCGCCACGGGTCGCCGAGCGCCCTGGTGGCCGCGGCGGTCTCGGCGGCGCGGGTCGCGGGCGAGCCGAGCGGGGTCGGCTCGCCGTCGGTCAGGTCGAGGATGCCGACCTTCCACCCGGCCCGGAGCAATCGGACGATCGTCCCGCCCATGCCGAGCTCGGCGTCGTCGGGGTGGGGCGCGATCACGAGGGCGTCGAGCATGGGATCAGTCCTCGCGGCGATTTCGGGTCGTCGCCCGAAGCATAACGCCGAGGTCGCCGGCATGCTCGCGCGGATTTCGCCCCAGGGTCGGCCCGTGAGCCGCCCGACGACCCCGTCACAGGCACGTCCGCGAGCCTGCGACGAAGGGCGGTCGGGCCGGTCCGGGATTGACTTCGGCGCCCGGGTTCAAGACATTTGAGGGGAGGCGACGATCGCGGCCGTTGCGGGGCGATCCGCTTTCGAGGGAGGGGCCGGTCCCATGCCCAGCTTCGTCAAGCTCGCGACCCTCGACGAGCTGCCCCCCGGCTCGGCCAGGGAAGTCGAGCACGACGGGCGGATCTACGCCCTGTTCAACGTCGACGGGACCATCTCGGCGATCGACGGGATCTGCCCGCACCAGGGGGGGCCGCTGGCCGATGGCGAGGTCGAGGGGACGACCGTGACCTGCCCGTGGCACGGCTGGCGCTTCGACGTGAGGACGGGCAAGTCGCAGCTCGGGCCGAGGGCCTCGCAGCCGGCCTTCGAGGTGAAGGTCGAGGGGCGCGACGTCCTGGTGGCCGTCCCCTGACCCGGCAGGGGCCGGGCCGCGCGGCCGGGGCGCGACCGATCGGATCGACCCCGCGAGGACAGCCTTGGACCGCTTCCGCCCCTTCCGCAACGGCGACCCGCCCGCCCTGGTCGAGCTCTGGAACGGCGCCCTGCCCGACGTCGGGGCCGCGCGGCCGCTGGGGGTCCACGAGTTCGACACGCTGGTCATGGGCCGGCTCGACTTCGACCCCCAGGGCTTCATCGTCGCCGAGCGCGACGGCCACCCCGTCGGCTTCGCCCACGCCGGATTCGGCCCGGCCGAGCCCGACGGCCCCTCGCACCGCCCCGACACCGAGCTGGGGACCGTCGCCATGCTCGTCGTCGAGCCGGGGCCCGACCGCGCCGACCTGGAGCGGGAACTGCTCCGCCGCGCCGAGGAGTACCTCCGGGCCCGCGGCGCCGAGGTCCTGTACGCGGGGGGCTGCTACCCGCTCAACCCGTTCTACTGGGGCCTCTACGGCGGCAGCGAGTTCGCCGGCATCCTCGGCAGCCACGAGTGCTTCCGCCGGGCCGTCGAGGCCGCCGGCTACGTCGCGACCGGCCAGGCGGTCCTGTGGGAGGCCGACCTGACCATCCCGGAGGTCCGCGACCCGAAGGGCCCACTGCTCCGCCGGATCACCCGCGTCGAGGTCGCCGACGACGCCTTCCTCGACTCCTGGTGGGACGCCCTGGCCCTCGGCCCGTTCCGGCCGACGAAGTACCGCCTCGTCAGCAAGATCGACGACGCCCCGTTGGCCCGCGCCATGACCTGGGAGATGCTCGGCTACCGCCGCGACGGCCGCTGCCGCACCGGCCTGCTCGACCTGGAGGTCGAGCCCTCGCAGCGCCGCAAGGGGTACGGCCGGCACCTCGTCGCCGAGATCCTCCGCCACGCCCGCTCGCAGATGACCGAGGTCGTCGAGGTCCAGACCGCTGCCACCAACGCCGCCGCGATGGCCCTCTACGAGTCCGCCGGCTTCACCCGCGTCGAGACCGCCACGCTCTACCGCCTCGGGCAAAGGGCGTGACGCGGCCGCCCCCGTAGCAGGCACGCTCCGCGTGCCGTCCGCCACACCAAAGACGCTCTTGTGGCTCGGCGGACGGCACGCGGAGCGTGCCTGCTACGAGGAAGAGAAGGCGGACGGCACGCGGAGCGTGCCTGCTACGGGGGCGGAAAGCGTGCCCTCACCAGCGGCGGTGCTTCTTCGTCGTGTTGGCCCGCGCCTTGGACTTGCCGGCGGGGGCGTCGACGACGATGCCGAGGTTCAGGAGCTTGGTGCGGTGGGCCGCCGAGATGGTCGTCTCGGGGATCGAGACGAGGGTGTCGCTGATCCGCTCGACCTGCTTGCCGAGCGCCGCGACGACGCGGTCGGCGGCGCCGCGGTCGGGGCAGCGGAGGACGGTCAACGTCGCGGGCGTGACGCGACGGACCCAGCCGCCCCAGGTCTCGACCTCCTTGAGCACGTTGGCCGGCACGGCCGTCGTCGCGTGCCGCTCCAGGCGCCTGGCGATCTGCTCGGGGGGTAGGCCGTTGGCGACGGCCTTCAGGACCGACTCGCGGGTGATCTTGAAGATCAAGGCCCCCTGGCCGGCGAGCCCCTTGGGCCGCTCGCAGAACGGGGCGAGCTCGGCGGCGGGGGCGGGGTCGGGGCCGATGACGACGACGCTGAAGTCGGGCTGCACGACCACCTTCGCCGCCCCCGTCGGCGCGCCGACGAGGTCCTCGGCCGCGACCTTCCGGCCGAAATACGCGTCGTACCGCGGGTGCCGCGCGACCACGGCGTCGCCCGCCTCGTCGAGCCCGACCCGGAAACACCCCAACGGGATCAGCCGGGTCGCCAGGATGGACCGGAGCGCGACCTTCGCCGCGACCTCGAGCTGCTCCTCCAGCGCAGGGACCTGGCGCGACTGGAAGATCACCCGCACCTGCTCCGGCTCGCCGCCGAGCCGGAGCGGGTTCGACGGCCCGGACGCCAGGCGTTCCAGCGCGCCCTCGAGCTTGACGAACTCGCCCATCGGCAACGATTGGAACGCCCGGTCGATCGCCTCGCGGAGGGCCTTCCGGTCCTCCGGCCGGGCGTCGAAGTAATAGGGCGACCACCCCTTCTTCGCCGCCTTCAACGCGACGAGGTCGACGCCGAGGAAGAGGCGGTCGGTCGCGCCGTAATAGGAGACCCCGAAGCCGTCGAAGACGTCGATGTCGTCGAAGTCGCCGAAGGAGGAAGACCCGGGCCGGCGGCCGGCGGCCGGGCCGCGGAGGAAGTCGTAGAGGGTGGCATACTGCCGGTCGAGGCCGCCCGACAGCCATGCCTTGCCGGCGTCGTTGAGGTGCAGGCGCGGGCGAGCGGCCTCGGGGACGACCTTGACCAGCTTCAACCCCTGGGCGAACAGGAGGGCGTCGTCGAGCCGGTCGTCGGCCGAGCGCTTCGTGAAGGATTCGAGCCAGTCGGGGAACGGGGTGAAGACGCCGAGGAACCGATCGACGTCCTTCGCGAAGATGGCGCCGTCCTGCCGGATCTTGGGCGGCTCGGCGGCGACCTCGAGCAGGAACGCGCGGAGGTCGGCGACGAACCACCCCCCTTCCGGGCCGTGGTCGCGGGGCGTCGACGGCACCAGCGCCGGGCGCTCGCGGGGCCGGTCCTTGCGCTCCAGGCCCTCGACGACCGCCGGCAGCAGGCCGACGACCAGCTCGAGCGACTCGGGCCGCAGGTCCTCGAAGACGACCAGCCGGGCGATCAGCGCGTCGAGCGTCGCGCGGACCTCCTCCACCGTCGCGCCGACGCGGTCGGCGAGTCCCTCCGGTTCGACGAGACGGTCGGGACCCTTCAGCGCGTCGAGCACCTTCGGGACCAAGGGGTCCTTCAGGTCCCCCGTCGCCCAGGCCGGCCAGCGGTGGTTGGCGACGAACAGCGCGATCGCCTCCTCGTCGCGATACGGGAGGGGGACCTTGGCGCGCTCGAGGACGTCGTGGAGGACGTCGGTCAATCCGGGAGAAGTGAAAATATATTTGCAGAAACGGACCAGGTCGTCCGTCCCGCCGCCGGTGAGGACCCGGCCGCGGCGGAGGTTGCGCATGCGGGCGGCGAAGTCGAGGGTCGCCGGCGCGGCGAAGACGCGGGGGGCCTTGGACTTCGCGTTGCCGGGCCGGACCTCGACGAAGCTGGCGGCGACCAGCTCGTCGAGCGCGTGCTTCGGGATCTTGTCGACGGCGATATTCGGCTGCGCCTGCGAGTCGGGCTTCGCCGGCCCCTTGACCTCGTCGAGGAAGGCCCGCCGTGCCCCGGGCCCGAGCCCCTGCCACTTCGCGTCCCAGGCCGGGAGCCGGTCGCGACGGAACGACCTCTCGTGCGGCGCCTGCGGCTCCTTCACCGCGCCGGGCCCCTTCCAGCCCCAGATGCCATAGCCCATGATCGACCGCCTCCCCGAGTCACCCTCCCCGGATCGCATCTCCCCCAGCTTACCCGATCGGGGGGCGGAGTCGTAGCGGGCACGCTCCGCGTGCCGACCGCATTCCCAGCCTCTTGTGTCCGGTCGGACGGCACGCGGAGCGTGCCTGCTCCGAAAGACGACGCGGCATTCGGGTTGTCAGGGCGGCGCGATCGGTCCTATCCTATGCTGGTGTGCGGCGAGACGGCAGCGGGACCGCGGAGGCTACGGCGTTGCGAACGGTCATCACCGGCGGGGCGGGGTTCGTCGGCTCGCACCTCTGCGAGCGGTTCCTGGCCGAGGGGCACGAGGTCGTCTGCGTCGACAACCTCCTGACCGGCCACCGTCGCAACATCGCGCACTTGGTCGACCGGCCCACCTTCACGTTCCTCGAGCACAACATCTCGGGGCCGTTGCACATCGACGGGGCGGTCGACAACGTGCTGCACTTCGCCAGCCCGGCCAGCCCGGCCGACTACCTTGAGCATCCGATCCCGACCCTCAAGGTCGGCGCGCTGGGGACCCACAACGCCCTGGGCCTGGCCAAGGCCAAGGACGCCCGGTTCCTGCTGGCCAGCACCTCCGAGGTCTACGGCGACCCCGAGGTCCACCCCCAGCGCGAGGACTACTGGGGCCACGTCAACCCGATCGGCCCCCGCGGCTGCTACGACGAGGCCAAGCGGTTCGCCGAGGCCATCACCATGGCCTACCACCGCTACCACGGCGTCAAGACCCGGATCGTCCGGATCTTCAACACCTACGGCCCCCGCATGCGGCTCAACGACGGCCGCGTCCTGCCCGCGTTCATGGGCCAGGTCCTCCGCGGCGAGCCCCTGACCGTCTTCGGCGAGGGGCAGCAGACCCGCAGCTTCTGCTACGTCACCGACCTCGTCGAGGGCATCTACCGGCTCCTCCACGTCGACTTCTCCGAGCCGGTGAACATCGGCAACCCGGCCGAGATCACCGTCCTGGAGCTGGCCCGCGAGATCATCGCGATGGTGCCGGGGACGAAGTCCACGATCGTCTACCGCGACCTCCCCCAGGACGACCCCAAGCGGCGCCGACCCGACATCTCGCGGGCGCAGAAGCTCTTGAATCACTGGGCGCCGACCGTCGACCGCGCCGACGGCCTGCGGCGGACGCTCGACTACTTCCGGACGGTCGTCTAAGGCGATGGCCCGCATCCTCGCCTTCGCGACCCAGGGCTCCGGCGGCGACGACGAGGCCCGGCTGCGCGGCCTCCTGGCCGCCCTGCCCGCCGAGTTCTTCCCGTTCGATCGCCGCGCGAAGAAGGCCAGCCTCCGCGCCTTGCGGGCCGCGATCCGCCGCGACCGGCCCGACCTCGTCGTGATGGAAGGGACCGGCCTGGCCGGCGGCCTGGCGGTCCTGGCCGGGAGGCTCTTGCACGGCGTCCCCTACGTCGTCAGCAGCGGCGACGCCGTCGGCCCGTTCCTGGCCGCTCGACGGCCGATCCTCGGGCCGTTCGCCGCGGCCTACGAGCGCCTCCTCTGTCGCCTTGCGGCCGGCTTCATCGGCTGGAGCCCTTATCTCACCGGCCGCGCGCTCACGTTCGGCACCCCTCGCGCCATGACCGCCGCGAGCTGGGCCCCCGCGCCCAGGTCGGGCGAGCACCTGGCCTCGGCCCGCGCCGAGGTCCGCGGCCGGCTGGGCATCCCTCCGGACGCGACCGTCTTCGGCATCATCGGGTCCCTGGGGCTGACCCGCCGCGTCGGCTACTGCTACGGCCTCGAGCTGGCGCGGGCGCTGGCGAAGGTCGACCGGCCCGACGTCCGGGCCTTGATCGTCGGCGACGGCGACGGCCGTCCTCGACTCGAGGAGATCGGCCGGTCGATCCCCGGCGGCCGGCTCGTGCTGACGGGTCGCGTGCCGCGCGACGCGGTGCCGGACCACCTCGCCGCGATGGACGTGGCGAGCCTGCCGCAGAGCGTCGACGGCGTCGGCAGCTTCCGCTACACGACCAAGATCAGCGAGTACCTCGACGCGGGCTTGCCCGTCGTCACCGGCCGGATCCCGATGGCCTACGACCTCGACGGCGGCTGGCTCTGGCGGCTCGCCGGCCGGGCCCCCTGGGACGAGGCCTACGTCGAGGCGCTCGCCGTCCTGATGCGGACGATCACCCCCGAGGCCCTCGCGACTCGCCGCGCGGCGGTGCCGCGATCCTTGCCCGAATTCGACCGCGCACGGCAGGTCGCCCGCGTCACGGCGTTCCTCACCGAGCTGATCGCCGACCGCGGGGGCCAGGTGGTGACCCCGTCGCCGATCGGCTAACCTGGGACGGGTTTCTTGGCTCCCCCGTCGGAATCCTCGATAACGAACGGTCGTCGGGTCGAAGCCCCGGCGTTTGGTCCATGCGAATCCTCGTCGTCGGCGGCGCCGGGTATATCGGCAGCCACGCCGTCCGCCTGCTCCTCCGCCACGGCCACGAGGTCCGGGTCCTCGACAACCTCGAGTTCGGCCACCGCGGCGCCGTCCCCCCCGAGACCTTCATCCGCGGCGACCTGGCCGACCCCGCCGCGCTCGAGGAGGCCCTCGACGGGATGGACGCGGTGATGCACTTCGCCGCGTACGCCTCGGTCCCGGATAGCGTGACCGACCCGGCCAGGTACTACCGCAACAACGTCGTCGGCACGCTCAACCTGCTCGACGCCATGCGCGCCAGGAAGGTCCACAAGATCGTCTTCTCGTCGACCGCGGCGACCTACGGCGTGGCCCAGCGGGTGCCGATCAGCGAGGAGGACCCGAAGGACCCGATCAACCCCTACGGGTTCACCAAGCTGGCGATGGAGCGGGCGTTGGCCGACTACGCCGTGGCCTACGGCTTCGGCTCGGCGGCGCTGCGTTATTTCAACGCCTGCGGCGCCGCCGACGACGGCACGATCGGCGAGGACCACAAGCCCGAGGCGCACCTGATCCCGATCGTCCTCCAGGTCGCGCTCGGCCAGCGCCCGCACGTCGAGGTCTACGGCACCGACTACCCGACGCCCGACGGCACCTGCATCCGCGACTATATCCACGTCGAGGACCTCGCCGAGGCCCACCGCCTGGTGCTCGACCGGCTCGAGTCGGGCAAGGCCCGCGCCTACAACGTGGCGACCGGCCAGGGGGCGAGCGTCCGCGAGGTCATCGAGGCTGCCCGCCGCGTCACCGGCCGCCCGATCTCCGGCGTCGATCGCCCCCGACGCCTCGGCGACCCACCCGTGCTCGTCGCCAGCGGCCAGGCCCTCCGCCGCGACACCGGCTGGTCCCCCCGCTACACCGACATCGAGGGCATCGTCCGCTCCGCCTGGGCGTGGCACTCCGCCCACCCCCGCGGCTACGACGACCGCTAGTGGATCGTCACTCGGTAATTTTCGGGTAGAGGTGCCTCAGCTTGATCCGGGCATCCTCCGTGGTGAAGTGCCACTCGACGCCCACCTGCTTCGCGTTGCGGCGCGTGCCCCAGGCGCCGGCCTCCTCGGCCACCT
>DASZMJ010000053.1:0-3195 GCA_035551935.1 Isosphaeraceae bacterium
GAGCTGAAGTCGATCGTCGTCGACATCGACACCCCGTCGATCTTCTCCGACGACCCCAAGCTCACCGAGCACCTGAAGGCCAAGGACTTCTTCGAGGTCGAGAAGTATCCCACGGCCAAGTTCGTCACGAGTGAGATCAAGCCCGCGGCGCACAAGCCGGGCGGGCCGACCCACACGCTCGTCGGCAACCTGACGCTGCACGGCGTCACCAAGTCGATCACCATCCCGGCCGTTCTCAAGGTCGACGCGGATTCGCTGACGTTGACCAGCGAATTCGCCCTGAACAAGGACGACTTCGGCATGACGTTCTCGGGCCCCGGCGGCGTGATCCGCCCCGAGGTCGTCATCAAGCTCGACGTGAAGGCGGCCAAGAAGGGCTGACCGGCCGTCGGCACCGAATTCCCCGGGCCCGCGACGCGGTGGGCCCGCCCCCCCCCTCGCCGATGAGGGCACAGAGCGACGGCGCGCCCGCAGGTGACAGCCCGGGATCCGTGTCCTAGGGTTCTCGATGGGTCCGCGCCGTCGCGGACCGGGAGGGGCCGAGCCGGCCCGCCTTGCCGGGGCCTGGAGGAAGGGGCGCCGATGTCGAGCCGGGGCCAGGGATCGTCGCGCCGGAAGGCGACCTATCGGATCACCACGACCGCAGCCCGGGGGCCGTCCCCCCCCGCCGCGACGGCCGGGCCCTCGCCGCGCGAGCCGGGCCGGGGCCGCCGGCTCCGCGCCGCGATGGTCGCCGGGCTCATGGTCCTGACGGGGGGGGTCGCCTTCGTCGGCGTCCGCGTCTACCTCGACGTCGGCCGGCTGATCGAGGCGAACGAGGAGGTCGACCGCGGCCGGGTCCGGCTCGCCTCGATCCGGGAGATCATCGACCGGCTCCGCGCCGCCGAGACCGGCCAGCGCGGCTACCTGCTGACGGGCGACGCCGACTACCTCGCCCGCTCCAAGGTGTCGCGCGAGGGGATGTTCGCCGAGGTCGACATCCTGGCGCGGCAATACGCCGGCCGCGACGTCGAGCGCAAGGCCCTGGAGCAGGCCCGCGCCGCGGCCGCGGAGAAGTTCGCCGAGATGGGCCGGACGATCGAGCTGCACGACGCGGGCCGCCGCGACGAGGCGGCCGAGCTGGTCCGCTCGGGCGTGGGCGAGCGGCTCAAGCTGGAGATCGTCGGGCTGGCCGAGGCCGTCGAGCGGGCCGAGCGAGACCGGCTCGCGGCCTGGAGGCGCGAGGCCGCCCGCCACTCCGGCAACGCGCCGGCCGTGCTGCTCGCCCTGCTCGGCGGGACGCTCGTCGTCGTCTTCGGCCTCTGCGACGCCATGGCGCGCGAGGTCCGCGAGCGCCGCCGTGCCGAGGCCGTCCTCCGCGAGAGCGAGGGCCGCTTCCGCGCCTCGTTCGAGGCGGCGGCCGTCGGCATGGCCCTGGTCGCCCCCGACGGCCGGATCCTCAAGGTCAACCGCGCCCTGTGCGAGATGCTCGGCCGCGACGAGGGCGACCTGCTGGCGCGCGACTTCCAGTCGATCACCCATCCAGCCGACCTCGCCGAGGACCTCGCCCTGGTCCGCCGGGTCCTCGATGGGGAGATCGACACGTACCAGATGGAGAAGCGGTACGCCCACCGCGACGGCCGGACGATCCACGCCGTCCTGGGCGTCTCGCTGCTCCGCGACGAGGCCGGCCGCCCGATCCACTTCGTCTCGCAGATCCAGGACATCACCCCGCGGGTCCTCGCCGAGCGGAAGGCCGAGGAGGAGCGGCGGTTCATCGAGCGGATCGCCGGCACCGTCCCGCTGGGGCTCTACGTCTTCGACCTGCGGGGCCAGCGGAACACCTGGTCCAACAGCCGGATCGCCGACATCACCGGCATCACGGTCGAGCGGATCGAGGCGATGGGCTCGGAGTCGGTCCGGTTGTTGGTCCACCCCGACGACATGCCGCGGATCGAGGCGCATCAGCGAGCGCTCTCCGTCGCCACCGACGGCGAGGTCCACGAGGTCGAGTACCGGATCCGTCACGAGGACGACTTGTGGAGCTGGCTCCGCAGCCGCGACACGCCCTTCCTCCGCGACGGCGACGGCCGCGTCGTCCAGGTCCTCGGCTCGGCCGAGGACGTGACCCAGCGCCGCCACGACCAGGCCGAGCTCGCCCGCGCCCGCACCCAGCTCGCCGACGCCATCGAGAGCCTCGACGCCGGCCTGGTCATGTTCGACGCCGACGAGCGGCTGGTGATCTGCAACCGCCGCTTCCGCGCCATGTACCCGGCACTGGCCGACCTGACGGCCCCCGGCACGACGTACGAGTCGATCATCCGCGCCGCAGCCCGGTCCTATCCGCCCGATGCCGATCTCGGCCTGGACGAGGAGGAGCGCGTCGCGAGGCGGCTCGACCACTTCCGCAACCGGAAGGGATCGAGCTACGAGATCGGCGTCGGCGGGCGCTGGTCGCGGGTCGGCGAGTTCGCCACCAGCGAGTGCGGGACCGTCTGCCTGCTCACCGACATCACCGACCTGAAGCGGCACGAGGAGGAGCTGCGCCACGCCCGCGACGAGGCCCAGGCCGCCGCGCGGGCCAAGGCCGAGTTCCTCGCCAACATGAGCCACGAGATCCGCACGCCCATGAACGGCGTCCTGGGCATGGCCGAGCTCGCCCTGGGCACCCCCCTGGACCCCCGGCAGCGCGAGTACGTCGCCGCGATCCGGTCGTCGGCCGAGGCGCTCCTGACGGTCATCGACGACATCCTCGACTTCTCGAAGATCGAGGCCGGCAAGCTCGAGCTCGACCCCGCCCCGTTCGGCCTCCGCGCCCTGCTCGACGACACGCTCCGCGCCTTCGCCCCGCGGGCGCACGAGAGGGGCCTGGAGCTGGCCTGCCGGATCGCCCCGGGCGCGCCCGACGTCCTGCTCGGCGACCCGCACCGGCTCCGCCAGGTGCTGGTCAACCTCGTCGGCAACGCGATCAAGTTCACCGAGCGCGGCGAGGTCGTCGTCTCGGTCGATGCCGACGCCGCGTCGGCCGAGGGCGGTGTGACCCTGGCCTTCGCCGTCCGCGACACAGGGATCGGCATCCCCGCCGACCGCCGCGAGGCCGTCTTCCGCGCCTTCGAGCAGGCGGACGGGTCGACGACGCGGCGGTACGGCGGGACGGGCCTGGGCCTGACGATCTCGGCGCGGCTGGTCGCGCTGATGGGCGGGCGGATCTGGGTC
>DASZMJ010000054.1:0-1652 GCA_035551935.1 Isosphaeraceae bacterium
GACGGCGACGCCCTCGACGAACCCGGCGCGGCGGGACAGCGTGAATTCCAGGTTGAGCGGCTGCCCCTGGGCGACGATCCAGTCGGCCGGCTTGGCCGACAGGGTGAACGGCGCGGGGGACCCGACGGCGAGGATGAACCCGCGCGTCAGTCGCGCCGGGGCGACGACCGGGGGCTGTTGCGAGTTCGTCGGCGGCCAGATCATGCCGCCGCCGAGCACCTCGCGTTCCAGGTCGGGGCCGAGCGTCGAGGCGCCGCGGACGTAGCGGAGCGATTCCTTGCGGTCGCCCCAGCGGCCCAGGCCGACCAGCCGCGCCGGGCCGACGGCCGGCTTCGCGTCGTCGGCCGCCTCGAAGACGACCGTCGCGGCCACCTGGCCCGACGGGATGACGACCGGATCGCAACGGACGCCGGGGGGCAGGTCGCGCGCCTCGACGCGGATCGGGCCGTTGAAGCCGTCGGAACGCCAGGCGATCACCGAGGCCGCGGCCCGCCCGCCGGCCCCGACGGTCACGGCGTCGGTCTGCTTGGTGTCCTCCGGCACGAGGATCAGGCGGAAGTCGGGCCGTTCGGGTCGGATGTTGAGCCGGTAGATGAGCCTCGGATCGCCGCGCTGGGAGGCGAACAGGTCGTTGATCGCGACCTGGTACGTCCCGTCCTCGGGGACCACCCAGCGCAGCAGGGCATCGACCGTCGCGGTGTCGAACCGGGCCGAGCGGGCCGGGCCGGTCGCGTCCTCGGCCGTCGCCAGGTCTTGCGGCGGCCCGTTCGGCACGACCTTCTGGACGACGAAGACCGGGTCCGCAGGCGACCCGAGCCGCTCGGCGCCCGCCTCGATCCACCAGACCTCGCCCTTGCGCGCCGGGAATCGGTAGACGTCGAGGTCGCCCGGGGCGCCGAAGGTGCCGGAGAGGTCGAACGGGAGGGTCACGGCCTGCGGGTGTTCGTCGTCGTTCGGCTCGGCCTCGATCAGGACCGGATCGGCGGCCTCGGCGACGAAGACGGAATTCGAGGTCCCGTTCGGCCCGCGCCACGCGTATTCGAACCCGCGCCGAGGGGCGGCCGGGGACGGGACGAGCCCTCGCGACGGGTCGGCCGGGTCGGGCTCGCCCGGCGGGGGCGTGATCGCGACCTCGATCTTCTCCAGCGGCCGGCCCTCGACCGTCATCCCCGGCACGGCGGTCCCGCCGAGGTTTCGGCCCAGGAGCGTGAACGTCCTGGGAACCCCCGGCGCGGCCACGGCCGGCACGATCGCGTCGAGGTGCGGGCCGTCGTGCAGGGTCAGGCGATAGCCGTGGTCGGGCGAGCCGACGAAGGTCATGTCGTGGACCTTGACGACGTATCGGCCGTCGGCCGGCAGGGTCAGGTCGAGGAACGGGTCGGTGCCGAAGGAGTCGCGGTCCTCGGCGATCTCCTCCCCGGTCGGCCCGTCGACGCGCAAGGTGCCGTCGAGCCGGCTCTCGACCCGCTCGGCCGCCAGGTCGAGGAAGACGCGTTGCCCTTTCCGCCCCTCGAAGGCGAAGCAATCGACGTCGGCGCCCGCCGACTCGCCATTGACGACCGAGTTCAGGGCGATCGCGTTGGCCTGCGCCGGGGCGTTGTTCGGCTCGGCCTCGACCGACTCGGGCCGATCGCCGACGACGAACGTGCGCG
>DASZMJ010000055.1:0-9951 GCA_035551935.1 Isosphaeraceae bacterium
ACCGGCGGGGCCACACCCGTTCCCATCCCGAACACGGCCGTTAAGCCCGCCGGGCCCATGATAGTGCCCCAAGCGCGAAAGTCGGTCATCGCCGGGGTCATCCAAGAACGCCCCGGGCTTCGAGATCTCGAAGCCCGGGGCGTTCGCTTTTTGCGCTGCTGTCGTCATCGGCGTGGGGTAGAATCGTCGGAGATCGAGGAGGCTGAACGATGTTCGCGACCGAATCCCCGGCCCTGATGACCACCGAGGCGTTGCTCGCACTCCCGGAAAATGGCGTCGATCGCGAGCTGATCCGCGGTCAACTGCGAGAACGGCCGATGACCAGGCGAAATCGACGCCAGAGTCGAGGCGAAACCCGGATCGCACATTTGCTCGAAAGCTGGCTCGAGACTCAGCCCGACTCGTGAGGCGTCGTCGTCTCGGGTGAAGCGGGGTTCCGTCTCGGCCGGAACCCGGATACGACGGTCGGTATCGACGTGGCGTATGTCTCGGCCGAGGTTGCCGCGAAGGAGTCGGGGTCGCCCTTTTTCGAGGGCGTGCCGATCCTGGCTGTCGAGATTCTCTCGCCGTCGGATAAGCAAGAGGGAATTGATGAGAAGGTGGCCCTCTCTCTCGATTTCGGTGTGGCGATCGTCTGGGTCGTGAACCCGGTCTTCCGGACCGTCTGCGTCTACCGGCCCGGCGAGCCGCCGGTCCGGTTCAACGAGTCGCAGGAGATCGCGGCCGAGCCGCACCTGCCGGGCTGCCGAGCGGAGGTGGCGAAGTTCTTCTGGATCTGAGGGGCTGAGACCGTTGACGACGACGAGCGGGGGGGACGATCGCGCGGGGCCGGGGCGTTGGGCCTGGGGGCTCTGCTGGGTGCTGTTCGTATCGACGCTGATCAATTACATGGACCGCCAGACGATGTCGCTGGTGGGGCCGCAGGTCAAGAGCGAGTTCCGGCTCGACAACGAGCGGTACGGCCAGATCCTGGCGGCATTCTCCCTGGCGTACGCCTTCTTCCAGGTGCCGGCGGGCTACCTAGCCGATCGCTGGGACGTGCGGCGGACGTACGCAGGCGCGGTGGCGTTCTGGTCGCTGGCGGGGATGGCGACGGCCCTGGCGCCGAGCGTGGGGGCCTTGCTCGCGTTGAGGGCGTTGCTGGGGCTCGGGGAGTCGTTCAACTGGCCGTGCGCGTTGCGGGTGACGGGTCGGGTCTTGCCGCCGGGGGACCGGGGGCTGGGCAACGGCATCTTCAACTCGGGGGCGGCGGTCGGGGCGGTCGTGACTCCCTTGGTGGTGCCGCTCCTGGCCGCGCGATTCGGCTGGCGGTCGGCGTTCGTGGCGGTCGGGGCTTTGGGGTTCGTCTGGGTCGCGCTCTGGTTGGCCTTGACCTGGGGCCGGCGCGGGGCGGCAATCGCCGGCAAGGGGGAGGACGTCGAGCGAGGGGGGCCGAAGTCGGGTCTGGCGGGGCCGGCGCGGGCGGCGTTCGGGTCGTTGGTCGTCGTGGCGGGATTGCTGGCGCTCGGGGCGTTCCGATTCGGCCAGACGGCGATCTGGTGGTCGGTGGCCGTCTTGATGGTGGGTCCCTTGGTCGTCGCGCGGGCCTTGCCGACGAGGTGGCTCGAGGGGGCGGGCTGGGCCGAGGGACTCGGCGAGCTGATCCGGCGCCGACGGTTCTGGGTCATGGTGGTCGTCTCGATCTCGGTCAACGTCTGCTGGCACTTCCTGGTCAACTGGCTGCCGACGTACCTCCGCGACGACCGCGACCTGACCGCGATCGCCGCGTGGGTGGGGCGAGTCGGGGGCAGGCGGCTGATGGCGGGCAGGGGTGAGCCGCGCGACCTGGCGGTGGCGGGCCTGACGGCCTTGGTCTTCCTCGTGGCGGACCTGGGCAACCTCGGCGGCGGCGCCCTGTCGCGACGGCTGGCGCGGGCCGGGCTCTCGCCGAGCAAGGCGCGGGGGATCGTCATGGCCGGTTGCGCGGCGCTGATCAGCGCCGGGGCGTGGGTCGGCGGCGTCCGGGGCGATGCCACCGTCGTCATCCTCCTGGCGGTGATGGCCTTCGGGACGGCCGCGTTCATGGCCAACTACTTCGGCTTCTGCCAGGAAGTCGAGGCGCAGCGGACGGGCCTGGTCGTGGGCATCCTCGGCGGCATGGGGAACCTCTTCGCGGCCGCGTTCCTGCCGGTGGCCGGCCGGGTCAAGGACGCGACCGGCGGATTCGGCCCGGTCTTCGTGGTCGTCGGCCTCTTGCCGATCGTCGGCGTGGCGGCCCTGGCGTTGGGCTGGGGCCGCGATCCCGATCCCCAACCCGAAGGTGAACCGGCCTAGACACCCCTCGCGGGTTCTGGCACGATGCCGCCCCGATCCCTTTCCGGGACCGTTCCCGACTCGGACCAACGGGGGCCGTTCGCGATGACGCGTCGCCAAGCCTTGCGGGCGCTCTGGGCCGGCTCGATCGTCGCGGCCCTTCCCGGCTGCATCCTGCCGGGCAAGACGAGGACAAACACGGCCAAGGCGGCCGATGCGACGGACAAGAAGGCCGACGAGCCGGTCATCAAGTACTCCGACGACGCCGACTCCGACTCGGCTTCGAAGGGCTTCTTCAAGGGCAACTACCGGCGAGGTGCCTGGAGTTCCGAGGGGGCCGACGTCGAGCGGAGCCTGGGCGTCGGCCGCTGAACCGGACCACGACGAGATGACACCATCGACGCGAGCGGTCTGGAGCCGCCTCTTCGGCGACCGCGGCGAGCGGGCCGCGGCGAAATACCTCCGACGCCAGGGGCTCCGGGTCCTGGCCCGGGGGTATCGGACCCCGCTCGGCGAGATCGACCTGATCGCCCGAGAGGGGGACACGCTGGTCTTCGTCGAGGTCAAGACCCGCGCCTCGGGGAGCCCGGCCGAGGCCGTGACCCCCGAGAAGCAGCGCCGGCTGACGCTGGCGGCCTTGCGATTCCTCAAGGAACACGGCCTCCTGGAGTGCCGCTGCCGCTTCGACGTCGTCGCCCTGGTCTGGCCCGAGGGGCGCGGGGCACCGGCCGTCGAGCACATCCGCGACGCCTTCCCCGCCGTCGGCCGCGGCCAGTTCCACCGCTGAACCGAACCCCCCATCCCGTCACGCGCGGCAGCCGGCTGCGCGTCGACCTTCGTCGGACTGCCTACCGCATCCGATACGAATGCTTGAATCGTAATATCGGAGTTCAATCTGGTAAAAAACGGAGGAGTGGGGAAAGCCCGCATGGGCCCGGCGACCGATCAAGCCGGTGCCGATCGGGCTGGCATCCTCATTGCACTGGCCGGGGTCGAGACCGTCGGGTGTGCCAGGCCGAGCGGAACGGCCCCCAGGACGCGCCCGCGTTGATCGCCCTCGAGCAGGGGCTGGTCAGGAGGTTCCGAGATATGAAGATGACGCGACTGCAAGGGCTCGCCGCGGCGGGCCTCGGGTTCTTGACGATGGTGGCCGGCGCCCGCGGCCAGCAGGCGGCCCAGCCGGTGCAGGTCGTCCAGCGGCCGGCCGGCAACGCGGCCCAGCGCGAGCCGGGCGACCTGCCGGGCCCGATCGACAGCCTGTCGGACATCCAAGACACGGCCAAGATGCTCTTCAAGCTCGCCGACACCAACAACGACAACCTGATCTCCCAGAAAGAGGCCGTGGACGTCGGCAACCTGCTGGTCGGCGGCTTCTTCTTCCGCGCCGACGCCAACGGCGACGGCACCATCAGCCAGGAAGAGGCCCGCGCCGCCCGCGAGTCGCTGCTGCGGCAGAAGCCGATGCTCCGGCTCCTGGTCGAGCGGCTCCGGCAGGCGCCGGCCGCCCACGGCAACGACGCGGAGGGCAACGCCGGCGGCAAGGCGACCAACGCCAACCCGCTCCGCGCCATCGCCGACCTGCTCGACAGCAACAACGACAAGCAGCTCCAGGCGACCGAGGTCCGCAAGGCGGTCCAGAACGGCGTGACGAGCCTGTATCAGGTCGCCGACACCAACCGCGACGGCGAGCTCAGCCCCGCCGAGCTGAACGCGGCGGTCATCGGCGCCGCCCGCGCCGCGGCCCAGGCCGCCTTCCAGGCCGCCGACGCCGACCACAACGGCGCCATCAGCCAGGCCGAGTTCGACAAGGCGATCATGGGCCCGGCCCACATCGCCTTCCAGATCGTCGACGCCAACAACGACGGCCAGATCACCCCGCAGGAGGCCCAGACCGCCGAGCGGATCATCATGAGCCAGCTCCGCATGCTGGCCGTCCCCGAGCCGGCCAACTCGCCGGCCAACCTGATCCGCTCCACCCGCACCGGCGCCCAGCCGGCCGGCGCCGCCACGACGACCACCGCCCCGCGTTGAAGCCCAACATTCGGCGGATGCGACACGCCCCGGCGCCCTCGATTCGAGGGCGCCGGGGCGTCGTCATGCGCAAGCGATTTCAACAAGTCAGCCGAGCCGGAAGGCGTGCGGCAGGAGCTCGTCGAGGCGGAAGACGCCGGCGCGATCGACGAGGACGGGCGTCGCCGGCCCGGCGAACTCGGCGAGCACCTGCCGGCAGGCGCCGCAGGGCATCAGGAGGCCCGGGCCGGCCCCCTCGGGGGCGTCGACACAGGCGACGGCGACGGCCTCGAACGGCCCGGCACCGGCCAGGACCGCCGCGAACGCCGCGGCGCGCTCGGCGCAGATCGTCAGGCCGTACGAGGCGTTCTCCACGTTCGCGCCCGTGAAGATCGCCCCGCCCGCCCGGATCGCCGCGCCGACGCGGAACCTCGAGTACGGGCAATACGCCCCCCCCGCCGCCCGCCGCGCCGCGTCGATCAGATCGAGTTCGTCATCGCTCATCTGTTCATTTATCATGGGCCATCGGCCCTCAGAACTTCGTGTCCTGGATGTCGTCGCCCATGTCGCGGTCGACGAAGATGCCGGAGATGTCCTTGACGACCTCGGTGACGAACTTGGACCTGAAGACGGAGCGGCTGACCTCGTTGCTGGGGGCCATGGCGCCCTGATGCTTCGGGTAGGCGGTCTCCTTGGTGTCGTTGACGACCTCCCGCGGCTCGCGGGGCTTGGACTTGTTGGGCCGGCCCTTGTCGTCCTTGGGGTACTCCATCTCGGTGACCTTGACCTGGACCGTCGAGCGGCCCTCGAAGAGGCCGGGGCTGCGCCAGTCTTCGAGCGAGAAGCGGTCGAATTCGAGGTAGACGACGACGTCGGCCTCGAACTTCTCGGCGGCCTCGGAGGGCTTGGTCCACGACGGGTGGTCCTCGGCCCACGAGCGGACCTTGTCGGGGTCGACGACGTCGATCTTCTTGACCTTCTTGCGGAGGATCGAGGCCAGGCGTTGCGCGATCTCCAGGTCGATGCCCGGGGAGTTCAGCGTGGTGTCGGCGGCGGCGTGCGTCAGGATGACGACCCGCTTGCCCTTGAGGTCGAGGTCGGTGGCGGAGCGCGGGATCGACGGGTTGTTCGGCTGGAGGAAGAAGAACGTCTGCGGGTTGCAGCCGGCGACGGCCAGCAGGCCGGCGGCCAGGGCCAGGCCGGCGACCGGCCGGAGCGTCCTTGCGAGCGATCGAGGCGTCGTCATAACGCCCTCCCTTGATTTTGGAGCAGGCGAACGGTCCAGGACAGCAGGCCCAGGGCCACCGCGGCCACGAGCAGGGCGGTCAGGGGGCCTTCCAGGGTCCGGGCCCCCCAGGGGCGCCCCCGCAGGGCGCCGACGACGAGCCAGGGGATCATCGCGACGCAGGCCGGGGCCAGGATCGCCCCGGCGGGATTGGCCCGCCACGACCGGCCGAATCGTCCCCGCGACGACCAGGCGAAGGCCGTCGTCATCCCGCACGACGGGCACGGGCGGCCGGTCATCGCCAGGAACGCGCACGGCGGCAGGCCGAGCTGCCGGTGGGTGCCGTAGCCCCTCGGGTCGGGCTCGAGCCGCCGCGCCACCCCCAGCACCAGCGCCAGGGCCGCCGCCGCGATCCCCATGCCCAGGCGGGTCCACCGGCCCAGGGTCGGCCGCGCGCCCGGCTCCGTCATGGTGGCTACCTTCGAAGGGGAGGGCTCGCGGGCTCGTCGCCGCGGGACCGGGGACGCCGCCCTCGCTCCCAAGGGCCATCCCCGACGATGTGCGCGCCCACCATACCCGAGGCCCCTTTTTCCCACAACCCCGAGCCGCGCCCACCGACGCCTCGGCGGAATCTCGACGAGTCGAGTCGCCCGATCGAACGGCCCCGGCCCGCCCCCGCGACGTGAACGAAACCGGCCCGTGGGTTCGTTCGGTGGGAGCTCGGGCCGGGCGATCGTTGGGTTCGTTCCGCGCCGAGGTCGGCCAACCTCCAACCCCATCGGCCCATCCCCCATCTCCCCGGAGGGTCCTCCCCAAACCTTGATGGCGCCGCTCGCTTGCGCGCCCGGTGCCGGGATTGGGTTCGTTTTTCCGACCGGGCCTCGCCGGGATTGGGTTCGTTTTGACGGCGCCGCGGCCCGGATTGGGTTCGGTTTCGGCGCCGAAGCCCCCGTCTTCGGTTCGTTCCGCGCCGGGTCCTTCCCTCGGCAGAGATGGCCCAGATCCCCCAGCGCGCCGTTCGGTTCGTTCCGAATCGGGGCCCGTTGCCCGCATGAGTTTCCCAGCCCTCCCAGTGTCCCGTTCGGTTCGTTCCGAACGGCGATGGACCGGGGGTCGAGGGCGTCTTCGGTCCATTCCGCGCCGGCGCATCGCCTCGCCGCCGACCTCGTCCCCGGCCCCCATCCCGAAGTGGCTTTGGTTCGCGCCGCGCCGCTCGCCGAAGTGGGTTTGTTTCGCGCCGCGGCGCCCGCCGAAGTGGCTTTGGTTCGCGCCGCGCCGACCTCGTCGCCGCTTTTCCCGTCCCCTGATCCCCGTCCCCCGGCCCCTCCACGAAGTGAACCGAACCGGCCCGTCGGTTCGTTCCGCGCGGCGCGCGGTGGGTTCGTTTCGCGCACGGACCTCCGCCCTCTGCCCTCTGCTCTCTGCCATTTGCCCTCTGCCATTTGCCCTTGGCCCTCGGCTCTCCCCCACAAAGACCCGGCGCGCAGCACGCCCCTCCCGCGAGGAGCCGCTACCCCCATAGTTGGAATCCCGGCCGAAAACCGGCAGCAATTCCGGGAAAAAGGCCCGACGGTCCCATGTCCGAAGCCCCGGGCCAGGGGCCTGGATCGGAGACCGGGAGGCTTGAGGTCGGGGGACGATCCCGATCGTGTTGAGCGACCTCTCGCGGCTGCGCCGCTCGGACGCCGACCGGCGTCCGGGTCGCTCGCGGTCGGTTTATGCCCGGAAAGGCTACCGCTACGGCGGCAGGGGTGTCAGGAACGGCTCCTGACCCTTTCCCGCTCTTGACCCCTTTCCCGCTCTCGCCCCCCGGCCCGACCGCCGGGCCTTCCGACCGTCGCGGGGAAGGGGCTCAGGCGTGGGCGGGTAGGTTGAAAAGTGAAGATATCATTATGTTATAGATGTCTTATATAAAAAGATATGTCCTTATCATTATACACACTCGGCGCGGCGGGGTCCAGCCCCGGGGCCGGGCCGGGGGAGCGGGGCTCAGCGGCCGATCCATTCGTCGGGGTTGGCGCGGCCGTCGGCGCCCTGGGCGCCGATGCCGGCGGCGCGGCGGGGGCCGTTGAACATGCCGGGGCCGGGGCGGCGGACACCGGCGGGGTAAGGGGTGGGATAGGTGTACGAGTAGGTGACGCGGCTCGCGGGGGCGTAATCGTAGTACCGCCGGGTCCGGGCGTCGTAGGAATACGGGCGCCGGACGGGCACGTCGTAGTAGAAGTACCGCCGGGCAGCGGGGTCGTAGGTGTAATAGCGACGGACCTGGGCGGGTGCGGCGGGCGTCCAGGTCGGCCGCGTCACGCGGTAGCCGGCGGTGCCGGCCGCGCCGAGCGCCCCCTGGGCCTGCGCGGGGGTCGCCGCCGGCCCGAGCAGGCCACCGATCGTCACGACGAGGCTCAGGGCCACCATCGACAAGGACCGCGACATCGCGACCTCCCCGACACGCCGGCGCCCGGCCGATTCGGTGCCCCGGCCCGGCCTCGGACCGACCGACGCGGGGAGGGCGTCGCGGGAGGGCGGAAGGGCTCGCGGCGACTCCTGTCAATTCCTGAAGTCCCACAAGCCCAAACGTGTCCTCTTTATTATTCGCCGGGGTCGAGGCGGAGTCCAGGGAAAAGCGCCGGGCGCCAGGCGCCAGGCGAGGCGATGCGCGCGGGGGGCTTGCGGCCGCGGCCCGCTCGCCCGCAGACTCGGCACCCAGCACGCGTCACTTCTCCGGAGAGGGTCAAGGCGATGGGGCGAACTTCGAGGCGGACTGGAGGGGGGATAAGGTGGCGGGAACCGAATTAATGATTAAGTGAACATATTATCGATTCATGACATCTTTTCCTTCTTTATTTGTCCCTCTGTTCGCAGGACCGACAGAAGAGATCGTCTGGTATCGCCAGGAGTCGGCCCGGAAAACCCGCGTCGGCCCGCGGCCGGATGCGACGATCTAGCGCCCTCGCCTCGATGTCACGGCCGAGCCTCCGCAACGCCGCGGTGCGATGCGAGGCGACGGCCGAGATGTCGGGGTGCTCGACCCCGAGGCACTTCTCAAGGATTGCCAGGGCCCGGCCGTGCAACGGCTCGGCCGCGGCCCAGTCGCCGTGAGCGGCGGCGACGCGGCCAAGGCCGTCGAGGCTGTAGGCCAGATCGCGATGTTCCTTCCCCAGCGTCTTCTCGCGGAGGGCCAACGCCTCCTTGAAGAGTCTCTCGGCGTCGTCGGGCTTGCCGGCTTTCAGGTCGAGCTCGCCCAGGCCATCGAGGCAGAACGCGGCCATGGGGTGCTCGGGGCCCAGCGTCCGGGCGACCGCCAGCGCGCGGCGAAAGTCCCGCTCGGCCTCGTCCGGCCGGCCCTGGAGGTCGCGGAGCTGGCCGAGGACGATCCGCGTGTGCGCGGCCAAGACGGGGTGCTTCTCGTCGGCCTGCTTCTCCTTGAGGACCAGGAGCGGGATCTTCAGTTCCCGTTCGGCGTCACCGAGTCGGCCGCGGGCCAGCGCGACGCTCGCGAGCCCGAGGTGGCCGTGGGCTTTCAGGTGGATCTTTCCGACCCTGAGCGTATCCACTTTATTGATACATTTGATGAAGTGACTGTAATTTTGATCGGCCTCATCGTAACTGGCCTGCGCCGCGTCGACGAAGCCCAGGCCGAGATAACTCCAGGCGACGAAACGGTTGCCTTCGCCGAACGAGAAAACGGTGTCATACTCAATCGCCCGCTTCAGGAGGCGTTCCGCCCTCCCGTAGTCCTCGCCGACGGCGGCCTCGGCGAACCCGAAGTTCTGCTCGGTGTCACCTCGATCGTAGTTTCTTGAGAGCTTGACCCGCTCGCCGGCCACGTCGTTGAACAGTGGGAGGGCGAGCGAGTAACGCCCTACTCGCAGATAGTCGTAGGCTCTGGAGCGAAGACTGCTCGCCTTCAGACTGATTTCCACGTCTCGTTTGAATTTCACACTCTCATCAGCAAGCCGTTGCGAATCCGACCGCACCCCTTGGCGCTTCTTCTGGGTCGTGTCCGGGGTCCGGGCCAGCGTCCCCTGCTTCGCGAGATCGCCCTCCTGTCCCTGGGCACGAGCGGGGGCTGTAAACAAGGCGAGGAAGAGCGTCGCGACGACGAGTCCTCGGTGTCGAACGAGTCCGAACATCGTCTCCTCCCTGGGTAGTAGTCAGCAGGAACGACGCCCGCCGGCTCGTGTTGAGCCCTGTTGCGACGCGTTCGGCACTCCCGTCGTCCCGGTGCCGGGGCAGCATACCTATCGAGTCGATAATGCGCTGATTCCATTCCACCAGGAACCGGGGACTTAGGCGTCCGGCAGTAAATGCTATACCTACGATTTATTCTTCACCGGCTTGATGGTGATGTCGTACTTGGGGAGGGTGATCGAGCGTTGCAGGCGGGCCTCGTAGCGCTTCATCTCTTGGGCGGCGACCCGGACACC
>DASZMJ010000056.1:0-3269 GCA_035551935.1 Isosphaeraceae bacterium
CGGCTTCGCGAGCTTGACGGCCATCCCGGCCCCATCGGCGGCCTCGACGACGAGGGCCGAGGCTCGCTGGGGCTTCGAGACGTCGGACATCAGGACGATCGCCTTGCGGCCGGTCTTGTCCCGGATCGACTGGAACTTCGCCTTGAGCGCGGCCGGCGTCACGTCGCCCTTGAACGGTTCGCCATCGATCTTCAGCGCCCCGGACGGGTCGATCTCGACGAGGATGGCATCCTTCGCCGTGGCGTCGTCAGCGCGGCAGAAGGCCGGCGCGATGAGCAGGGCGAGGGATGCGAGGACGACGCGGAGGCTTTGGCTCATCTCTCTCGGGCTCCTACCGATCGGGCTCACTTCGCCGCGACGACCTTCACCGCCAGCGGCGCCGGGGGCGTCGGGTAATCCTTCTTGTTGACCTGGAACGCGAGCGCGACGCGGGCATTGGCCGAGCTGGCCGGGGCCTTGGGGTCGGCGACGAGCTTGACGGCGAACTCCGACTTGTCGGGAGGCACGGTCGCCGGGGTCGCCGAGAGGCCGGCGGGCAGCCCCTCGATCTTGACCGTCACCGGCTCCTTGAAGGCGCCCTTGCGGACGAGCTTCCCCTTGACCTCGACCGAGGAGCCGGGCTTCACGTCGAGCGTCGGGGCCAGCTCGACCGAGGCCGGGCGGACGACGTCCACCGTGACGGCCGGCAGGGCGAGCGTCCGGTCCTTGCCGCCGATCTTCCCCTTGGCCGTCAGGACGATCGTCGACATCCCCAGCGGCGCCTCGAGCGCGGCGCTCACCGGCGCCGAGCCCTCGGCGGCCTTGTCCCCGATCGTCGCGTTCGGGACCGCGAAGCCGGCCGGCGGGGGCAGGGGGGTGACCGTCAAGGCACCCTCGGCCCCCTTGGGACGCGTGACCTTGATCGGCACCGCGCCGCCGTAGCCGTGGACGACCTCGACCGGCGTCGACGGCGTCTCCAGGGTCAGGGCCGGGGGCAGGGCCGTGGCGGCCGGGAGGCCGACCTGGGTCAGGACGTTCGTCGGCAGCGAGGGCGCCGGGTTGCCGCCCACCGCCGTCCCGCCCTGCTGGGCGAAGACCAGCAGCTTCGACCCGGTGACGACCAGCGGTCCCGACGGCCCTGGCGCCCGGCCGACGACTTCCAGTTCCACCCCATCGAACCCGGCGTCGGGCGCCGCGGCCACCGTGAACGCGCCCGCCGCCCGCCCCGCGCCGACCAGGCCGGTGCGGACCGAGAGGCCCGGCGGATGGTTGGCGATATCCAGCGTGATCGGCCCGTCGTACCCCTTGCGCGCGATCGTCACCCCGATCGCGGCCGAGCCGCCTTTGGGGATGCTGATCTGCGAATCGTTCAGCGCCAGGTCGAACGACGGCACGATCGGCTCGACCGTCATCCGGTACGGATAGCCGATCCCGCCTTCGCCCTTGAGGTCCCGCAGGGCCACGACGATCTCGCTCACGCCGCCGGGCACGGTGAAGTCGAGCGACGGGTCGGGCGAGACCACGGCCGGGGCCTTCTTTCCCTTCATCTTCCCCTGAGCCGGGGCCGTCGTGTCGTCGGCCGTGGCGAGCACCGCGCCGTCGGGCTTGCGAATCTGAAGCACGCCATCGAGCGCCGAGCCGAGGTCGGCCGCCGAGACGTCGAGCCGGAGCCGCTGGCCGGGCGTGACCGCCAGGACGAACGCATCCTCGTCCCCCTTCGACTCGATCCGCCCGTTCAGCACGACCGGGGGCGTGGCCCGGGCCGGCGGGGCCTTGGGGTCGGCGGCCTCGCGGACCTCGGGGTAGTCGTCGACGGCCAGGGTCGGCACCGACTCGATGTCCCACGGGGTCCCGAGCCCGAGCATCGGCCCCGTGAACCGGGCGTGGAAGACCTCCAGCCCCCGCGGCGCCTCGGCCCGCGCGACGCCGAGCCGCACCCCGCCGATCGTCCCGCCCCGCAGCTCGAAGCCGGTCGTCTCGCCCCGGCGGCCGCCGAGCGGATACACCTCGTCCGCGACCGGCAGCTCGCCGACGACCAGCCTGTAGACGGGCCGCGCGCCGCCCTGGTAGCGGGTGTCGGAGAGCTCGACCACGTAGTCGCCGTCCTCGGGCAGGTCGGCGGCGATCCGGGCGTCGGTGAGCAGGCCGGCCGTGTCGTCGGCCGAGGCGATGTACTTGTGGCTCGCGTCGGCCCTCATCAGCCGGAGTTGCGGGTCGACGCCGGAGCCGATCCGCGCGCACTGGGCGTCGACGACGATCCGCTGGCCCTTCTTGCCGGGGAAGCGGAAGTAGTCGACGTCGGCGCCGGCCGACGTCCCCTCGACGACGCTCGGCGACGGGATCGGCTGGGCCGCCTCGAACCGGCTGTTGTCTTCCTTCTCCGCGACCTGCTCGACCTGACCGACGGCGAACAGGAACGGGTTCGACAGGCCGTCCTCGGTCCGCACCCGCACGAGGTAGACGCCGACTGGCGTCTCGGGGGCAACGGTCACGGCGAAGGTCCATTTCGCCGGGTCGGCGCCGGGCGATTTGGGTTGGGCCGTCTTGAACGTGAACGGGGCGATCAGCCGCGGGTTGCCGAGCAGGTTGGTGCCCGAGACTGTCACGTCGCTCGCAAGGCCCCGGCGGACGCCCAGGGGCTGAATGCCTGCAATCTGAGGCGCGTCGGCGAGGGCTGAGGTCGCGCCCAGGAGCACGACGGCGAGGGCGAGCGTCGGTCGCGTCATGGGGAACTTCCGGGCGGGAGGGCCGGCATCGGGGCCGGAGGCGAAGGCGGGTTCGGTGGGGCGAGATCGCACGACTGTCGAGGCTCGCACGGACGCCCGGCCCTGTCAAGAGTACGGGCCGCGCGGGTGTCCTCGAAACGACCGGAGGCGGCCCGATCGGGCCGCCTCTCGATCTCGCTCCCCCGGTCTCGAACGCCGGCTCAGGCCGCCGCCTTCGCCCGGCGGAGCCGGCGCCGGGCGACCAGGCCGACCGTCGCGCCAAGACCGAGGAGCACGAGGCTCGACGGCTCAGGGACGGCGTGGCCGGTAAATGTCGCCCCGCCCGCGTTGGTGAACTCGGCCATGTACGTCGGCGCCGTCAGGCCGCTCAGGTACGGCGTGGGCGAGGGACTGCTGCCGGGGGAGCCCAACGCATACCGGTAGATCCGGCCGTCTCCGTAGTCCGAGACGAACAGGGCATTCGACGGGTTGGGCCCGAGCACGGCGTCGGCGGGGCCCCCGAGCTTCGGGTTTAGATAGAAAACGCTGTTGTTTGCCGATGTCGCTTGAAAGGTAAATGAGTTG
>DASZMJ010000057.1:0-4763 GCA_035551935.1 Isosphaeraceae bacterium
TCGGTCAGGCGTACGAGCGGGCCGTCGCCGCGGAGGAGGTAGAGGTCGCCGCGGAGGGGGACGATCGTCACATCCGCGTCGGCGGCGCGGACGGCGTGGGTGATGCCGGTGTCGCGCAGGCGTTGCCGCTCTCGCCTCAACGCCTCCTCGGGTGAGACGTTCGCGTCGGTATCCCCCTGCCCCGGCGGCCGCGCGACGACGCGAGGCTCGCCCCGGCCGTCGACGCTCGCCCGCCAGAGGACGCGGCTCAGGGTGTTCGACTCCGACTTCAGGTAGGTGATCGCCTTGCTGTCCTGGGTGAACGCGATCGCGCCCGGCACGACCGTCCCCGGCGCCGGCGGCCGCGCGACCATCGCCGCGTCGACCGCCTTGCGATCGGCTCCCGAGGCCGGGGGGACCTCCATGACGCCTCCGAGGAGCAAGAGGATTGGGGGAACGATCGCGGGTCGCCTCATCGTGTCCTGTCCCGCTCCGAGGGTCCCACCACGAACGGCACGACGCAAGGGAAGCCCTCACCCCGGCGCCGGGGTGAGGGCCCGGTCGGCCGTCACGAGTTGAGCTTGATCGTCACCGTCTTGGTCTCGGTGTAATGCTCGAGCGCCGCCTCGCCGTTCTCGCGACCCTGGCCCGACTGCTTGAAGCCGCCGAAGGGGGTGGTGCTGTCGACGACGTGGTAGCAGTTGACCCAGACGGTGCCGGCCTTGACCCTCTTGGCGAAGGTGTGGGCCTTGTCGATGTCCTTGGTCCAGACGGCGGCGGCGAGGCCGTAATTCGTGTCGTTGGCGCGGCGAGCGACCTCGTCGAAGGCCCGGAAGGGCAGGACGCTGACGACCGGGCCGAAGATCTCGTCGCGGGCGATGGCCATGTCGTCGCGGACCTCATCGAAGATCGTCGGGTTGACGAAGAAGCCGCGGTCGCCGACGCGGTCGCCGCCGGCGACGAGCTTCGCCCCCTGGAGGCGGCCGAGGTCGACGTAACCGAGGATCTTGTCGAGCTGCTCCCGCGAGACCTGCGGCCCCTGCTCGGTGGCCGGGTCGAGCGGGTCGCCGAGGACGCGGCGATTGGCCTTCTCGGCCAGTCGGGCGACGAACTCGGGCCGGATCGACTCCTCGACGAACAGGCGACTGCCGGCGGTGCAGCACTGACCGCCGTGGAAGTAGATCGCGTGAAAGGCGCCGGCGACCGCCTCGTCGAGGTCGGCGTCGGCGAAGATGACGTTGGGGCTCTTGCCGCCGAGCTCGAACGTGACGCGCTTGAGGGTGTCGGCCGCCCGCTTCTGGATGATTTTGGCGGTGTCGACGTGGCCGGTGAAGGCGATCTTGTCGACGCCGGGATGGTCGACCAGGGCGGCGCCGGCGGTCTCGCCGAAGCCGTTGATGATATTGACCACCCCGTTGGGGAACCCGGCCTCGATCGCTAGCTCGCCGAGCCGGAGCGCCGTCAACGGCGTCTGCTCGGCCGGCTTGAGCACGATGGTATTGCCGCAGGCCAACGCCGGGCCCCACTTCCAGGCGAGCATCAACAGCGGGAAGTTCCAGGGGATGATCTGGCCGACGACGCCGACCGGCTCGCGGATCGTGTACGACAGGAAGTTGCCGCGGACCGGGATCGTCCGCCCTTCGATCTTGTCGGCCCAGCCGGCGTAGTAGCGGAGGGTGTTGACCACCCCCTCGAGGTCGCCGACGGCGTCGGTGATGGTCTTGCCGCAGTTGAAGGCCTCGAGCGTCGCCAGCTCGCGCGAATGGGCCTCGACGAGGTCCGCCAGGTCGAACATCAAGCGGCCCCGGTCGGCGGCGTCCATGCCGGCCCACGGGCCGCTCTCCAGGGCGGCGCGGGCGGCCTGGACGGCGCGGTCGACGTCGGTGGCCGTGCCGGCGGCGACCTGGGCGATCGCCTCGCCGGTCGCCGGGTTATATGTGTCGAAGCTCCCCCCCTCGGCGGGGTCGACCCACTGATTATTGATGAGGAGTCGCGTCTGGTGGATCGTCGGGGGTGTGGCCGGTCGGGTCAAGGTCGCTTGCGCCATCGTTCTCGCCTCGAAGGAGGTTCCATGCGCGGTCCGGGGGCCGGCGGCCGGGACGACCCCTCGGCCATCGTCACGCCCCATGAGTCATCGTAGCAGGTCGGTCGGGCCGGGTGTACCGGGCCCGGCCCATCGTTGGCCGCGGGACGGACCCGGCCGATCCCGCCGGGATGCGCGGGTTTTCCTTAATTGGCGAGACGGTCGGCCACCGATGACAAGGGGGGTTGGCCGCGTGGGCGACGACCGGGAAGGTCGGGGCTCGGACCCGGCGCGGGGGCACGGAGGCGCGGTGATGCTCAGCGATCGACGCGAGAAGCGGCGAGTTACCCGGCCGCGCCTGGAGCCGCTCGAAGGCCGGCGGCTGCTGGCCACCACGGTCACGAATACGGGCACCCTCACCGCGGGTGGCACCACGCTCGCCCTGACCCAGGGTACGCCTTTGACCTCCGCCCCAACCGGGGGCACGTTCACGACCACCCCCACGACCTTCGCAACCACACCGACCGCGACCGTCACGAACACGACCGGCACCACGGGCGTCACCCCGAGTCAGACCAACGCCGCGACCAACCAGACCAGCCAGAGCACGACGACGAATAACGCGAATGGATCGACCACCACCACGAACACCACGACGACGGGCACAAGCAACACCGCGGCGCCGCAGACGGGCCTGCAGATCCCCGGCGCCATCAGTTTCACGACGACCCCTTCGACCGCGCCTGTCAAGAAGCCACCGATCGGCCCGACCCAGTTCATCCACACCGCGGGCGGAGCGGCCTACCAGATCGCCGTCACCGGCCCCGGCTTCGTCCGCGCCGTCCCCTCGGGCCGCAACACCGTGGCCATCAAGCTCTTCGGCACGACCTCCAGCAGCCAGGTCACCATCGTCCCCGTCCTGACCCGCGTCCGCGACACCGGCGCGATCCTCCAGCTGAGCCAGGTCGACGTCCGCACCGGCCAGCTCGGCTCGTTCCAGACGAATGTGGCGGTGCTCGATGGCAAGCTCTCGCTGGCAGGCTCGGCCTCGAACCTGACCTTCGCCGGCCTCGGCCCCGACGGGCAGATCGTGGTCGCCGGTAGCCTCGGCCAGCTTGGCATCGGCGGCGACGCGACGATCGGCCCGAACGCCGGCATCGTCGTGGCGGGCGGCCTGACGAACCCGGCCCAGATCGTCGGCAACCTCACGCTCGAAGGCGGGCCGCTGGACATCGCGGGGGGCCTCACGGTCGGCGGGAGTCTCCTCGACGCCAGCCCCCTGAACGTCACCAGCCTGAGCGTCGGCGGAGACATGACCACGACGGCCACCGTACCCCTGAACATCCCCGGGGCGTTGACCGTCGGCGGGACGTTGACCGTCGCCGATCAGCTCGTGGCCGCCTCGGTCAGCACGGGCACGGCGCTCGACATCGCGCCGGGGGCCGTGCTCGCGAGCAACGGCCAGGTCAAGGTCGGGGCCGAACTGCTCGACCTCGGCCAGCTCTTGATCGGGGCCAAGACCGGCGGGCTGACGGTCGGCGGCGGGCTCGGCGTGGCCAACGGGGGCTTGATCCACGTGGCGGGCGACCTGACCAACCCATTGACCGTCGGCAGCAACCTCGTGCTCGCCAACGGCGGCTCGATCACGGTCGACCGCGACCTGAGCGGCGGCGTCACCGTCGGCGGCGACATGATCCTCTCGACCGGCGGTGCCCTGAACGTCGGCCGCGACCTCAGTTCGTTGAACGTCTCGGGCAACGTCGACTCCTCGGGTGGCGGCACGATCCAGGTCGGGGGGAGCCTCAACTCGCTGGCCGTGCAGGGTTACCTCCGCGGCAAGGGGTCCAACGACGTGGCCATCGGCGTGAATCTCGGCAACCTCCAGGTGCTCGGCAGCAGCCCGAACCAGGGCGGGGTTCAGTCGCTGGACTTGGCAGTCGGCAAGGACATCCTGGGCGTCGATGTCCCGCATGGCATCTTCAACAGCTTGATCACCGCCGGCAACCTGATCCAGGGCGGAGCCGCCGGCACGTCGTCCGGCGCCGCAAGCATCGGCCCCGACGGTCCCGACGCGGTCTTCGACTCGACGATCATGGCCGGCCTGGAGATCAACAACCTGATCCTCGGCGGCAACGTCCGGTCCGACAAGCCCTCCAACCCCGCAGGCAAGCCCACCCGGATCATCGCCGGCATGAACCGCGACGGGACGCTCGAGCCCGGCGGCCTGATCGACAACTTCCAGATCACCGGCTCCCTGATCGACAGCGTCGTCGCCGCCTCGGTCGGCCCCGGCAAGGACGGGACCTACGACCAGCCCGCCGGCGTCGTCGAGACGGGCTATTATGGCTTCGGCCTCGCGCCCAACGGCACGCCGTACATCAAACTCGTGCGGAACGACACCGCCCCGCCGTACAACAACCACCCGGACGTCACGACCCCCGGGGCGAACCCCTACGACCTGCCGAACCCGAACTTGATCTCGGCGGTCAACTACAACTTCGCCCACCTGCCCGACCCGACACTCGACCCGACGTTCGACGACGTCGTCTTGAGCACCGGCGCGATCAACCCCAGCTTCGCCGCCCCGGCCACCGCCTTCCCGACGCCCGACGTCATCGCCACCTTGCCACCCGGCTCGATCGCGATACCCGTGCCGACGAAGCCCACCGTCCTCGGCGGCGTCATCTCGACGACAACCGGCGACTCGGCCGACTACGCCGGCATCTTCGCCGCGCAGACCAACGGCGTGTTCGTCGGCAAG
>DASZMJ010000058.1:0-17275 GCA_035551935.1 Isosphaeraceae bacterium
CTCGACGCTCCTGCCCGGCGGCACGACCTTGCGCGGGGCGGTCGGCGCGCTCTGGCTGCTCTACGCGTTGCTGATGATCCTGGTCACCTGGTTCTCATTCCTCGGCTTCTGGCTGGTCCCGAACTCGCTCCCGCACCAGGAATGATCGAACGATCGGAGGGGCCCCATGCCGCCCTATCTCCGGCTCGGCTCCGTCCCCCGCAAGCGGCACATCGCCCACCGGCGCGAGCCGGGCCCGGGCTATCAGGGGGAGGGGATCTACTACGAAGAAGTGGTCACCCGCGCGGGATTCTCGCGCGCCTACAGCATCGTCTATCACCTCCGGCCGCCGACGCGCGTCCTGAAGGTCGAGCCGGCCGGGACGATCGCCGTCGATCTGGCCGACGAGCCGACCTTGCGGCACCACCACCTCAGGACGCGCACGATCCCGAAGGGCGGCGACCCGGTCTCGGGCCGCGTCCCGTTGCTCGTCAACGCCGACGTCACCCTCGCGCGTTGCCGGCCCGAGCGCCCGCAAGGCGAGCTCTTCCGCAACGTGGATGCCGATGAGATCCTCTTCGTCCACCGCGGCCGGGGGACGTTGCAGACGATGTTCGGCCCGTTGCCGTTCCGGCCGTTCGACTACGTCGTCATCCCGCGCTGCACGACGTATCGGCTCGACGTCGACGAGGAGCTTGACCTCCTCGTCATCGAGTCGGCCGGCGACGTCGCGATCCCGCCGCGCTACCTGAACCCCGACGGCCAGGTCCGCCTCGGTGCCCCGTACGCCGAGCGCGACTTCCACGGCCCGGCCGAGACGTCGACGATCGACCGCGAGGAGGAGACGACCATCCTCATCAAGGACGGCAACCGCCTCACGCGCTACACGATGGCAAGCCATCCGTTCGACGTCGTCGGCTGGGATGGGATGGTGTACCCCTTCATGTTCAACGCCGACGACTTCGAGCCGATCACCGGGACGGTCCACCAGCCGCCGCCGGTGCAGCAGACGTTCGAGGCGCCGGGGTTCGTCGTCTGCACGTTCGCGCCGCGGCTGCTCGACACGCACCCGGAGGCGATCAAGGTGCCATATGCCCATTCGAACGTGCAATCGGACGAGGTCCTGTACTACGTCCGCGGCCGGTTCGGCAGCCGCCGCGGGGTCGAGGAGTCGTCGTTGACGCTCCACCCGCGCGGCATCCCGCACGGCCCGCACCCCGGCACCATCGCCGCCAGCCGCGAGTTGACCCGAACCGACGAGCTCGCCGTCATGGTCGACACCTTCCGCCCGCTCGCCCTCACCCGCTGCGCCCTCGAGTGGGACGACCCGTCATACCCCCTCAGTTGGCTCGACTGACGGGGTTCCCGTAGGGTCCGCTACCGCGGACCTCTTCCATCGAATTCCCGAAGAGGTCCGCAATGGCGGACCCTACGAAGGCCGACGAGAACCGCCACGATGCTCATCGAATTCAACGGTTCCAATTTTCTCGAAATCTACCAGATGATCATCGGCGTCGTCACTCCGCGGCCGATCGCATGGGTGTCGAGCGTGGACGGGGAGGGCCGCGTTAACCTGGCGCCGTTCAGCTTCTTCAACGTCTTCGGCACGAACCCGCCGGTCGTCATCTTCTCGCCGACCTTGCGGCGGGACGGCTCGAGGAAGGACACGCTTCGCAACGTCGAGGAGACCGGCGAGTTCGTCCTCAACGCGGCCGTCGCCGACCTGGCCGAGCAGGTCAACCTGTCGTCGAAGGAGCTCCCTCGCGGCGAGAGCGAGGTCGAGCTGACGGGCCTGACCTTGGCTCCTTCGCTCCGCGTCCGGCCGCCTCGGGTCGCCGAGTCGCCGGCGCACCTGGAGTGCAAGCTCCGCCAGGTCCTGCCGATCGGCGACGGCCCGACCTCGGCCAACCTCGTCATCGGCGAGGTGCTCCTCGTCGACGTCGCCGACCGCGTCCTCGGCCCCGATGGCAGGGTCGACCCGACGAAGCTCAAGACCATCGCCCGCCTCGGCGGCGACTGGTACTGTCGGACTTCGGACCTCTTCACGCTCGAACGGCCCCGATAGGCCGAGGGACGCCGCCATGTCCGATCGCTTCGCCTGGACCCCGAGCGAAGAACACCTCGCGCGGAGCAACGTCGCCCGCTTCATGAAAAAGCACGGCATCCCCGATCTCGACGGATTGATCCGACGGTCGATCGACGACATCGAATGGTTCTGGGAGGCCATCGTCGAGGATCTCGACATCCAGTTCTTCAGCCCCTACCGGCAGGTCCTCGACGACTCGGCCGGCATCGCGTGGCCTCGCTGGTTCGTCGGCGGAACGATCAATCTCGCGTACAATTGCGTCGATAAGCATGCCCAAGGCCCGCGGCGCGACGCGCCGGCGGTGATCTGGGAGGGCGAGGACGGCCCGGTCCGCTCGCTGACGTTCGCCGAGCTGGCGTCGGAGACGAACCGCGCGGCCAACGCGCTCAAGAGGCTCGGTGTCGGGGTCGGCGACCGCGTCGGGCTGCTGCTGCCGATGCTGCCGGAGACGGTCGCGGCGTTCCTGGCGTGCGCGAAGGTCGGCGCGGTCTCGGTGCCCATCTTCTCGGGCTTCGGCGCGCAGGCCGTCGCCGACCGGCTCGACGACTGCCAGGCGAAAGTCCTCATCACGGCCGACGCCTACCCGCGCAAGGGGAAGCCGATCCCCCTGCTCAAGGTCGCCGCCGAGGCGGCCGCGTCCTGCCCGAGCGTGCGGCACGTGCTCGTCGTCCGCCGGTCCGGCGACATTCTTCTGGAAAGACCCGGGCGTGACCTCTGGTGGGACGAGGCGCTCGCGGTCGAGTCGGCCGAATGCCCGAGCGTGCCGCTCGACTCGGAGGCGCCGCTGTTCATCGGCTACACCTCGGGCACGACCGGCAAGCCCAAGGGGGTCGTGCACGTCCACGCGGGCCTGCTCGTCAAGCTCGCTCAGGAGGTCGCGCATCAGGTCGATTGCCGCGCCGGCGACCGACTCCACTGGTCCACCGACCTCGGCTGGATCATGGGGCCGTGGAAGCTGATCGGCACCCTCGCGCTCGGCGGCACGCTCGTCCTCTACGAAGGCGCGCCCGACTTCCCCGCGCCCGACCGGCTCTGGCACCTGGTCGAGCGGCACCGGGTCACGATCCTCGGCATCTCGCCGACGCTCGTGCGCTCCTTGATGCGACACGGCGACGATTACGTGACCGGCCACGACCTCTCCACCCTGCGCATCCTCGGCTCGACGGGCGAGCCGTGGAACCCGACGCCGTGGACATGGTACTTCGAGCGCGTCGGCGGCGGGCGTTGCCCGCTCATCAACTTCTCCGGCGGCACCGAGGTCGGCGCCTGCCTGCTCTCGCCGACGCCGATCACCCCATTGAAGCCCTGCACGCTCGGCGGCCCGGCCCTGGGGATGGACGTCGAGGTCTTCGACGCCGACGGCCATCCCGTCCGCGGCCTGGTCGGCGAGCTCGTCTGCCGCAAGCCCTGGCCGAGCATGACGCGCGGGCTCTGGAACGACGGCACGAATCGTTATGAAAAGACATATTGGTCACGCTGGCCGGGCGTCTGGGTCCACGGCGACTGGGCGTCGATCGACGAGGACGGCCTCTGGTTCCTGCACGGCCGGAGCGACGACACGATCAAGGTATCGGGCAAGCGGATCGGGCCGGCGGAGATCGAGTCGGCGCTCGTCGGCCACCCGCTCGTGGCCGAGGCGGCGGCCGTCGGCCTGCCCGACGCGATCAAGGGCGAGGCCGTCCGCGCCTTCGTCGTGCTCCGCCCCGGCGTCGAGGCCCCGCCGGCCCTCCAGTCCGAGCTGCGCGACCGGGTCGGGGCCGTCCTCGGCCGGTCGTTCGTCCCCGAGTCGGTCGCCGTCGTCGCCGACCTGCCCCGGACCCGCAGCGGCAAGATCCTCCGCCGCGCCCTCCGCGCCCGCCTGCTCGGCGAGGACCCCGGCGACCTGTCGAGCCTGGAGAACCCGGGGGCCTTGGAGGCGTTGCCGGGCTCAGGTTGAGCGCGGGCGGGCGGTCCGGCGCTTGACGAGGGTCAGCTCGTTGCCGTTGGCGTTGAACTTGACCTCGTCCATGAACGTGCGGATCAGGAGCAGGCCGCGGCCGCCGACGCGCTCGAAGTTGGCGGGGTCGGTGGGGTCGGGGAGGGTGCGCGGGTCGAAGCCGGGCCCCTCGTCGCGGATGGTGACGACGGCCTCGTCGCGGTGGATCGTGGCGCGGACGTGGAGGCGGCGGTCGCGGAAGGGGGCCGTGCCGCGGCGACGGTCGATCGCGGCGCGGTAGGCGGCGTCGCCCTCCTGGCGGAGCGCCGAGCTGACCTCGAGGTTGCCGTGGTAGATGCCGTTGAGCAAGGCCTCGGTCAGGGCGACGTCGACGCGGATCAGGACGTTCTCGTCGAAGAGGTCGAAGCGGCCGGCCTCCTCGCGGAAGCGGGCCACGAACGCCGCGGCGAGGGCCGGGTCGTTGTCGAGGGCGAACCGGAGGTCGACCGCCGTGGCGCAGTCGCGGAGCCGCTGCTGGTGGCGGCCGGCCTGGGCCGAGGCGAGGACCTGGTCGATCGTCGCGGCGAGGCATTCGGACAGCTCGCGCTTGGGGACGTAGCTGGCCGCCCCCTGCTGCAACGCCTGCAAGGCGACCCGCTCGCTGCCGTGCGCCGTCATGAGGACGACGGGGATCAACGGGTGGAGCGCCCGCATCTGCTGGACCAGGGCCAGGCCGTCGAGCTCGGGCATCAGCAGGTCCGTCAGGACGATGGCCGGCGACTCGGTCTCGAGGAGGCAGAGCGCCTCGGCGCCCGAGCGGGCGTAGATCGCCGACAGGCCGGCGCGGCGCTCGACCAGGCTGCCGACCCAGCGGCGATCGACCGCCGAGTCGTCGACGACGAGCACAACGGTCGTGCCCGGCCGGGCGTCGCCGGTCGTCGGGCCGGTCGTCAGGTGGGGGGCGCGGGTCGCGGAGGCGGTCACGGCGATTCTCCTCAGGAGGGGACGGGGTTGCGGGCGAGGCCGGCCAGGGCCGGGACGATGCGGTCGAGGTGCCGCTCGAGCCGCGCCATCGCGGCCGGGGCGAGCGAGAGGTTCGCGTCGCGGCCCATCAGCTCGAGGGCCCGCGCCTCGTCGCAGGCGGCCTCGACGCCGAAGTGCGTCAGGGCCCCCTTGAGCGTGTGTGACGCGAGTTGCAGGGCCGGCCCATCGCCCCGGTCGACCGCCGCGGCGATCTCGGCGCGGAGCCGGGGGGCGTCCTCGACGAATAACGCGGCGATCTCGCCGAGCAGGTCGCCGTCGCCGTCGAAGTGGCCGAGCAGGTCGTCCATCGGGGGCAGCCCCGGGGCCTCGACTTCGGGCGCGGTCGCCGCCGGCCGCGACGGCACGACGGCGGCGATCGCCTCCCAGAGATCGGCCTCGCGGACGGGCTTGGAGACGTAGCCGTCCATCCCCGCGGCCAGGCAGCGCTCGCGGTCGCCGATCATGGCGCCGGCGGTCATCGCCACGATCGGCGTCCGTCGGCCGACGGCGGCCTCGCGGGCGCGGATCGCGGCCGTCGCCTCGAAGCCGCCCATCTCGGGCATGTGGACGTCCATCAGGATCAGGTCGAAGTCCCACTTCTCCGCGGCCTCGACCGCCTCGCGGCCGTCGCCGGCGACGACGACCGAGTGCCCCCGGCGCTCGAGCAGCCGGACCGCCAGGCGGCGGTTGATCGCGTTGTCCTCGGCCAGCAGGATCGTCATCGCGGCCGGGGTCGCGTCGGGGATCGGCGCGGCCGACTCGGGCGTGGGAGGAAGCACCGCAGGCGCAGTCGCGGCCGGGTCGAGCCCGAAGCGGGCGTTGAAGCGGAAGGTGCTGCCGATGCCCGGCGTGCTCTCGACGTCGAGCGCGCCGCCCATCATCGCCACCAGCTTGGCCGAGATCGCCAGGCCCAGGCCCGTGCCCCCGTAGCGCCGGGTCGTCGAGCCGTCGGCCTGCTCGAACGGCGCGAAGATCGTCGCCTGCTTCTCGGGCGGGATGCCGATGCCGGTATCGACCACGGCGAACCGCAGGGCCACGGCGCCGGCCTCGGCGGGGCCGTCGGCGTCGACGGTCAACGTCACGGCCCCGCGCTCGGTGAACTTGATCGCGTTGCCGACGAGGTTGACGACCACCTGGCGGAGCCGGAAGGGGTCGCCGACGACCGCATCGGGCACCCCGGGGGCGACCCGCCACGACAGCTCCAGCCCGCGCTCGCGGGCGCGGAACTCGAACGGCCGAAGGGCGTGGTCGAGCGTCGTGCGGATCGGGAAGGGGATGGGGTCGAGGTCGAGCTTGCCGGCCTCGATCTTCGAGAAGTCGAGGACGTCGTTGATGACCGTCAGCAGCGCCTCGGCCGAGGTGCGGACCATGTCGAGGTAGTCGCGCTGCTCGTGGTTCAGGTCGGTGGCCAGGGCCAGCTCGGTCATGCCGATGATGCCGTTCATCGGCGTGCGGATCTCGTGGCTCATCATCGCCAGGAAGTCGCCCTTGGCGCGGCTGGCGGCCTCGGCGGCCTCCTTGGCCCGGCGGGCCTCGGCCTCGGCGCGCTTGCGCTCGGCGACCTCGGCCTGCAACGCGTCGTGCGACGCCTTGATCCGCGCCGCCGAGCGGACGCGGGCGGCCACGATCTGGCTGTTGAACGGCTTGGTGACGTAATCCTGCGCGCCGGCGTCGAGGCCGAGGATGACGTCGTCCTCCTCGTCGCGGGCCGAGACCATGATGACGGGGATCGGCTCGGTCTCGGGGTCGGCCTTGAGGCGGCGGCAGACCTCGATGCCGTCCATTCCCGGCATCATGATGTCAAGAAGAATCGCGTCAGGCCGGCCGGTCCGCGCCAGCGCCAGCGCGGCGGGGCCGTCGAGGGCCTCGAGGACGTCGTGGCCCTGGTCGGAGAGCTCGAAGGCCAGGAGCTTGACGTTGTCGGGCACGTCGTCGACGACGAGGAGCCTAGCCATCGGCCCCCCCCCGCGCCAGGTGGGCGCGGATGGTGCCCAGCAGGGCCTCCTCGTCGATCGGCTTGGTCACCAGCGCCGAGACGCCGGCCTCGAGGATCGCCTCGGCCTCCCCCTTGATGGCGTGGGCGGTCACCGCCAGGATCGGCAGGCGGGCGAACCTCGGGTCGGCGCGGAGGCGGCGGGTCGCCTCCTTGCCGTCCATGCCCGGCAGCGAGATGTCCATCAGGACGAGGTCGAAGCCGCGGCGGTCGAGCACCTCGAGCGCCTCCTCGGCCGAGCCGACGCCCTCGAACGCGTAGCCTTCGTCCTCGAGCGTCCAGGCGAATAGCTTCATGTTGTCGGGGTTGTCCTCGACGACGAGGATCGTGGCCCCCTCGGCGGCGTCAACGCTCATGCTCCCACCCCCGCAGGCACGAGCCGGCGACGGGGGAGGGTGGCCTTGAGGATCGCGTCGACGAGCCGCTCGGTGTCGCCGCGACCCTTCGTCAGGATCGGGGCGCCGACCTCGTGGAGCCGGGCGAGCTCGCCGGGCTCGAGCGTCTTGGCCGTGAGGATGACGACCGGGATCGTGCTCCAGGACGGGTCCTGGCCGACCCGCGCCAGGAAGGCGAAGCCGTCCATGACCGGCATCATCAGGTCCAGGACGATGACCGACGGCGTGCCCTCGGCCAGCCGCTCCAGGGCCTCGCGGCCGTTGGCGGCGTGGCGGACGACGATGCCGTGCTCGACGAGCGTCTCGGCGAGCAGCTTGGCCGTGTCGGGGTTGTCCTCGACGACCAGGGCGCTGCCGACCTCCTGGGCGAGCAGCTCGCGGACGTTGGCCACGAGGTCCTCGGCGGCGGCCGGCTTGGCCAGGAAGCGGCGGGCGCCGGCGGCGAGCGAGCGGGCCTGCTCGGGGCTGGCCGAGACGACCAGGACCGGCACCTTCTCCAGGCCCGGGTCGGCGCGGAGGTCGCGGAGGACCTCGAAGCCGTCCTTGCCGGGCATGGACAGGTCGAGGCAGATCAGGTCGGGCCGATGCCGGGCACCGTCGAGGGCGCCGTCGTAGTCGGCCGCGAGCAGGACGTCGTAGCCGGCGTCCTCGAACGTCAGCCGGAGATACTTGAGGATGTCGGGCTCGTCGTCGACGCAGAGGATCGTCAAGGCCCCCGCCTCCGGGTCGGCTTCGGCTTCGGCCGGGGGCGCCGGATCGGGTTGGTGGTGGCCGTCGGAACCGGAGTGGTGGCCGTTCGTCGCCGGCGACGGCGCCGGCGCCGGGGCCGGGACCGATGCCGGCTCGGGCCGGGAGGCGAGCGGGAGGATGACGGCGAACTCGCTGCCGTGGCCGTATTCGCTGGTCACGTCGATCCGGCCGCCGTGCATGCGGACGTACTGCGCCGTGATGACCAGGCCGAGGCCCGTGCCGCCGACCTTGCGCGAGGGGCTGCCGTCGAGCTGGGTGAACTGCTGGAAGAGCCGGCCGCGGTCCTCGGGCTTGATGCCGACGCCCGTGTCGCGCACGGCCAGCCGCGCCACGCGGCCGATGCGGTCGTCGGCCGCCTCGCGGAGCTCGACGGTCACGGTGCCGCGGTCGGTGTACTTGATCGCGTTGGAGAGCAGGTTCGTGACGACCTGCTTGATCCGCGTCGCGTCGCCGTCGAGCGAGACGGGCCGGTCGGGCAGGTCGAGGACGACCTCGATCGGCTTGCCGTCGACCAGCGCCGCCGACTGCTCGACGGCCTCGCGGGCGACGGCGACGAGGTCGAGCCGGATCCTGTTCAGCTCCATGCGGCCGGCCTCGATCTTCGACAGGTCGAGGATGTTGTTGATCAGGCCGAGCAGGTGCTTGGCGTTGCGGTCGACGGTCCGCAGGGCGTCGAGCTCGCGCTCGGGCAGGCCGGCACCGAGCTTGCGGATGAGCCGCTGGGTGAACCCCATGATCGAGTTCATCGGCGTCCGCAGCTCGTGCGACATGTTGGCGAGGAACTCGCTCTTGACCCGGCTGGCGCGCTCGGCGTCGGACCGCGCGGCCTCCAGCGCCTGCGACTGGGCGCGGAGGTCGGCGACGAGCCGCTGCCGCTGCTCCTCGACCTGGAAGGCGTTCATCCGGATGGCGAGCTGGTCGAGGCTGGCGGCGACGAACGCACGCTGCTCGTCGGTCGTCGGCTCGAGGTGGGCCGTCACGAGCGCCCCGATCCGGCGGCGGTTGAAGACGATCGGCCAGCCGACGACGCGGTTGATGCCGACGTCGCCCAGGCCCAGCCGCAACCGCAATCCCTCCGCGCCGAACGGGCCGACGAGCTCGCGGGCCTCGCCGTCGGCGACGACCGCCGCGGGCAGCCCCTCGCCGGTGAACGGCCGGGCCTCCAGCGGCCCGCTGTCGAGCCCGACGGCGCATTTCGGCCGCGGCGGGCCGTCCCCTTGCACTGCGTAGGCGACCGCGAGCGGGGCCTTGAGTGCCCGCGCCAGGCAGGTCAACGCGGCGCGATAGGTCTCCTGGACCTCCGGCTGGTTCAGGGCCACGGCGAATTCGGCCGCGCCCGAGAGCTGCGCCTGGGCCGACTCGAGGTCCTTGGTCCGTTGCAGGAGCGTCGCCTCGGAATGCCTCCGCTCGGTGATGTCGCGGAGGAAGGCGGTGAAGACGACCTCGCCGGCGACCTCGATCGGCGTGATCGCCAGCTCGGCCGGGAACTCGGTGCCGTCGGCCCGCAATGCCGGGACCTCGATCCGGCGGCCGAGGATGCGGGCCTCGCGCGTCTCCAGGTAGCGACGGAGGCCGGAGCGGTGGGCCTCGCGCAACGTCGGCGGGATGATCAGCTCCTCCATCAGCTTGCCGAGCGCCGCCTCGCGGCGGTGGCCGAAGATGGCCTCGGCCGCCGGGTTGAACTCGATGATCCGGCCGTCGCGGTTGATCGAGATGATGCCGTCCTGCGCCGACTCGAGGATGGCGCGCTGCCGCGCCTCGCTGCGTCGCAATTCGGCGGTGCGCTCGGCCACGGTGCGCTCGATGCCGGCGCGGGTCGCCTCGAGCTGCGCCTGCCGCTCGGCCGTGGCGCGCTGCTCGCGGAGGCCGCGGACGCACGAGCCGATCAGCACGACGTCCTCGAAGATGACCCAGCCGGCGTGCTCGACGAACCGCCAGGGGGTCGCCTCGAGCAGGCCGTAGACCGACTTCGGCCAGAAGAGGCCGCGGAGGACGTGGTCGATGACCACGATCATCGACGCCGTGACCAGGACCCGCCAGTCGCGATAGAGCGCCAGGAACGCCAGCGAGCCGAAGATGTGGAAGTGGCTCTCGATCCGACCGCCGGTCAGGTGGATCAGCAGGGCGCCCATGAGCATCTGCCCGACCGCGATGACCTGGCGGGTCGACTCGCGGCCGGGCCGCAAGAGCGCCAGCGCGATCGGCAGGCCGGCGATCGCGCCGCCGAGCACCAACGCCGCCCAGACGTGGAGGTGGGTCCGCCCGGCCGGCCCCTCCCAGGCCACGGGGGCGACCCACATGGCGGCGACGATCGCGGCCATCCATTGGAAGGCCATCAGGGGCACGAAGAAGCGGTCGGTGCGCGTCGCGTTCTCCCCGGCGTAGCGGGCGAGCAGCTCGCCCGCGCGCCGGTCGATCGCCGAACGGTCCGCGCCGTCAGGGTCGCCCGTTCGCATACGTCCCCCTCATCCATCGCCGCGGATCGAGCAGCCGAAGACGGGCGCCGCCGGCCGTTCGGCGACGCCCCGTTGGATCAGGTCGAGGATCGCGGCGCGGCCGAGGCTGTCCCCCTCGTGCCCCCGCGTCGACGTGATCCCCCCCTCGAAGTGGCGCCGGCCTTCCGGGTCGAACAGGACGACTTGCCCCGACGTCGCGGCGCCGAACCGCTCGGCCTCGGCCCCCCCGGCGTCGGCCACGACCCGCGTGTTGGGGATCGCCGCCGCTTGCGCCGCCAGGTCCGTTTGCGCCCAGGATTCCGGCGTCCCCTCGGGGTGATAGAGCACGACCGTCGCCGCCAGCCGCCCCCGGCTTCGGGCCATGATCCGCGCCAGCTCGGCGAGGCTCGCCCGCGTGCAAGGACAGCGCGGATGGGCGAGGAGCACGAGGTTCCAGCGCCCCGGCACCGGCCGCAGCCGGCTCGTCGCCGGCCAACGGCCCGGCGCCGTGCCCGGCCGGCCCGGCCGCGCCGCGTGGGCCCCCAGGATCATCATCCCGGCCCCGACAACCGCCCCCCAGGCGACCACCCAGAGCCAACCGGCGCACCCGTTCCATCGCATCGGACGACGTCCCTCGATGACGACCGACGCGGCCCCATCGCCCCACCAGAGAACCCTAGGACACGTTCCCCCCGCCGGCAACGCCGCCGACCGTCCTCGGGAGTGGTCGGTGGCCGGTGGCCGGTGAAGAGGCGATCCTGCATCTCTGCACCGGCCACCGGCCACCGGCCACCGGCCACCGACCACGTCCGGGGCGACGTCGCGTCCGCGCTCAAGGGCCGTCGGGCCCGCGCCGAAGGACGAGGTCGCGGCCCCACGTCCTTGAGCCCCGCGGCGTCCCCGGCTAGGATCGGGGGCCGATTCGAGCCGAAGGGACCGCGACGCCATGAGCATGGGCCAACCGACGTCGGAGAAGACCTGGACGCCCCTCTCGCACCGGGAGAGGCGCGTGCTGGGGGTGTTGATCGAGAAGCAGAAGACCACGCCGGATGTGTATCCGTTGACGGTCAACGCACTGGTCGCGGGCTGCAACCAGAAGTCGAACCGCGACCCGGTCACGAACTACGACGAGGAGGACGTCGAGGAGGCCCTGCATTCGCTCAGGTCGAAGGGGGCCGTGGCGCAGTACGAGGGGACGGGGAGGGTCGTGCGCTGGAAGCATAACCTGTACGACTGGCTCGACCTGAGGAACAAGCCGGCCGAGATGGCGGTGATCGCGGAGCTGCTCCTGCGAGGGGCGCAGACGGAGGGGGACCTGAGGGCCAGGGCGAGCCGGATGGACCCGATCCCGGACCTGTCGGCCTTGCAGGTGGTGCTCGAAGACCTGGTGAAGCGGGGACTGGTCGTCTATCTGAGCCCGCCGGGGCAGCGGCGGGGGGTGGTGGTGACGCACGGGCTGTATCCGCCCGAGGAGCTGGAGCGCGTGAAGGCCGCGCACGCGAGGTCGATGGCCGCGGCGGATGACGCCTCGGTGGCGGCGGGGCCGTCGCAGGTCCAAGGTCGGGGAGGGTCGGAGGTCGAGGCGCTCCGGGCGGAGGTCGAGGCGTTGCGGGGCGAGGTGAGGGCGTTGGCGGCCGAGGTCCGCGAGTTGAAGTCGGCGCTGGGGGCCTGAGCCGATGGAGTCGACCGAAGAACCCGGACCGATCCGCCCCCGGCTCGTCGCGCTGCTCGCCGACGCCGGCCGCGAGCCCGCCGCGACGTTGACCGACGCGGTCGCCGCGGCGACCTGGGCCGTCGCCACGGCGCCGTGGCACCCGCTCGTCTTGTCACGGCTCGAGACGTTGCCGAGCATCGAGCCGGTCGAGGCGCCGTCCCCCCCCGAGCCGGGCATCGTCCGCGTCCTGGCCGCGGCTTCGGCCGGGCGGCTCCCGGAGGAGTACCGGGCGCAGGCCGAGCGCGCCGGGGCCGAGCTCGTCGAGGGCGAGGCCGATCGGCTGGCGCTCGTCGCCCGCATCCTCGAACGACTCGGGCCGGGCGCCGAGGTCGCGCCCGACCGGGTCGCCGACCCGCTGGCGCTCGACTTCCTGGCCCTGGGCACGGCCCGTTGGACGCTCCACGACCTGACGATCGCGATGGGGCAGGTGGATCCGCTCGACCTCGACAGCCTCGCCCGCGAGGCCCTCGCCGGCGCCCGGGCCTGGGCCGAGGGGGACGAGGCCACCGCGGCGAGCCGCCTCCGCGCGGCGTTCGAGGTGCTCACGCAAGCCCGCGAGCGGTTCTACCCGGTCGACGCCTACCTCGTCGACCTCTGCCTGCTCGACGCGACCAGCCCCCCCGACGCCCTCGCCGACCCGCTCGCCGCACATGCGCCGATCACGTTCATCGCCCCCGCCCGTGCCATCGAAACCCTGGCCGGGCACGACCCCGAGGCGATGACGAGGCTCCGCGAGGCCATCACCGAGGGGTGGGTCGACGTGGCGGGCGGGGCGTTCGACGAGGTGGACGAGCCCCTCCTGCCGATCGAGTCGATCCTCTGGCAGTTCCGGGCGGGGAGCGAGGTCTACCGCGAGCGCCTCGACGACCGCAACGTCGAGACCCTCGCGCGGCGGCGGTTCGGGCTCTATCCTCAGTTGCCGCAACTGGCGCGGCGGTTCGGGTTCCGGTTCGGCCTGCCGTTCGGGTTCGACGCCGGCCGGTTCCCGGTCCGGCCCGAGACGAAGCGGCTCTGGGGCGCGCCCGACGGCACGAGCCTCGAGGCGCTGACCCGACCCCCCGTCGCCGCCGACCGCGACGCCGAAGGCGCGCGGCTCGCCTGGCGGCTCGGCCGGTCGATGAAGGACGACCACGTCGCCGTCGTCCCGTTACTCCACTGGCCCAATCGGGTCGCCGGCTGGTATCGCGACCTCCGCCGGACCGCCGCGTACTCGCCCGTGCTGGCGCGCTGGGTCACGCTCAACGACTTCTTCCACCAGACCGATCGACCGTTCGAGACCTTCCATCTCGAAGCGGACGAGCTGGCCACCCCCTACCTCGCGCAGGCCGTCGCCCGCGGCGACGGTTCGCCGATCGCCCGACGCGCCCGGCACGCCCGCCTCCGCGCCCGGTTCGACGCCCTCGACGCCCTCCGCGCCATGGCCGACGCGATCCGCGTCGCGAGCCCGGATGGCATCGAGGACGTCTCGAATGTGGAGGCCATGATCGAAACCGACCGGCTCGACGAGGCCGACGTGGCGCTCGACCGGCTCACGCCGCCGATCGCCGCGACGGTCGCCGGGGCGATCGCGGGGACGGCGACGGCCGGCCGGCCGGGCTTCCTCGTGCTCAACCCGATCGGCGTGGCGCGTCGGGCGCCCGTCACGTTGCCCGACGCCGCGCCCGACCTGCGGCACGAAGGCCCCTTGCGCGGCGCCCAGCCGGCCGAGGAGGGGGTCGTCGGCGTCGTCGAATTGCTCCCGTTCGGCTTCGCCTGGGTCCCGCGCGAACCCCTGCGCGACGCGCCGGCCCCGGCCGCGGCGCACCTGGCGGCGCGGGGTAGGGTCGTGCGCAATGAAACGATCGAATGTGAATTCGATGAGGTGACCGGCGGCATCCGCGGGATCAAAGGGGTCGGCGAGCCCTCGGCGCGGCTGGGGCAGCAGGTGGTGGCGACGGGCCTGCTCGGGCCCGACGGCCAGCCGTCGGCGTCGCTCATGCGGGCCGAGGGGTTCGCCGTCGACTACGGCGGCCCGGCGCTCGTGCAGGCGACGAGCCACGGCGCGTTGCTCGACCCGGGCGACGGCCGCGCGATCGCCAAGTTCCGCCAGCGCGTCCGGCTCTGGACCGGCCGGCCGTCGCTGGAACTGGAGATCGAGCTTGGCGACCTCGACCCCTCGTGGCTCGCCATCGCCGCGAACGCCGACCCGTGGGCGCGGGCGATCGCCTGCCGCTGGGCGTGGCCCGACACGAACTCGTCGCTGCGACGCACCTGCCACCTCGCCCCCGAGCTGACCGAGGCCGACCGGCCCGAGACGCCCGACGTCTTCGACATCGCCACCCGTCGCCAGCGCACCGCGATCGCCTTCGGCGGCCTGGCCCATCACCGCCGCCACGGCGGCCGGATGCTCGACACCTCGCTCGTCGCCGGCCGCGAGTCGTGCCGGACGTTCCGGTTCGCCGTCGCTCTCGACCTGGAGCACCCGTACCAGGCGGCAGCCGACCTCGTCGCGCCGGCGATCGTGGTGCCGATGAACTCCGGCCCGCCGCGATCCGGGCCATCCGGCTGGATCTTCCACGTCGATCACAAGGCGGTCGCCGTCACGGCCGTCCGCCCGCTGGCGACGACTGTTGAGGGGCGCGGGCCGGGCCTGGCCTTCCACCTGGTCGAGACCGCCGGCCGCGCCGCGCGGTGCCGGCTCCGCCTCGCGCGCGACCCGGTCTCCGCCCGCCAGACGGATTTCCAGGGGGAGCCGATGATGGACCTCCCCACCGAGGGGGACGCCGTGCTCGTCGACCTGACCCCGCACGAGCTGGCACGGGTCGAGGTGACGCTCGACTAGGAGGACAAGGGGCTGTCGATCCCGCCCGCCGTCGTCGTAGGATCGACGATTGGACGGAACTACGACCTTGGATCGAGGCGACACCATGACCCGACGCAGATTCGCGCCGACCTTCGTCCCGGCCCTCGCCCTCGCCCTCGCCGCGTCCGGCGGCGACGCCGCCGCGCAGACATCCGCGGCCCGGGAGGGATTCGACCCGACCAGCCGCTACGCGACGCGCAAGGTCGAGGGCTGGACGGTGCTCGTCAACAAGGGCTTCCAGAAGGACAAGCCCGTCCTGGCGGATCAGGTGCTCACGCTCCTGAAGTTCCAGCTCTTCCAGGTCGAGCGGGCCGTGCCGTCGAAGGCGCTGGCCAAGCTGCGTCGGGTCCGGATCTGGGTCGAGGAGGACGACCCGAACAATCCGTGCATGGTCTACCACCCGGGCAACCTCGACTGGATGCGCGAGCACAACGTGAATCCGGACAAGTCCCGCTGCGTCGAGATCACCAACGCCCGGCGCTTCCTCGAATGGACGCACGAACAACCCTGGATGGTCTTCCACGAGCTGTCGCACGCCTACCACCACCAGTTCCTCCCCGGTGGCTACGACAACCCCGACATCAAGGCCGCCTTCGACCGCATGACGTCCTCGAAGACGTACGACTCCGTCCTCCGCATCAACGGCCGCGACGACCGCGCCTATGCCCTGATGAATCCCCCCGAATACTTCGCCGAGTCCTGCGAGGCCTACTTCGGCACGAACGACTTCTACCCCTACGTCCGCTCCGAACTCCAGCGGCACGACCCGGCCATGTACGAGCTGCTCGAGCAAGCCTGGGGCGTCGGCAAGAAGAACTGAGCGTGGCCACAATTCTCCCGTAGGGCAGGGCTCGCCCTGCCGCCTTCGTCATTCCGCATCGAAGGCGGCAGGGCGAGCCCTGCCCTACGGGGAGCGGACGGGTCGACCGTTCCGTTGGCCCACCCTCATCAACGCTGCACGCGCGCCGACCCGCCCTTGGCGAGGGCCTCGACCTCGGGGAGGCGGGCCATGGTGACGTCGCCGGGGAAGGTCGTCAAAAGCGCGCCGTGGGCCCAGCCGAGGCGGAGGGAGTCCTCGGGCGAGCGGCCGGAGAGGAGGCCGTAGATGAGGCCGGCGGCGAAGCCGTCGCCGCCGCCGATGCGGTCGAGGACGTCGAGCGAGATCGTGGGGCTGACGTAGGTCTTGCCGTCGTACCAGAGCACGGCGCCCCAGTCGTGGCGGTTGGTCGAGTGGACCTCGCGGAGGGTGGTCGCGACGAGCTTGACGTTGGGATACTTGGCGACGACCTTGTCGATGAGGTGGAAGAAGGCGTGCGGGTCGAGCTTCGACTTCGACTCGACGTCGGGGCCCCCCTCGATGCCGAGCCCCTTCTGGAGGTCCTCCTCGTTGCCGAAGAGGGCGTCGACGTTGGAGACGATCCGGCCGATGACCTCCTGGCCCTTGGCGTCGCCGCCGACGGAGGCCCAGAGCTTGGCGCGATAGTTCAGGTCGAACGAGTTGATCGCCCCGGCGGCCTTGGCGGCGGTCATCCCCTCGATGATGAGCTCGGAGGTCGTCGCCGACAGCGCGGCGAAGATGCCGCCGGAGTGGAACCAGCGCACGCCGCAGCCGAAGAGCCCTTTCCAGTCGAAGTCGCCGGGCTTGAGCAACGCGCCGGCCTCGTTCGCGCGGTTGTAGAAGACGACCGGCGGGCGCACCCCCTGGCCGCGGTCGCTGTACACGGTGGCGATGTTCGGCCCGCGGACGCCGTCGTGCTCGAACCACTTGTAGGACGGCCGCACGCCCATCGCGCGCACCCGCTCCTGCACCAGCTCGCCGATGCCGTAGTTGACCATCGCGGTCGCGACGCCGGTGCGCAGGCCGAAGCAGTCGGCCAGGTTCGCCGCGACGTTGTACTCGCCCCCCGAGACGTGCACGTCCAGCGTCCGCGCCTTGCGGAACGGGATCACGCCCGGGTCGAGCCGATGCACCAGCGCACCCAGCGACAGGAAGTCCAGCTCGCAGGCATCCTTACGAATGTTCAAACCGCTCATCTTAGGAAATCCTCCGACGCTGGTTTTCGGATTCCGCTTCAGGAGCGTCGCGACCCCTTCGCCTTCGAGATCACCGACCCCCCACCCCGGCCCTCCCCGACGAGGGGGG
>DASZMJ010000059.1:0-1907 GCA_035551935.1 Isosphaeraceae bacterium
CCGATCTGGTGCAGGTTCGCCTGGCACTCCATCCGCCGCGCCGCCTCGCGCGCCCCCTGCACCGCGGGCAGGAGCAGGCCCGTCAGCACGCCGACGATCGCGATCACCACGAGCAGTTCGATCAGCGTGAAGCCTCGGCGCGCCCCTCCCGTCTTCACTCCGCGCTCTTCACTCCGCACTCCATCCCGACCCGAGTGCGGAGTGAACAGCGCGGAGTGAAGATGGAGGGACCGGATCATCGGGGGCCTCGCGGTCGAGGGGCCTGGGCCGGGTATTACGAGTGACATTATCGTAATACCGCCGCCGATCGCAAGGACCCTCCGCAACGACGCACGGAGCCGCCGCCCCGGCGGCGTGAATGCCGCGAAGGGCGACGGCTCCGTGCGTTACGTTCGGGATTTGAACCGACTCGCGATCAACGCGCCCCAGCGGCGGCCGAGGCGCCGGGCTTCGTCACGAAGAAGCGGTCCAGCTCCGTCCCGTCGGCCGCGAGCTGGCGGACCGTCAGCGTCCCGCCGTCGACGTCGGCCACCGTCAGCGAGTGGACCTTCGACGCGAACTTATCCGTGAACTTCTGCCACGAGTCGGGGTCGTCGTTCTGCTCGGGGTTGTAGAGGTGCTGGCCCCGCGCCGGTGATCACGTAGATCACGCCCTCGGGCGTCGTGTCGGTCCGGCCGTCGAAGGTCTTGTCGAGCGTCCAGCGACCGTTCACCAGTCGGCCGCGGATCGTCTTGCCGTCGCGGCCGCCAAGGAGCGGGATGCCCTGCCTGTCGGGCACGAACCGGAGCGGGAACGAGCGCTGATAGTTGTGGACGTGTCCGTTGAAGACGACGTCGACCTTGCCCGCCTCGAGGGTCGGCGCCAGCAGCCGCATCTGCTGCTGCTCGTAGTGTTCGCGGGCCGAGTTGAAGCCGGGGTGGTGGAAGGCGACGAACCGCCACGTGGCGTCCTTGGCCGCGGCGAGGTCGTCGGCGACCCACTTCTTGAGCGCGGCGTCGGTCCAGTCGACGTAGGGGTTGGCATCGACGATCGTCCAGTGAGCGTTGCCGTAGTCGAACGAGAAGTTCGCCATCCGCGGATAGGCGTCGCCCGCGGCGTCGACGAACGCCTTCCGGTTCGCCTCCGAGGCCTTGAGCGCCGGGACGAACGGCCCGCCCTCCTTGCCGATCGGGCCGTTGAGCGGCTGGTCCCAGTAGAGGTAATAGGCCAGGGCATCGGGATGGGCATCGAGGTCGCGCGTGCCCGTGTCGTGGTTCCCCGGGGCGGCCACGAACGGGGTCGAGCGGAGCAGTGGGACGCCGGACGCGGAGGGGTCGTCGGCGTTGTAGACGGGCCAGAACTTGGTACGGTAGTCGGTGGTCAGTCCCCGATCGTAGACGATGTCTCCGGGGATGACGACGAGGTCGGGCTTCTCCTTGTAAGCGCGGAGGGCCAGCGGCTTCTGCTCCTCGGTCCCCGCGCCGCAGTCGCCGAAGGCGACGAACCGGTAGGGCTGGTCGCCCGCCTTTGCCGCGCGTGCCTCGGCCGAGAAGACGGCCTCGCCGCCCTTGAGCACCCGGTAGCGGAACGTGCCGCCCGGCTCGAGCCCGGTCAGCACCGCGCGGAGCACGCGATGCGGCTCGGAGCCCTTCACGGCCACCTGCCGCGACGTCGGGGCCGCGGCCTTCGTCCACGGCCGGTCGGGACCGGTCTGGATCTCGACCGACCACTCCGCGTCGGCGTCGGCCGCGTGCCAGAGCAGCGACAGCGTCCCCTTCGCCGGCGCCGAGCCGATCTGGAGGTAAGGCTTGACGACGAACGCCCCCGCGGGCGCGGCCGCGCGGCCCCCCTCGGCGGCCATCGTCGCGGCCGAGAACAAGGCCAATGTCGCGGCGAACAGGAGTCGATACGTTCTCATGGACGTCCC
>DASZMJ010000060.1:0-1706 GCA_035551935.1 Isosphaeraceae bacterium
ATCGCTCCGGGCGATCTGCCGGATCGGCCACTCTTACGGATACCCGCTCGAGGGCGAGGCCGACCGCGAGTTCGTGGCCGGCGTCCTCGACCTGGCCAACGCCGACGACCCTGCGGAACGCCAGGCCGAATGCGAGGCGATCTTCCGCGGGCTCGACGGCGACGGCCCGCCGCCCGGCGTCGAGGGCGTGGAGAAGGCGGTGGCCGACGACCTCCCGCTCGAGGCGCTGCCGTTCGTCGGCGACGTCTCGTCGATCTTCCTCGACTACGCGTTCGTCCGCCGCGTCGACGTCGCGGCCCGCCGCGTCTTCCAGGAGCGCTGGCTCCGCGACCGTGGGAAGGTCGAGTCGATCCCGCCGGACCCGATCAGCCACCGCCGAAGCTCGCTGGAAGGGGTGGTCAACGTCGCGGGCGAGCTCGCGTACACGGGCTCGTACGCCGTCGGCTTCGGCGTGACGTTCCCCGCGATGCTGATCGGCACCGGCCTGACTCGCCTGCCCGGCTCCGCCGGCGCCGGCTTCCGCGACGGCGCCGAGGCCGCCGCCCGCGACGCCGCGCGCTCCGCCGAGAGCTTCCGCAGCGGCGCCCGCGACGTCCTCGCCTCGGCCCCGGCGGGCTGAAGCCGTCAGTTCGCCGCGATGAGGTAGTAGACCGTCCTCGGGTCGAGTTGGATCTCCGCGGCATTGCCGAGGGCCTTGCCGGGATCGCCGTTGGGGTCGAGGGCGACGACCTTCAGCCGCGAGGCGTCGGCCCGCTTGAATCGGACCACGCCCTCGGCCTCGCGGACCAGCCACGGGTCGCGGCCGATGCTGACGATCCGCCTCTCACCCGGTCCCGACGGCTCGGCGCGGAAGCCGCTGGGCTTCTCCTCGGTCATCACCTGGAGCAGGATCTTGCCCGAACTCGCCAGCGGCTTGCCGTCGAGCGCGACGGCGACGACGTGGATCAGGTCGAGATTCGAGGCGATGCTCAGGTCCTTCGTCTCGACCCGCCCCGATGCCTTCAGGTCGCCCCCGGCCCCCTGCGCCGAGGGGGCGTCGATCGTCAGCACGCCCTTGCCGTAGTCGAGCCGGAGCTGGCCCGTCGTGCTGACGACGACCTTGCGGGCGCGGTCGATCAGCCGCGAGGTGTCCTTCAGCGTCGCCGGCCCGCCCGTGCCCGAGAAGTTGACGTTCGTCCGCCCCGCGTAGTGGACGAGCGGGTCGATCACGTTGCCCGGCCGGAGGGTCGTGCCGCGGGGGACGTCCTTCGCCCGCAGCTCGTCGAACGCGGCGTCCTGCGGCAGCGGCGTGCCCTTGAGGTCGAGCAGGTCTTTCATCGACAGATTCAGGTCGACGAGCAAATCACCCTCCGCCACCAGGCCCTTCCGATAGATCAGCGCGGCGGCGGGGAACTGGCCCATCATGGCGGGCGTCATCAGCGTCCAGGGCTGCATGAAGTAGCCCGGCTTCACCGACCAGTCGGAGCCGTCGAACGCGAAGTGGACGATCGCGTCGTCCCCCTGCAGGGCGCCATAGGCCGCGAAGTAGAGCGGCGCCTCGGGCCGGTAGCGGTTCGGCCGGTTCCAGGTCGTCTCGGAGATCATCGACGGCTTGCCGTCGTAGCTCGGGTCCATCGACGGGTGGACGAACTGCTTCGGCTTGCCGGGTTCCTGCGGGTCGAACCGCAGGGCCGAGCGGTCGCTGTAAACGTGCCCGTCGCGGATCG
>DASZMJ010000061.1:0-45869 GCA_035551935.1 Isosphaeraceae bacterium
GGCACGCTCCGCGTGCCGTCCGCCCTGCCCAACCCGGTGGGAGGCGGACGGCACGCGGAGCGTGCCTGCGACGACGGACGGTCGGTCAGCCCCCTGGGGGAGGGGGAGCCGTCTTCCTCCCTCTCCCCGTGGGAGTGGGCCGGGGTGGGGGGATGCGGGTCAGGCGGAGAGACCTTGCAATCCCCCTGGCCGACTCGGACTGCCCTTTGCGGCCGGGCTTGGCGGCGTGCTACGATCGGCATCATTCGACGCACGTCCGATTTCGGGGGCCCGATCATGCGACGCATTCACGTCCTCGCGGCGACCCTCCTGCTGTTGCCATTGCCGGCCGTCGCCTGCCTGTGGGACTACGACACGTTGGCCAGCGAGGCGAAGGGGCTCCCCGACGTCGTGCGCGTCATCACCGGTCGATTCGAGCGAAACCCGCCGCTCTATTACGAGATGAGGCTCGCCCGCGTGGCGAAGCGGATCGAGGAAGAGCCCGGCGACCTCGCGGCCTATGATGACGCGGGCGTCGCCTGCGACCGCCTCGGCCGCGACGACGAGGCGATCGCCTGGATGGAGAAGAAGCGGGCCCGGCTCGACCACCTCGACCCGTCCGCCGAGGAGGCCCGCGAGCACCGCTACCGCTACCTCGCCAACCTCGGCACCTTCCACGCCCACCGCTGGTTCCGCGCCGGGGCCGACCGATCGAAACCGGACGACATGAAGACCGGACGCGACCTCATCGCCGAGGCCATCCGCCTCAAACCCGACGCCCACTTCGGCCGGGAGAAATATCAGTTGATGGCGATGGAATGGATCCTCGACGACTCGAAGGAGAAGCATGACGTCTTTTACAATCCCATGGACAAGTCCACGCCCCCGGCCGAGGCGGTCAAGGGGCTCACGGGGCTGATCGTGCTCGGGAATGCATGGGAAAGTATCGATGTTTTCAACTCGCTGACGATGGCGTTCGTCGCCGACCGAGTCCGGACCTCGATGGCCGAGTTCTCCAAGCTTCGAGCGGAGGAACTGGCCTCTCAGGGTCATACGTCCCTCGTAAGACGCGACCCTGCTTTCGGTGATACAGCTTATGTGAGGTATCACGAAGGGTATCTTCCCTATCCGGAGGTCGTCGAGGCGGCCTTCTTGCGCCTCCGGCGCGAGGCCGATACCTGGCACCTCAAGCGGACCGCCTACATGATGGCCCGGCTGAAGGAGGGCCGGCATCCGGACACCGACCCGACCTTCTGGAAGGACTTCCAGGACGACGGGCCGCCCGGCTTGCCCGACGCCCAATCCATGCAGGCTAAAATACGAACGTATTATTATCCGGAACCTTCCTGGGAGGCCTGGGCCGTCATCGGCCTCGCCTGGGTCGGGGCCGGGGCCCTGGCGTGGAATGGCTTCGTGCTGACGAGACGACTCGTCCGGACCGTTCGGGCGCGGAAGGCTCGCCGGGCCGACGATCGGCTCGCATGATCGGCGGCACGGCCGCTTCATCCCCCGCGGCGCCGCGACCCTGCCCTTGCGCGAGATCGACCGGGACACGTCGAATTCGTTCGATATCTGCGACATCACGGGAAAATGTGATTCTCAATGGAAAATGACTGGTGTCAGAACACCTGATTGAGCCCGAACCAGATGACGGGGCCGAGGCGGGTGCCGATGCCGAGGGGCTGGGCGATGTCGATGCGGATGTTGGCGCGCTCGAGGAAGGAGAAGAGCGCGGTGTCGAGCCGGAGGCCGACGCCGACGGAGTGGACGACGGGGTACGAGCGGCCGGCGAGGAACGACTCGCCGACGTCGTAGAAGAGGGCGCCGAGCAGGTTGCGGAGCCGGAGGGTGCGGTCGAGCACCTCGGCGTCGGCGTCGCGCCAGATCGGCATCCGCCACTCGACCGTTCCGAGCCAGACGGCGTGCCCCTCGAAGGTCGTCAGGTCGAGCGCCCGGAGCCGACGGCCGCCACCGAGGCGGAAGAGCGTGGCGTTGTTCGGCGTGCCGTAGCCGCCGTAGGCCCGCAGGGCGATCCGGGTCGTCGACAGGTATCCCAGCCCTTCGGGCAGGGGGCGGACGATGCCGTACTCGGCCGTCGCGCGGGCGTAGTCGAGCTTCGAGCCGAGCAATGCGTTGCCGTACTCGGCCGACGCCTCGAACAGGAACCCCTGCACCGGGTCCCAGTACGGGAAGAGGGTGCTCAGGCGATACCGGGCGCCGACGGCGCCGAGATACGTGTTGACCGGCCGGCCGTCGTCGCCGGCCCAGAACTCGTTGCCGATGCCGTAGTAGAACTCGAAGAAGCCGGGGTCGTCGACGAGGAAGCTCGACGTCTCGAGGAACCGGTAGCGCAGGAACGCGCGGCCGCCGGAGTGGCGCTTGTCGTTGTAGAAGTTATAAAGACCTTCCTCGTAGAAGAAGCCGGCCGACCACTTGTCGGTCGGGAAGTGGTAGAGGGTGGCCTGGCCGCCGAAGATGGCCTCGCGGAGGGCGGGCTCGGTGCCGGCCCAGCCGGTGACCTGCCAGCGGTCGAGGCGCTGGACGGCGGTCTTGAAGCCGCCGCGGGCGTACTGGTCGATGAACGGCCCGGCGACCACGGAGACGCGGTCATACGCCTGGAACTGCGAGGCCTCGTCGAGCGGGGTCATGAGCGGTGTGAAGCGGACGGCGACCTCGGGCTTCCAGCGGTTGTTGTCGGGCCTGGAGTCGAGCAGGGCGTGGTCGGGGTCGACCTCGACCTGGGTCGGCCTGCCGGGGGAGTCGAGGTGGATGAGCCAGCGATTCGGCCCCGTCTTCTCGACGCGGGCGCCGGGGACCTCGTAGTCGCCGCGGTCGGGCCAGATCGGCACGCGGACCTCGGCGCCGCGGCCGCGGCAGAGGACGACGGTCGGCTCCTCCATGCGGCCAGTTTGCCGCAACTCGACCGACACCGGCCGCACGTCGGAGTCGACCTTCGGCGCGCCGACCTCGACATGCTCGACGGCCCAGTCGGTCTCGGCGTGGTTGTCGATCCAGCCGTCGAGGAACTCGGGCCAGTGTCCTTCCGGGTCGAAGGCGGCCAGCTCGCGCCTCAGATCGGCGTAGCGGAAGGTCTGCCAGGCGTATTTGGTGTAGACGTGATGCCAGAATTCGAAGAACCGCTCCTTGCCGAGGCGGTTGCGGACCATCTCGATGACCTTGCCGCCGCGGTCGTAGGCGAGGCTGAAGAGGGTGCCGAGGTTGCCCATCCGCTTCAGGTCCTGCACGACCGGCCCGGTGTTGCCCCGGGCGCGCCAGCCGTAGTAGCCGGAGAGGCGGAGGTCCTCGCGGCCGATCGTCGGCAACCACGACAGGCCCCTGGGCCAGACGATCAACGGGCCGTTGCGGCCGTACGACTCGTCGAGGCACATCGCGGTGAAGCCGTTGACGAGCCCCTCGTCCATGAAGGTCTCGGCGTAGCCATCCGTGCCGACGCAGTTCCACCACCACTGGTGGCACGTCTCGTGGGTGACGAGGTGGTCGATGTACCGCCGGCCCGCCCAGGGCAGCCGCATCACGCGGTCGTCGAGCCAGACCAGGCCCGAGCACTCGTTGCCGTTCCAGCCGAAGTAGGCGACGGTGTACTCCATCTCCTCGACCGGGCACGGGCCGAACCAGCGCTCATACGTCGGGATCACATCCGCCGCATACCGGAGCACGGCCTCGGCGCTCTCCTTCTCGTCGGCGAAGGCCACCACCCTGAGCCTGGTGGCCCCGGCCTGTTTCTCCCACGCCCGGAACCGATTCGAGCACGTCAACGCGAAGTCCCGCGCCGGGCTCGCCACGATCGTCAGCCGCTGCCATCCTCCCCCCTCTCCCCCTGGGAGAGGGTTCGTGAGAGGGTCGGATGCCTTGTCTCGATCAACACCGTCACTGAGGGATGCCCTCCGCACCGCCCGGTCGCGACCCCGCGCCGGCAGCACCTCGCGGGCCACGACCCGGCCGGTCGAGGCGACGACCTGGTCGGCGGGCAGGTCGATGTGGACGCGGTAGTGGCCGGCCTCCTGGTGCCAGGGCTGGTGCCACGGGACGAACGGGGTCCGCTCCCAGCCGTCGTCGTCGTGGTGGGCGAGGACGGGATACCAGTTGGCCAGGTACGACACCCCGGCGTGCTGGCCCCAGCGGCCCCACTTATCGGGCAGGTCGAGGGTGAAGTCGACCTCGGCCGTCACCGCCCGGCCCGGCGGCAGCGGCCTCGGCAGCGGGACGACGAGGATCGTATCCACATCCTTGTCGAACTGATACGTCGCCGGCTTGCCCTCGACACGGGTCGCCGCGACGGCCAGCCGGCGGCCGTCGAGGTCCATCGCCTCCTCGGGGCTCAGGCGGAGCATCTCGAGCGTCTTGGAGAGGACGAGCTTGTCCCCCTCGGGCACCTTGTAGCGCGGATAGACGTGGAAGACCAGCTCGCGGACCGGCTTATGCGACCGATTGGTGAAGACGACCCGCTCCCGCGCCGTGACCTTGCGCGCGGCCGGGTCGAGCCGGACGGCCAGGTCGTATCTCGGCAACCCCGGCGGGACGACCGGCCGCGGCTCCTGCGGCGACGGCGTGACCTGGGGCGAGGGCGTCACTTGCGGCGACGGCGCCACCCCTTGCCCCGCGGCCGACGCCGCCAGGGCCAGCACCCCGACCAGGCCCATCCCCCGCGCCCGCGTCGTCATCGACCGGCCGAACCACCCAGAGACATGACGGTTGTCCGGGACGCGACGCCGCCCGGCCGGCTCCGTTGGTCGTCGAGGGAGCCGGCCATCCTAGCGATTTCCCCGAGTCTGGCCAGCCCGACCGGGGCCGAAGGATGGGCGAAACGGCGCTGATATCTCGATCTTCCCCCCTCTCCCCGTAGCAGGCACGCTCCGCGTGCCGTCCGCCTCCCATCGGGTTGGGCAGGGCGGACGGCACGCGGAGCGTACCTGCGACGGGGAAGCGGGCCGACCAGACGGCCGGTCCCCGTCGGATTCGTGAAAGAACCGATGTTTACTTGGGCTCGTCTCCTTCTTCGTCCTTCTTGTCGCCGGGCTGCTGGCCCTTGTCGTCGGGCTTGGCGGTGTCGGGGCTGGTGTTGGCGCCGGTGGGGTTGGAGGCGTCGGTCTGCCGACCCCCCTGGATCTCGACGGAGACGGGGCGGTTGACGGCCTCGGGGCGGCCGGGGAGGGCCTGGTTGGCGGAGTAGCCGAGCCAGGCGAGCAGGCGCTCGACCGGCAGGGGGCGGAGGTTGTCGTTGCGGGCCTGCGCGATCACGTCGGACTGCTTCTTGAGGAAATCCCTGTCCTCGTCGGTGACCGCCGCCGTCTTGGTCCCCTGCTGGCTGCGGAAGGCCTTGGAGTCGTCGTAGACGTAGTAGTCGATCCGCGGGCTGATCTGGCCGCTCTCGGAGCCCTCGCGGGGCGGCGGCAGGTCGTAATCGACGACGCCGCCGGAAATCTGGATCAGCCGCCTCAGGGCATCGCGGTCGTCGGCGCCGTCGCGGTTGATGTCGATCTTGCCGATCAAGGCGAAGTGGAGCGGGTGGTTCGGGTCCCAGGTCGGCGAGTAGACCTGGTCGCCGGGCCGGATCGGGTCGGCGTAGTCGACCTGCTTGACGATCTTGCCGACGCTGGCGCTGTCGCCGACCCAGGTCAGCTCGATGGTCGCCTTCGGCTTGTCGGTCGGCAGGCCGTGCGCGCCGCGGTCGAAGATCGAGAACCGGAGCTGCGGCCGCGCGCCCATGCCCTTGGTCAAGGTCGTGTGGACCTCGCGACGGGTCCGGTCGACGTAGGTGACGGTCGCGTCGCGCTTCTCCAGGCGGGTCTCGTCCTTGCGGAGCTGCTCCTGGTTCTCGCGGTTGATGGCGCGGAGCAGGACGAGCTGCTTCTCGAAGTCGGTCTTCATCTTGTCGAGCTTGGATTTCAGGTCGGTGACCTGCTGGGCGAGCTCGGCGTTGGTGGAGTTGACCTTGTCGAGCTTGGCGACGAGCTCCGCGCGGTCGGCCTCGTGCTTGGCGTCGGCGGCCTGCTTCTCGGCCACGGCCTTGTCGCGCGCCTGCTCAGCGTTCTTGACGCGGACGTCATTCGAGGCGTTGACGCCCTCGAGCGTCGTGCGGAGGTCGACGTTGTCGAGCGCGAACTCGGAGGCCAGGTGCGTCTGGAGCCGCAGCAGGTCGAGCAGGGTGGCGATCCGCGACTCGAGCGTCAACGACTGCTCGGCGGCGAGCCGCTTGACGGCCTGGTCGATCCCCTCGGAGAGCTGGGCGATCTCCTGGCGGTTCGTCCCCTTGGCCTGGGCGTCGTTGACCTTCTTGCGGATGTCGCCGGCGATGTCGGCCGAGGCGTCCTTGATCCGGTTCAGGTTGCGCGTCAGCGCGTTCTTCATCTCGTCGGGCGACTCGAGCTTCTCCCCCTCCTGCCCCCAGACCAGGCCGCGGAACTCGCGGAACTCGCGGGTGCGGTCGCCGAGCTGCTTCTTGGCGGTGTCCATTTCCTGCTTGGCCTTGGTCTCCTTGGCCGAGGCCTGCATGGCGCTGTCGTAGCCGAGGTAGGTCGTGACGGCCAGGATCAGGGACAGGGAGACGAAGATGATCGTCGCGATCTTCAGTCCCTGCGCTTCGTTGGAGGCTGGGGGTGGCATGGCGGAGGCTCCTGCCGACGGGCACGGACCCCGACGAACGTTCGGGGCGCGACCGCCGGGATCGCTGAGCTAGTATGGCACATGGACGACGACGGGGCGCGGGCCACCGCGCCCGGGATCGTGGGACGATCGAGATGCATCATCGCCCTTGCCCCCGGATGGGGGACGACGACCCTATCGATTCTAAGGGGGACTTCGGCCGTCGTCAAACGTCACCTCCTTTTCTCGAAGGTTCATCGACCCCGGGCCCTCCCGGCCCCGAGGGCCTTCTCGACGCGGCCGAGCTCTTGCTGGATCGGGTCGGCCGAGGGGCGTGCGCGATCGTCGGCGAGGGCGGAGCGGAGGTGCTTGCGCCAGTCGGCGAGCCGCGCGGGGGTGGTTGCCAGCGGGGCGACGAGGCGGGTGGCCTGGGCCTTCAGGTCGGCGTGCGACGGGGAACGGACCAGCTCGTCCCAGACGGCGACGGCGGGGGGCCACGATCCCTTGTCGATCGCGCGATACAGGTTGGCCACGCGGACGGTCTCGAGGGCCCGTTCCAGCTCCCGCGACCGCTCCGACGCGGGCACGCGGGCATACGTCGCGCACCATTCGACGGTCCGGCCGTCGGCGACGAGGGCGTCGAACAGGAGGGCGTCGAAGCGGTCGCGGTCGGCCTTCGACAGCCGGTCGCGGCGTATCGAGCGGAGGACGCCGGCGAGGTCGGGCCTCGCCTCGGGCTTCATGGACCACCGGGCCAGGGCGGCCGACCTGGCCCAGGAGAGCTTCTCGGCGTCGGCCGCGCCGGCCTTCGGCGCGGGGCCGACCCGGTCGGCGGGCCAGGAGGTGATCGGCTCCCAGCGAGCGAGCCGCGGGGACTTCGCCAGCGCGGCCGAGACGCGATAGAGCGGGTCGCCGAGGACCTGGAGTCGCCAGGGGAGCGAGAACTGCTCGATCTCGCGCACCGTCGGCCCGCCCGCGGCGGTCAGGCGGGCCTCGTCGGCGGTCAGGCGGACGGCGACCGACAGCGGCAGCCCCTCGGCGATCAGGTCGGCCACGAGGTCGTGGGTGCGGAAGGATTGCAGGAACGGCTCGTTCAAGGAGCCGAAGTAGAAGAAGGCGCCGTTGGCCAGCCAGCGACCGGCGACGGTGTTCGGGTCGGTCGGGTCGGCGGCCGAGTAGCTGTGGATCATCGCCACGGCCGTCGGGCCGGTCGAGGGCACGTCCCACGGGCCGCCGGCGCCGCCGACGAGATTGAAGCGGTCGGGGTTGCCGTGGCTGTTGATCAGGGCCAGGCCGAACGGGTTGATCGGGTCGAAGGCCCTGTGCCAGGCCGCCAGCGTCCCCCCCGTGGCGCCGGTCCGGAGGGTCGTCGGCAACGCCTTGTCCAGCCGCGCGGCGCCGGCCCTCATGGTGTTGTACGGGGCGAAGCCCGCCTCGGCCTCGGGATAGCCGTTGAACATCAGGGCCGACCGCGGCTGGAGGAACAGCGAGCACATCGCGCGGTAGACGCTCGTCGCCGGGTCGCCGAGCAGCCTGCCGGTGAACGCCCAACGCCGCTTCGGGTCGGCGGCTCGGCCGACCAGGTCGTCGAACGCCGCCGCGCCGGCGCCGAAGCCCTTGGTGCCCGCGTAGCGATAGGGGTAGTCGCCCGCCAGGGTCAGGAAGTCGCAGTCGTCGCCCAGCCCCTCGTACCGCGGCACCACCCCCGCCACCACCTTCTCGAGCTCGACGGCCAGCGCCTCGGCCTCGTCGCCCCTGGGCACGATCGCGTAGCCCTTGCCCGGGACCTCCCACCTCAACAGCGGCTGCAACCGCCCTGCCGCCAGGGCGACGGCACCGGCCAGGGCCGGGCTCCCGGGGTGAGCGACCACGACCCCCGGCGTCCCCGGGCCGAGCCCCTTCGGCACGGCGTCGCCCGCGACCGTCTTCGAGCCCGACGACCATCCTTTGCCGACCGCCGCGACGGCCCTCGTCCAGGTCTCTCCCGGCGCGATCGCCCCGGCCTTGCCCGGCCATCGCACCACCCGAGCCGGCCGGAACGCCCGCGCGAAGGCGAGCACGAGCCTCGGCTCGTCGATCAGGATCGGGAAGAACTGCCCCTCGTCCCACGCCGCGATCGCCTCGAGAAAGCTCGGCACGTCGGCGACGACGCAGAGCACGTCGACCACCTTGCGCGGCTCCGCCTGGCGCGCCTCCCAGATCGCCGACGCCTTGCGGATCGCCGCCAGCCTCGGGTCGGCCAGCGAGGCCGCCGGCTTGTATTCCTGCTTCTCCTGCGCCTGGGCCCGCGCCGCCGCGAGCGTCGCCAGCCCGAGTACCAGCCCTGCGATGCGTGGAACCTTCATCTCGACGCCTCGACGAAGATACGAACTAGGAGCGTCGCGCAAGTCTTCCTTCATCGCCACCCTACCAGCCTCCCGCCCCGCCCGACCATCCCCCCCGCGCGCCCGTTTCCTCCACCGGGTCGCCGGGCTGGCCCGGGTGCCACGCAACGTCACATACGCGACCGCGTTTGCACGCTCGGCCAGCCGCGCCGCCTCGACGCTCACACACCGATCCAGCCGCACCGAGGCCATCGCGGCGCGATCGACGAGGTAGGCCTGGGCGGCTCCGTTGGCTTGCAAGCTCTCGGCCCAGTCGACGCGGCGGCGTTCGTCGGCTTCTCAGTCTTCGGGCAGGAGGACGACGCCTGTCCCGGTCAAGCCATGCTTGAGGGCATTGCCTCGGACGCGGGCCCTGGTTGTCGGGGGGACCGGTCTCGTGCTCAACCCCCGTCGGCGGGCGCATCGGCGGGGGCGGGCGCCTCGGTCCGGGCCTTGCGCCCGGGGCCGAACTGGACGTTCACGCCGAGGACGATCGAGTCGATCTGCGAGTCGATCGTCGCCGTGGCGACGGGCTCCTCGCGGACCCCGCCGGTGATCGAGTTGCGGAAGCCGTGGACCCAGGCCGCGGAGAAGGTGATGGTGTCGCTGGCGCGGTACGACGCGCCGAGCGACATCGTGTTGGTGATGATCCCCGGGAGCTGGACGTTGAAGAGCGTCGCCGTGTTCGGGATCGGGTTGGTGTTGTGAGGTAGCCGCCCCGCAGCGTGAGCCGGTCGGTCAGCTCGTACTGACCGCCGACGGCCACCGCGAAGACACTCCGCCAGCCGAGGCCGCCGCTCTGGACCGACTGACCGAACAGGTCGGTGTCGGCGTAGTCGAAGTAGCGGACGTCCACGTCGATCAGGGCCCGACGAGTAATGACAGAGATAGGGGCACGCTTGACACGCTTTGACAGAGTTTGGGCGGAAAAGACACGCTTTCGCGGAATGGGCGGAACCTGCGGAAAACCGCAAGTCATTATCCCGCAGGTTTTTCTGGCTCCGAGAAATCAGCTCGGCCCCTTGTACGAGAAGCCGATGTTCCAGTCGTCGTCCAGTTCGTAGAGCAGGCCGATCTGGAACCCGCCGCCCCAGAAGGTGCGCGAATTGGTGGCGTCGGGGAACGTGGGCAGGCCGGCGGCGTCGCGCGGGCCGGGCGCGAAGAAGGCCGGGACCATCCCCAGCGACATGCTGCTAATGACCGGGCCGCCGCCGATCGAGAGCCGGTCGCTGACGCGGTACGAGGCCGAGGGGTTGAACGTCAGCATCGACGCGTTGGCCCAGATCGGCCCGAAGCCGACCGTCTGGGGCGGCCGGCGCGGGGTGACCAGCGGGGTCGTGTTGCTCCCCGCGAAATTGACGTTCCCCCCCACGAAGCCGAAGACGCCGATGCCATACGTCCAGGGGGACTCGTCGTCGAGTTTGAACGCCGCGCCGGCGGCCAGGTTGGGGATCACGCCGCTGTCGCTTCGGGCTGTGCCGAAGCGGTTCTGCGTCGGGAAGAGGCCGCCGATCGTCCCCCGTGGCAAGATCGTCGTCAGGTGGGTGCTCGGGATGAGTAGTTCGGAGCCGAGCAGGAACTCCTGCCGATCCAGGCCGCTGAGGTTCGCCGGGTTCCAGTACGTCGAGCCGAAGTCGACCGGCGCGGCCGTCGACGCCCCCGCCATCGCCCGGTTGATCGGCCCGGCCCCCGGGTAGATCAGGCCCTGGCCCAACGCCGGGCCGGCACCCATCACGATCGCCAAACAGCCGAGCATGCAAGAGGCCCGTAGCCTCATCGCGAAACCCCGTGTCGTGGTGTTTTCTAGCGGTCAGGACGACATTGCGGGCTCTATCGGCCGGAGGCACGCCGGACTTGAGGAATCCAGGGTTCCAGAAAATTCTACAAGAGAAAAACGTTGACATGACTCATCCCGGCCCAGTAGCCTAACCTGGACCTGCCCATGACGGGCAGGGCGAGACGGCCAAGGCGGCCGATTGTGAACTCTCCGAGAAGGCCGAGGTCTTCCCCCCACTCGGACCCCGATCGGTGGCCGTCGTCGATCGTCCGAGGGGCCATTCCGCGCCGGTTCGAGCCGGCGGCCGGGACGTCGGGGCGATCCGAGTCGGTCGACCACCCCCCGAGGGCAACCAGCGATGCGACGGCCGAGTCATCCGATCCCCCTGGCGATCCTGGCCCTGATGTGCGGCGGCCTCGCGGGCGTGGTCGCCGGGGCCCGGCCCGCGGCCGACGACGCCCCGGCGCGGGCGGACCGCCTGCCGCAGGCCGATCCGGCCTTCCAGGGCGTCGCCGGACGGACCCTCGCCGGCTCGAAGCCCGACTTCCCGCGCCCCGTCGCGGCCCCCAAGGGGGCGCCGAACGTGCTGCTCGTGTTGATCGACGACGCCGGCTTCGGCAACCCCTCGACGTTCGGCGGCCCGTGCCAGACGCCGACCCTCACGAAGCTCGCCGAGCGGGGCCTGCGCTACAATCGGTTCCACGTCACGGCGCTCTGCTCGCCGACGCGGGCCGCCCTGCTCACGGGCCGGAACCACCACGCGGTCGGCTTCGGCTCGATCGCCGAGTTCGCCGGCGGCTGGCCCGGCTACAACGCGACGTGGCCAAAAAGCGCGGCCGGCCTCGCCCGGATCTTGCAGGGGAACGGGTACTCCACCGCCGCGTTCGGCAAGTGGCACCTGACGCCCGACGACCAGCAAGGGCCCGCCGGGCCGTTCGACCGCTGGCCGTGCGGCCTGGGCTTCGACCACTTCTACGGCTTCCTCGGCGGCGCCATCGGGCAGTACGACCCGGTCCTCGCCGAGAACAACTCGATCGTCGGCGTGCCGCAGAAGAAGGGATACTACTTCCCCGAAGACCTCTCCGACCACACGATCTCCTGGATCCACGACCAGAAGGCGCAGGCGCCCGACAAGCCGTTCTTCGTCTACTACGCCACCGGCGCCACCCACTCGCCGCACCACGTCCCCAAGGCGTGGGCCGACAAGTACAAGGGGAAGTTCGACCAGGGCTGGGACAAGCTCCGCGAGGAGACCTTCGCCCGGCAGAAGGCCCTGGGCGTCATACCCGCGGGCGCGAAGCTCACGCCGCGCGACCCGGCCTTCCCCGCCTGGGACCCTCTCTCCGCCGACGAGAAGACGCTCTACGCGCGCCAGATGGAGGTCTACGCCGGCTTCCAGGAGAACGCCGACTTCGAGGTCGGCCGGGTCGTCGACGCCATCGAGCAGATGGGCCAGGCCGACAACACCCTGGTCATCTACATCTGGGGCGATAATGGCACGAGCATGGAAGGGACCGAGACCGGGACGTTCAACGAGCTGACGACGATCACGGGCGTCCCGTTGACCGCGGAGCAGCAGCTCAAGATCATCGACGCCTACGGCGGCATCGACGCCTGGGGCGGGCCGATCATGCAGCCGCACTACGCCTGCGCCTGGGCCTGGGCCGGCAACACGCCGTTCCAGTGGGGCAAGCAGGTGGCGTCGCACTTCGGCGGCACCCGCAACCCGATGGTCGTCTCGTGGCCGGCGCGGATCAAGGACAAGGGCGGCCTGCGGAGCCAGTTCACCCACGTCATCGACGTCACCCCGACCGTCCTCGAGGCGGCCGGCATCGCCGCGCCGAAGCAGGTCGACGGGATCGACCAGATGCCGATCCACGGGACGAGCTTCGTCTACACGTTCGGCGACGCGAAGGCCAAGGAGCGCCATACCCGGCAGTACTTCGAGATCTTCGGCAATCGGGCCATGTACAAGGACGGCTGGATCGCCTGCGCCCGGCTCGACCGCAACCCGTGGAAGACGGACCCCAAGGAGGTCGAGCGGTTCGCGCCGGGCAAATGGGATCCGGAGAAGGACAAGTGGGAGCTTTACCACGTCGACGAGGACTTCTCCGAGGCGAAGGACCTGGCCGCCGAGCACCCCGAAAAGCTCCGCGAGCTCAAGGCGCTATTCTGGGAGGACGCCGAGAAATACCACGTCACGCCGTTGCTGGGAGGCCTTGCCAAGTTCTTCGGCTTCGCGCCGCCCACCGAGGGGCGGACGAAGTTCACGTACGAGCCCGGCATCGAGAACATCAATCCCGGCATGATCCCGCCGGTCTACAACCGGTCGTTCACGATCACCGCCGACCTGGAGGTCCCCGAAGCCGTCGCCGAGGGCGTGATCGTGGCCGAGGCCGACGTGATGGGCGGGTTCTCGCTCTACGTGCAGGGCCGCAGGCTGCGCTACACGTATAGCTTCATGGGCATCCGCGTCGATACGCTGACCGCGTCCGAGGACCTGCCGACGGGCAAGGTCCGGGTGCGCTACGAGTTCCTCGCGGACCAGCCCGGCAAGCCCGCGACGGGCGGCCTGGGTCGCCTGTACATCAATGACAAGCGTGTCGGCGAGAGTCGCTTGCAGGGGACCGCCCCGCAGCGGTTCTCGAGCTACGCGGGGATGGACATCGGCAAGGACAACGGCGACCCCGTCTCGCCGTCGTACGCGTCGAAGTCGCCGTTCGCCTTCACGGGCAAGATCGGCAAGGTCGTCTTCGACCTCGCCCCGCAAGCCGGCCAACGCTGAGGCCCGCCCCACCGGGCACCATCGCGGAGGATGAACCATGCCCGCCATCTACATCGACTGCCCCACCTGCGGCTGGGAGAACAAGATCGGCGAAGAGCTCGCGGGGCAGAAGGTGACGTGCCCCAAGTGCAAGGCGTCGTTCGCGGCCGAGGTGGGGGGGAGCTATGACCTGGCGGACTCGCCAGGCCCGCCGCCCGCCGCGGCCGAGGACGACCCCTGGTCGCCCCCCTCGACGCCGGGCCGGCTCCGCCCGCCACCTCCCCGCGAGCAATCGGAGCCGACGCAAGTCGACCCGGAGCTCGAGGACCTGCTGGAACGTTGGGCCGAGGAATGACCTGGGGTCGTTCGTCAGCGATGGACCACTTGACCAACTCCGCCCCGCACGACGGGCCCCGGTCGGCGACCGGCCGATCGGACCCCGGGGCTTCGCGAAGGGAGAGACGACGATGAAGGCGTGGACTCCGATCATCGGCCTGCTGGCGCTCGGGGCGTGCCTGGTGCTTCGTGCCCAGGACGCGCCGAAGTCGGCGACGGCCGCCAGGCCCGGTCAGGCAGCCGCCGCCCCGAAGGGGGCCGAGCGGGGCGACGACGAGCGCGCGATCCGGGCGCTGGTCGATACGTTCACCAAGGCGTTCAACGCCGGTGACGCGGCGGCCGTCGCCGCGACCTACACCGACGGCGCCGTCGTCGTCGACGAGGACGGCCAGCGGACCGTCGGCCGCGCCGCGATCCAGGGCCAGTACGCGGGATCGTTCGCGGACGGCCCCGGCGCCAAGATCGCGATCCGGGCCGAATCGCTCCACTTCCTCGGCCCCGAGACCGCGCTGGAGGAGGGTCGTGCGATCGTCACGCCCGCCGCCGGCCTCGGCGATCCCGAGTCGAGCCGCTACACGGCCATCTACGTCAAGCACGGCGGCCTCTGGCACCAGGCCGCCGTCCGCGACATGCCGGACAAGGACCTCACCCCGCACGACCACCTCAAGGAGCTCGAGTGGCTGACCGGCGAGTGGGTCAACGAGAGCGAGGACGCCGTCGTCTCGACCACCTGCAAGTGGGCCGACGGCGGCAACTTCCTCGTCCGCGAGTTCACCATGAAGGTCCGCGGCGTGCCGGCGATGACCGGCGTGCAGCGGATCGGCTGGGACCCGGTCCGCAAGCAGTTCAAGTCGTGGATGTTCGACTCCGAGGGGGGCTTCCTCGAGGCCTACTGGACCCACCGGGACAACCAGTGGGTCGTCAAGTCCGAGGGCGCGACCTCGACCGGCCAGGCCACGTCGATGACGAACATCATCACCCGGCTGGGCAAGGACCGCGCGAGCTGGCAGTCGGTCGACCGCACCGTCGGCGGCGCGGCGGTGCCCGGCATCGACGAGTTCACGATCGTGCGCAAGCCGCCCGAGGTCGGCAAGTAACCCCGGCCGATCCCATGTTCGATCCAAGATAGAACTTGATGAGGAAACCGCGATGACTTGCACCCTGCGGAGACTGGCGGCCGGCTCGGCCTTGTTGATCCTCCTCTCGGCCCCCGGCGCCTTCGCCGGCGGCCGCGGCGGCGGCGCCCGCGGCGGCATGGGCGGCGGCGGGTTCCGGGGTGGCATGGGCGGCGGCATGGGTCGCATGCCCATGGGCGGGATGGGCGGCATGGGCCGCTCACCGATGGGCGGCATGGGCGGCGGTGGCATGGGCCGCACGCCGTCGGGAGGCCAGCGGTCGCCGTCGGGCAACATGGGCATGCAGAACCGCGGCGGCTTCGCCAACAATCCCCGAGGGGCCGGCTTCGGCAACAATCCGACCGGTGCGGGCTTCGCCAACAACCCCCGCGGCGCCGGCTTCAACAACGCCCCGCAGCTCGGCAATCGCAACATCAACAACGGCAACGTCGGCCTCGGCAATCGCAACATCAACAACGGCAACGTCGGCCTCGGGAACCGCCAGGGGATCGGGGTGAACAACTCCGGGAACACGATCGCCAGCAACAACACCATCAATCGGCCGATCAACGCCAACGGCAACGGCGGCTGGCGCGGCCAGTACGACGGCTACCACCCCGGGCTGAACAACGGCTACTGGAACGGCAACCACAGCAACGGCTGGGGCTGGGGCTACGGCGGGGCCGCTCTCGGTGCCGGCCTCGCGGGCTACGGGCTCGGGGCCGCCTACGGGCTGGGGAACTACGGCGTCGGCGCCTGGGGCTGGGGCTCGCCGACGTACGCCTGGGGCTACGCCTCGTACTCCAACCCGTACTACGACGCCTCCTATGCTCCGTCCTACGGCCAGCAGGCCGCGACCCCCACGCAGACGGCCTCCACCCAGTCTTACGACTACGCCCAGCCGATCAACACGGCCGCCCCGCCGCCCGAGCCGAGCGTCACCGACCGGGCGACGGCGTCGTTCGACCAGGCCGTCGACGCCTTCAAGGCGGGCGACTATGGCCAGGCCCTCAAGCTCAACCAGCAGGCGCTGGCCCTGATGCCCAACGACGGGACGCTCCACGAGTTCCTCGCCCTGGTCCTCTTCGCCCAGAAGAAGTACGAGCAGGCCGCGGCGCCGTTGTACGCGGTCCTCTCCGTCGGCCCCGGCTGGGACTGGACGACCCTCAGCGGCATGTACGCCGAGACCGACACCTACACCGCGCAGCTCCGCGCCCTGGAGTCCTACATCAAGTCGCACCCGAAGTCGGCCAACGCCCGCTTCGTGCTCGCCTACCACTACCTCGTCGAGGGCCACGACGAGGCCGCCATCAAGGAGCTAAAGGACGTGCTGGCGCTCAAGCCGGACGATACCCTCTCGGCGCAGCTCGTCCGCCAGTTCCAGCCCGGCCGGCCGCCGGCCGCCGAGGCGCCCGACGCCGGGGCGACGAGCCCGAAGCCGGCCGGGGAGGGCAAGCTCGCGGGGAGCTGGACGGCCAGCCCCGCCAAGGGCACGAAGATCGCGCTGAAGGTCGGCGACGACGGCGGCTTCTCCTGGACCGTCACCGCCGCTCCCAAGCCGCCCGCGACCATCGCCGGCACGTCCAACCTCGCCGACGGCGTGTTGACCCTCGCCGCCAAGGACGGCCCGCAGGGCGCCCTCGCCGGCCAGGTGGCCTGGAAGGATGATAACCACTTCACCTTCCGCTTGGTCGGCGCGCCGCCGGACGACAAGGGCCTGACGTTCGCGCGCTGATGCGGCAACCCGGCCGCGTTTCCGTAGCAGGCACGCTCCGCGTGCCGTCCGCCAGACCACACCGTTCGGTTGGTGTGGCGGACGGCACGCGGAGCGTGCCTACTACGAGGACGAGAACCGCCTCAAGGCTCGTCGTAGCCCTTGACCGGCCGGGCCCAGATGTTGCGGAAGCGGACGGGGTTGCCGTGGTCCTGGAGCAGGATCGGGCCCTTGGGGCCGTGGGGGGTGTACCGGGCCAGGGCGCGATAGACCATCGGGCCGAGCAGGGCGGTGTGGTCGTGGAGCAGGACGCCGTTGAGGAGCACCGTCACATGGGCGGGAGTCTCGAGGGAGCCGTCTGCCTTGAATCGCGGCGCCGTAAAGATGATATCATACATCTGCCATTGCCCCGGCGGGCGGCAGGCGTTGACGAGGGGGGGATACTGGCCGTAGATCGCGCCGGCCTGGCCGTCGGGGTAGGTGAGGCTCTTGTAATTGTCGAGGACCTGGATCTCGTAGCGGCCCATGAGCATCACGCCGCTGTTGCCGCGGCCCTGGTCGGAGCCCCTCGGCGGGTCCGGGGCGGCCCACTCGATGTGGAGCTGGCAGTCGCCGAACTCCTCGTTCGAGACGATCGCGCCGGTGCCGGCGGCAACGACGAGGGCGCCGTCCTCGACTTTCCACCTGGCGGGGCCGCCGCGTCCGTCGTGCCAGCGGGAGGCGTCCTTGCCGCCGAAGAGGACGACGGCGTCGGACGGGGCCTTGCCGGGGGCCTCCTGGGTGCTGCACGTGCCGGGGGTGACGACCGGCGGCTGCGGGCGGTCGCCGTCGTGGACATGCCACTTGCCGCCGGGGAGCATCGGCGTGTCCTTGAAGCCGAGCCGAGGCTTCTCCTGCCCCAGCACCAGGCCCGCCGCCGCCACCGCGGCACAGGTCGCCGCGGCCTTGATCCAGGTGTCGCGTCGCCTCATCGTCGCCCTCGTCGAGGAATGGACACCGGGTCACTTCGAGTCGTCGGCGCGCCAGAGCCAGCGCATCGTGTCGGGGAAGATCGACCCGCCGTGCTTGCCGGTGTGGGCGCCGTCGCCAAACTCGAATTTGTAATCATATCCCTTGAACTTCAAGGAGGCCGCCATCTGCTGGTTGGCGAGCGGCCAGTTGCCGAAGCGGTTGTCGAGGTCGTTGGAGCCGTCCTGGAGGAAGACGCGGAGCGGCTTCTTGGGGGCCTTGCGGATCAGGGCCGGGAAGACGTAGCCGCCGCGGATGTCGGTGAAGCTGCCGATGTGGCTGACGACCTTGCGGAAGGCTTCGGGCCGCTCCCAGGCGACGTTGAAGGCGCAGATGCCGCCGGAGCTCGCCCCGCAGATGGCGCGGCCGTCGGGGTCGTTCGTCAGGTTGTATTTCTTGCCGACCTCGGGGAGGATCTCCTCGAGCAAGAAGCGGGCGTAGGTGTCGCCGAGCGAGTCGTACTCGACGCTCCGGTTGTCCGCCCGGCCGTTCGCCGGGAGCGTGTCGCCCTTGTGCCCGGGGTTGACGAAGATGCCGATGGTGACCGACATCTCCTTCTTGTGGATCAGGTTGTCGAAGACGACCGGGACGCGGTAGCTGCCCGTCTTGTTCACGTACGACTTCCCGTCCTGGAAGACCATCACGTTCGCCGGCTTGCTCGCGTCGTACTGCGCCGGGACGTAGACGTAATACTCGCGGATCGTGCCCGGGAAGATCGTGCTCTTCCAGACGATCGGGCCCTCGACCTTCCCCTCCGGGACGCCCTCGTGCGGCATCGAGTCGGGGCCGAGCTTGTAGTCGTCGGCGGCGCGGGCGGCGGGTCCGAGGGCGACGAGGGAGGCGAAAACGAGCCCGAATCGCTTCATGTGTCCGTGTTCCTCTTGCCGTCGCAGGCACGCCCCGCGTGCCGTCCCGCCTTCCATCCGGATCTTATGGCTACGGCGGGACGGCACGCGGGGCGTGCCTGCGACGAATGGTCGTTCAGAGGATGGTGAGCCGGCCGGTCGAGTCGCCGAAGCGGGGGACGTCGGTGAGACCGAGCCGGTCGTTGAGGCTGAGGAAGAGGTTCGTGACCGGCACGCCGCCGGCCTTGACGAACCGGCCGGTGCGGAGCGTGCCGCCGCCGGCGCCGGCGAGGACGATCGGCAGGTTGTTGTGGGTGTGCCGGTTGCCGTCGGCGATCCCGCCGCCGTAGACGATCATCGAGTTGTGCAGGAGCGAGTGGCCGTCGACGTCCTTGGTCTTCTCGAGCTCGCCGAGGAACCAGGCGAACTGGTCGACGTAGAAGCGGTCGATCTCGGCGACCTTCTCGATCATGTCCTTCTTGTTGCGGTGGTGGGTCAGGTAGTGGTGCCCCTCGACCAGGCCGACCTCGGGGAAGACGCGGTTGGAGCCGTCGTTGGCGACGAGGAAGGTGGCGATCCGGGTCGAGTCGGTCTGGAAGGCCAGGACCATCATGCTGTACATGAGGCGGATGTGGTCGCGGTAGGTCGGCGGGATGCCCGGCGGCGTGTCGACGTCGGGGTCGGGGGTCTGGCCGAACCGCTCGGCCTCCTCGATCCGCTTCTCGATCTCGCGGACGCTGGTCAGGTACTCGTCGAGCTTCGAGCGGTCGCGGGCGCCGAGCTGGGACCCGAGCGTGCTGGCGTCGTCGAGGACGAAGTCGAGGATCGACTGCTGCTGCCGCTGGCGGAGCTTGAGGCTGTCGCGACGTTGGCCCTTGTCGCCGGCGCCGAAGAGCCGCTCGAAGACCTGCCTCGGGTTCGCCTCGGGCGAGAGCGGGACGGTGGGCGACCGCCAGGCGAGGTTGAACTGGTAGGCGCAGGAGTAGCCGGAGTCGCAGTTGCCCGACTTGCGGACCGAGTCGCAGGTCAGCTCCAGCGAGGGGAAGCGGGTCAGGTGGCCGATCCTCTGGGCGGCGACCTGGTCGGTCGAGATGTTGGCGCGGACGTCGGCGCCGGCGGTCTTCTTGACGCGGACACCGGTCAGGAAGCCGCCGCTGGCGCGGGCGTGGTCGCCGGGGCCATCGGGGCCGGGGTAGCCCCCTTCGTGGTCGAGGCCGCCGACGACCTGGAGCTTGTCCTGGAAGCCGGCCAGCGGCTCCAGGGTCCGGCCGAGGGCGAAGGCGGCGGGGTCCTTGCCCTCGCCGTCGAGCTTCGGCCACCAGGCGTCGAGGATGGCGCCGTTGGGGAAGTAGACGAAGGCCGTCCGCAATGGGGCCCCGGTCGCGGTGGCGCCGAGCCTGGCGGCGGCGCCGGCCTCGGGGCCGGCGGCGCGCAGGGGGGACGGCAGCAGGGACTCGAAGGCCGGCAGGGCCACGCAGGCGCCGACGCCCCGGAGGAACCGACGCCGGTTGAGTGGGTCTCGGGTCATGGCTGCGATCCAACCTCGCTCTCGGCGCGTCGTGCCGGACGCGCCCCGGGGTCGGCCGCCGGGGCGGGGCCAACCCGCCGCCGCTGGAACGGCGCCGACTCGATGACTCCCATCAACAACGCGGAGAACTTGCCGTGTTCGCGATCGAGGCGGTCGACGATCCGGTCGACCGCCTCCACGTCGTACGCCTCCAGGCCGCGGCCCAGGGCGTAGGTCAGCAGCTTCTCGGTCAGGCAGCGCTCGAAGTCGACCCGGTGGTTGTCGGCCAGCAGGTGCTTCAACTCGCGGACGTCCTTGAACTCCTCGCCGGTGATCAATTTGCCCGCCGGGTCGATCGGCTGCTTCCGCTCCTTCTCGCGGTACTGGCCCATGGCGTTGAAGTTCTCCAGGGCCAGGCCGAGCGGGTCCATGCGGTTGTGGCAGGACTGGCAGAGCGGCTTGTTGCGATGCAATTGGAGCGCCTCGCGGAGGGTCGGGTCGTGGTCCTTGACCGCCTTCTCCGACTCCTCCAGCGGCGGCACCTCGGCCGGCGGCGGCGGCGGCGGGGTCCCGAGGATATTATCGAGCAGGAACAGGCCCCGCTTGACCGGCGAGGTCCGCGTCGGGTTCGAGGTCACGGCCAGGATCGAGCCTTGCGTCAGGATGCCTCCCCGAGGGCTCCCCTCGGGGAGCTGGACCAGCCGCATCTCCTCGCCCTTGACGTCGTCGATCCCGTAATGCTTGGCCAGCCGCTCGTTGAGGTACGTCCAGTCGCTCTCGATCAGCTCGACGACGCTCCGGTCCTCGCGGACGACCCGGGCGAAGGTCATCTCGCTCTCGTGCCGCATGGCGAGCCGGAGGTCGCGGTCGAACTGGGGGCCGAAGCCGAAGCCGGTCGCTCGGCCGTCGCGGCGGGCGACCGCGCGGCCGTCGATCGAGACCCCCTCGATGTCGCGGACCTGGAGCCACTGGCCGACGAAGTCGCGGATCAATGCGTCGGCCCGGTCGTCGGCCATCATCCGCTGGACCTGGGCCGCCAGGTTCGACCGCAGCTCGCCGCGATCGGCCAGGCCGAAAAGCTCGTCGTCGGGCATCGACGACCAGAGGAAGTACGAGAGCCGCGACGCCAGGGCGTGGTCGTCGACCGGGGCGGACCTCGCGTCCGGCGGGATGGGCATGCCGGCTTCGATCCGGAAGAGGAACCGCGGCGAGGCGAGCACCGGGATCAAGGCCCGAGCGACCCCCTCCTCGAAGCTCCGGCCCGGCTGCTCGTAGACCTCGGCGGCGATCCGGGCGAGGCGGTCGATGCTCTTCTCGTCGACCGGGCGGCGGAATGCCTTGCGGACGAAGCGGCAGAGGACCTCGCGGGCGTAACGATCGCGCTCGGGGCCGGCGGCGGGGGGCTCGTCCCTCGGGAAGAAGCGCTCGTAGTTCGGCGGATGGACCCACTTCTCCTTCGCGAGCGGCCCCTGGACCGTCACCTTGTTCAGGGCCAGCACGATCGGCACCTTCGGCGTCTTCTGCGGTTTCTCGAGCGGTTTGAGAGCCAGCTCGATCGCGTGCTTGCCTGCTTCGAGCGACGTTTCGAAGGTGAGCGGGTACCGCTTGTGGTCGACCCAACCATACTCGCGGATGTCGAGCGGCTTGCCGTCGAGGGTCAGGGTCGCCTCGCAGCGGCCGGCGATGAAGTCGAAGCCGCCGTGGACGTCGAGCTCGACGACCAGGCGGTAGTCGCCCGCCTGGTCCAGGGTGAAGGGGTGGCCGACCTTGCCCTCCTCGAGGAAGGAGAGCCGGTTGGGGTCCTCCCGCGACCCGGGCCGTTGGGGCCTGGAGGCGACGATGGTGGACTCGCGGACGACCTTGGTGACGGTCGGCACGGCCTCGGCGGCGATGACCTGGGCGGCGTCGAGATACTTCTCGAGGAGCAGCGGGGAGACGGTCAGGACGTCGCCGATGTTGTCGAAGCCGTAGCCGGTGTCATCCGGCGGGAACTCCTCGTCGGTCCGGAAGTCGATGCCCATGAGGTCGCGGATCGTGTTGCGGTACTCGGCCCGGTTCAGCCGGCGGAGGGTCACGCGGCCGGGGTCGGGGTCATTGGGGTCGATCGCGAGGGCGCCGTACTTGATCCAGGAGGCCAGGGCCTTCAACTCGTCGGCGTCGGGTCGGGGGTGGTCGGCAGGGGGCATCAGGCCGGCGCGGACGTTCTTGAGGACCCGGAACCAGAGGTCGCGGTCGCGGAGCAAGTCCTCGTCGGTGGCGAACCCATCGAACGCCACCTTGCCCTTGTGCTGCCCCATGCCGTGGCAGTCGAAGCAGCGGTCCTCGAGGATCGGCCGGATCTGGTCGCGGAACCGGCGCAAGGCGTCCGGCTCGTCGGCCCGGGCGGTCGGCACGACGAGGAGGAGCATGGCCAACGGGGCGAGGCGCGGGCGGGATCGTTGCAGGATCATGGCGGGGGCCACCGGTTCGCGCGGAGGAGGGAGGGCCGCGAGCCGTTCGGTCGTCGCCTCTCGGCCATCCCGAATCTTACAGCGCCCCGGGGACCTCCGCCAGACTCAAGTCGATTTCCGGCTTGGGGACCTTGACGTGGACCATCCGGTCGAGCCGACGCTGGACGACGACGAGCAGGTAGTTGAAGACGAACGCGTAGGTGATCGGCGGCGCCAGCGCGGCGAGCCGGATCGCCTCGTAGTTCGGCGGCTGGCCCAGGTTCGACGACAGCGCCACGCCGAAGATCGGGCTCAGGGCCGCGATCGCCAGGCCCGTGCCGGTGTTCCCGCCGGTGACGCCCACGATCGCGCCGACGAGCAAGGGGACCAGCCAGGTCAGGAACAGGAACAGGAACATGAGCGTCAGGCCCGATCGCCGCGCCCGCATCAGGAAGTACTGGAACCCCAGGCCGACGGCGGCGACCGTCAGGACGCCGATGGCGATCGGCATCGACGTGAGCCGCTCGAGCTCGGCCTGGAGGCCCGCGACCGGCCTCGGCTCCGAGGTCCACTCCGAACCGTCCGCGCCGAACCGCCAGGTGCGGGCCGCCGGGTTGTCGGGCCAGCCGACGAACCGGACGACCGCCAGGGTCCCGAGCAGGACGATCGCTCCCATCGCGAAGACCGCGATCCGGTTGCTGCCGGCGTCCGACCACGGGCTCGGCCGCCGCCGGCCGGCGTGCTCGGCCCGGAGCACGCCGCGCACGTACTCGCCGCCGTCGGGCGTGATCGTCACCGACAGCATGATCGCGGCGACGGACAACACGTAGACCGTCGCCAGGGCGATGGTCGCCTCGGGATAGATCGGCTCGCCGTAATACTCCGGGATGAACCGCCCGACGTGCCAGGTGCCGGCGACGGCCAGCGTCGCCAGCGTCCCCAGGAAGGCCAGCGCCTGCGGCTTGGTGTAGAGGTGCGTCCTCTCGGCCTTCATCTTCCGGGACGCCCCGAGGAAGAAGAAGCCCAGCGCCGGCAGCTCGTAGATCAGGGCGAACGCCAGCCACGGGATCAGCCAGCCGAAGAAGTTGAGCTGCCGCGACTCGGTGATGATCCACTGCGAGCCGAACCAGAAGGCGGCCCCGGCATACGGGCCGACCATCAGTAGCACGATGATCGTCACGATCGTCCCCTGGATCGAGCCCCGCGGCTTCTTCCGCGTCAGGCAGCCGAGCACGGCCAGCGAGTGGACGATCCAGGTGGTGAGCACGATCACCACCTCCAGGGCGGCGACCTCGCGGAGCCCGCGCCAGACGTCGAAGGCGTCGATCGTCGTGGCCGCCGCCAGCACGAACGGCAGGGTCAGCCCGGCCAGGATGTATTCGCGGATCGGGGCGCCGAGGAGGAAGCCCAGAGTGATCGTCGCCGGCGGCAGCGGCGAGACGCGGTGGAAGTCGAGGATGCCCGACTCGCGGGCGCCGCCGAGCGAGGCGTTGATCTGGGCCGTGCCGGCGAAGAACAGGAGCAGGACCTGGAGGCCCAGCAGCGCCATCGTCGCCGGCCCGCCGGGCATCGGCGAGTCCTTGCTGAAGCAGGCCCAGGCGTCGAGGATGCAGAGCACCAGTACGACCACCGCCCAGGGCAGGGCCTGCGCCGGGCGGAGTCGCGACCGGACGTGCTTGACCAGGACCGGGTTGTCGAGCAGGAGATCCGCCGCGCGCATCACGAGAGCTCCTTGGCGCCGACCTTCAGGAACAGCTCCTCCAGCCCCTCGCGACGCCGCCGGAACGCCGCGACCCGGACCCCGCCGCGCACCAGGACGGCCAGGAGGTCGCTCGCCGCCTCGACGTCGCCGCGGTAAGGGACCGCGATCGTCCCGTTGACCTGCTCGGCCTTGCCGGCCAGGGGGTCCTCGGCGACGATCCGGAGCAAGGGCTCGGGGTCGCCCAGGACCTCGACCTCGAGGATCGTCCCCCCCATCACGCGGTCGCGGACCTCGTCGATCGTGCCGTTGATGACCATCCGGCCCTTTTCCATGATCGCGACGGCCGTGCAGAACTCGGACATCTCGGAGAGGATGTGCGACGAGATCAGGACCGTTTTGCCCGCCGCCGCCAGCCCCTTCAGCACGTTCTTCAGGTCGATCCGCCCTTGCGGGTCCAGGCCGCTGGCCGGCTCGTCGAGCAGCAGGACCTGCGGGTCCGGGATGAGGGTCTTCGCCAGCGTGAGCCGCTGCCGCATGCCCCGCGACAGGCCGGCGACCATCGCATTGCGCTTCTCGGTCAGGCCGACCAGCTCCAATGCCCGGTCGCACTCCGCACGGCGGCGGTCCCTGGGGATGCCGTAGCTGGCCGCGAAGAGGTCGAGGAATTCCCAGCAATAGAGGTCTTCATACAGCGGCGGGAAGTCGGGCATGAAGCCGACGACCCGGCAGGCGTCGCGCGGGTGCTCGCGCATGTCGACGCCGGCCAGCTCGATCTCGCCGTAGGTCGGCTCGATGAGGCCGAGCATCGCCTTCATCGTCGTCGTCTTGCCGGCGCCATTGGGCCCGATCAGGCCGCAGACGTCCCCCTTGCCGACCTCGAGCGACAGGTCGCGTACGGCACAGACGTTGTCATAATCGACCCGTAGCTCTCGCAGCCGGATCATCGCCATTCCCCTCGTCTTCGTCGTGGGCACGCCCCGCGGGCCGTCCGCAATCCCAGACCGTTCCTGCGCACCGGCGGATGGCACGCGGGGCATGCCTGCTTCGAGGGATCGACTCTAACGCATGGGAGCATGGCTGTCCAGGACCAACTCGCTTCGGCCCACTCCCCGAGAAGGCTTCGTCGCCGACGGGCCGGGATTGTGGCCCCGCCTGGTTTCGCGAACCCGATCCAGGACTTGTCCCGAACGCGACGCGGGGCGGCGCCGGTGGGCCGGCGTCGCCCCGCGGTGGTCGGGACGAGAAGGATGGTGCGATCGCGGGCTCAGCGCCCCTTGCGGACCTCGTCGAAGTAGCCCTGGATGTGCTTCTGGACGCTCTTGGGGATCTTCTGGTTCGAGAGGGCGTCGGGGCCGTGCTGGTCGGCGGTGGATTCGAATTCCCCCGTGATGTCGATGGTGCTCGTCCCCTTCCGCTGCTCGCGGGCCGGGCCGGTCCCCTGGACGATGGCCTTGCCCTTGGGGTTGAGCTTCTGGTTGACCCTGGAGTTGTAGCTGTTGGTCGAGTCTGGGGCCTCGGCACGCGGCCCCTCGCCGCGGCCGCGGTTGCCGCTGCCTCGGTTCATGCTCTCGTTGAGGCCGATCTGGTTGTTGTCGTCGCCCTGCTGGCCGAGCTGGTTGGTGCCGTCGTTGTTGGCCATGCCGTTCTTGGCGTCCTGGAGGTCGGCCATCGCGTCGCCGAGGGTCTGGAGCTCCTTGAGCTGCTGGGCCATCTGGTCGATCTCTTTCTTGGACATGCCGAGGGCCTCGGCGGCCTTCTTCATGTCCCCCTCCTTCATCCCCTTCTGGGCCTCGCCGAGCTGCTTCGCCAGCTTCTGGAGCTTCTTGAGGTCCTGCGCCTGCTGCTGGAGCTTGGCCATCTGCTGGTCGAACTGCGACTTGGTCATCTGCCCCTTCTTCAGCGCGTCCTCGAGCTGCTTCTTGCGCTGCTCCATGTTGGCGAGCTTCTCGAGCTGCTGCTTCATCTCGCCGAGCTGCTTCTGGAGGGCCTTCTTCTCGGCCTCGGTCATCTTGCCGGAGGCGAGCTTCTCCTGGAGCGACTTGAGCTCCTTGGCCGCCTTCTCGAAGTCTCCCTTGGCCATGTCCTTGGCGAACTGGTCGGCCGGGCCGTTGTTGCTCATCTCCTTGAGCTGATTGAGCTGCTTGCTGATCTGCTCGGCGTTGCCGATGGCCTTCTGACGGTCCTTGAGGGCGTCCTGGAGCCGGTTGAGCTCGACGAGCGCCTTGTCCTTGTCCTTGGGCGGCGCCTTGGCGAGCTGCTCGGCCGACTTCTGGATCTCGGCGAGCAGCTTCTCCAGCTCGGCGAACTTGGTCTTGTCGTCCTTGTCGATCGCCTTGAGCCTCTTGTCGAGGTTCTTCTTGAGCCGATCCGCCTGGACCTTGGCGACCTTCTCGTCGAGCTTCTCGTCCGACGTCGTGCTCTTGCCCTGCGCGGAGCTCGGCAGCCAGCCGGGGACGAACATGAGCGCGACGGCCAACGCCCCCGGCACCAGCGGCACCCACGACCGCCTCGGAATCCGCAGGCCGAACTTGGCCCCCAGGTCGAGGTCAGCGACGTGCTTGAGTGTGTCGGTCAGCAAGGCCCGGCCGGCGGGTGTCTCGCGGAGGTCCGCCGGCAGCGTCAGCGCCGTGCTCAGCCGCTCGTTGAGGTGGAAGGCCCGGTCGATCGCCACCGCCGCGTCGACCCGGCTCGGCCCGGTCAGGATCGAGATCGCGATCGAGGCCACCAGCGCGACGCCCCCCGCGACCGCGAAAGGCGCCCATGCCGGCCCCGGCAAGGCCCGGCCGGTGAACTTGGCGACCCCGATGGCGATCGCCGCGAAGGCCAAGGTCACCGCCAGCGACCAGACCGTCGCCGCCAGGAACCGCTGGACCCGCAACCGCCGGAAGACCCGCCCGATCGGCTTGTCGAACGCTTGCACGGCTCGGACCTCCGCAGGAGAAACGCCGGGCATTCCACCCTCGATAGTCCAAGTTTAATCCGTGCTTCGGGCCCGATCAAGTCCCATCTCCGAAAAACTTCGGATAGGGCCAGGACGGCCTTGTCCGATCCTCCCCCGACGAGGAGGCCGCCGGTTGGATTCGAGTGCGTAGGGCGTTTGGAACACCCCGACCTCGCCGCCGGGAGGAGATGGCGGGTTGCACACACCCTATGAGTCAAGCCGCGCCTCGGGCCCGATCAACTTCTCTCTCCGAATTTTTTCGGACTCAGCTCTCCCGGCCGTAAGCCGCCTCCGCGGCGGCGAGGGCGGCGCCGGGATCGAGGCGGACGCCGAGGCCACGGAGGCAGGTCTCCAGGGCGGAGAGGACGAGGGTGACGTTCGATCGCCGCGAGCCGAAGCCCATCAGGCCGATCCGCCAGGCCTTTCCTTTCAGGGAGCCGAGCCCGCCGCCGATCTCGATACCCCAGTCGTTGAGCAGGCGTTTGCGGACGACGAGGTCGTCCACGCCGTCGGGGATGCGGACACAGTTGAGCTGCGGGAGCTGTTGGCCCTCGGCCGGTACGAGGCCGAGGCCCATCGCCTCGAGGCCGGCCTTGAGCGCCTTGTGGTTCCGCAAGTGCCGGGCGTGTCGGGCCTCGAGGCCCTCCTCGACGACCAGGGCGAGGGCCTCGCGGAGGGCGTAGTTCATGCTGATCGGCGCCGTGTGGTGGTAGAAGCGGTCGCTCCCCCAGTAGCGCTCGATCATGGTCATGTCCAGGTACCAGCTCTGGACGGGCGTCCGGCGGGCCTTGATGACGTCCAAGGCGCGGGGGCCGAAGGTGGCCGGGGCGAGGCCGGGGGGACAACTGAGGCACTTCTGGGTGCCCGAATAGGCCGCGTCGATCTCCCAGGCGTCGATCTCGACGGGGACGCCGCCGAGGCTGGTCACGGTGTCGATGGCGATCAACGCCCCGGCCTCGTGGGCGATCCTGGCGATCTCCTGGACCGGCTGCCAGGCGCCGGTGGAGGTCTCGGCGTGGACGATGCCGACGAGCTTCGGGCCGTGCTTGCGGACGGCGGCACGGACCTCGTCGGGGTCGAAGACCTCGCCGTAAGGGCGTTCGATGGTCGAGACTTCGGCGCCGGCGCGGCGGGCGACGTCGGTCATCCGGCCGCCGAAGACCCCGTTGACGCAGACGAGCATCCGGTCGCCCGGCTCGATCAGGTTGACGACCACGGCTTCCATGCCCGCCGAGCCGGTGCCCGAGACGGCCAGGGTCAGGCGGTTCTCGGTCCGGAAGACGTGGCGGAGGAGGCGCTGGGTCTCGTCCATCAAGGCGACGAACTCGGGGTCGAGGTGGCCCAGGAGCGGCAGGCCCAGCGCGGCGAGGACGCGGGGGTGGACGTCGCTGGGGCCGGGCCCGAGCAGCACGCGGGTCGAGGGGTTCAGGGGGCGGAGCTCAGCGGTGGGATCGGGAGTCGGCACGGTGGTGATCCTCGGGCGCCGGTCGGGGCGGGACGACCCCCTTGACCAGCGCGCTGATGGCCTTGAACTGGGGGTGGTCGGACCCCTCGATCCATTCGAAGAGGACCGCCTCGGTGGTCGTGACGATCGCGCCGGCCCGCTCCAGCCGCCGCAGGGCGAACTCCCAATCGATCGCGCCGCGCGAGGCGACGGCGTCGGCCGGGACCTCGACGCCGAACCCTAGGCGCAGCAACTCGAGGGCGGTCTGTGCCACGCAGACATGGGCCTCGATGCCGGCGAGGGTCACGTGCCGGATCGAGCGACCGTGGAGCTGTTCGAGCACCTGAGGGATGGCGCAGCAATGGAACTTGGTCTTGTCCGGCCGGTCAGGGAACCGCTCGGCCAGGGGGGCGGTCGTGGGCCCGAGCCCCTTGGGATATTGCTCGGTGGCCCAGGCCGGCATGCCCAGCGCGTCGGCGGCCCGGACGAGCCGCAAGGTGTTGGCCACCACCAGCTCGCGTCGGTCGATGGCGGCGAGGAGCTTCTCCTGCATGTCGACGACCAGCAGCGCGCCCCCCGCCGCCGTTCGTCGCTCCGTCGGAGACATCCTAGAATCCTCCCGGGGGCCATTTCCGGCGCGTTCGGCCCGAGGCCCCGACGACTCGCGATGCTATGGGCCCCGCTCCCCGGCTGTCAAGCCGATGGGGCGGCGCCGGCGACCGCCGCCCGCGCCTGCCTTGTCGAGACGGGACCGAGGCGGTAGGATGCATGTTCTTTGAAGCGACCCGACGGCCCCCCGGTAGGGCCGACCGCCCCGAGGCCCGGCGGAGACCCTCACGGTTGGCCGACAAGCCCCGACTCCTCGTCATCGAGCGCGAGCCCCGGCCGGCCCGCGTCGGCCTTGACGGCCCCTACGACGTGGTCGTCGCGCGGAGCATGGCCCGGGCCCTGGCCCTGCTCCGCGACCAGGCGTTCGACGGGGTCTACGTCGATTCCGCCCAGCTCCCGGCCGTCCGCTGGGCCGGCATGCTGCTCCAGGCCGACGAGATCCTCGACGCGATCGCCGACGGCGTCGCCGTGGTCGACCCCGACCTGGTCGTCCTCTGGGCCAACCCCGAGTTCCGCCGCCTGGCCGACCCGGACGTCGAGCCGGTCGGCCTGAAGTTCTGCCGCGCCTTCGGCGCGCCGGAGGTCCTCGGCAACGACCTCAGCCCGTTCACCGCCGCCGTCGAATCGCGGGGGCCGGCCAACACGGTCCTGCGCGTCGACGCCAACCGCTACCTCCGCGTGACCGTCACCCCCGTCTTCGAGACCGGTGGCGCGCTGATCCACCTGATCGCCCTGGTCCGCGACATCACCGCCGAGGTCCAGCAGGAGCAGAAGATCAGCGCGATCCACCGCGCCGGCGAGGAGCTCGCCGACCTGACCCCCGACGAGCTCAGCGAGATGGGCGTCGAGGAGCGGACCGAGCTGTTGAAGCTCAACATCGCCCGGCACATGAAGGACCTGCTGGGGCTCGATTACATCGAGATCCGCCTGTTGGATCGCGGCAGCGGCCGGCTCGTGCCGCTGTTGACCGAGGGGATGACCCCGCTGGCCGCCAACCGCGAGCTCTTCGCCCGCAAGGAGGGCAACGGCGTCACCGGCTTCGTCGCCGCGACCGGCCAGAGCTACCTCTGCGGCGACACCACGAATGACCCGCTCTACCTCGAAGGGGCCGCCGGCGCCCGCAGCTCCCTGACCGTCCCGCTCACCTATCACGGCACGGTCATCGGCACCCTGAACGTCGAGAACCCCCAGCCCCACGCCTTCGTCGAGCGCGACAAGCAGTTCCTCGAGATCTACGCCCGGAGCGTCGCCGCGGCGCTGAACACCCTGGAGCTGCTCCAGGCCGAGAAGCTCAGCACCGCGACCGCCTCGGTCGAGGCGATCAGCCGCGAGCTGGCCCTGCCGATCGACGACATCCTGACCGACGCGACGACGGTCCTCGACCGCTACGCCGGCCACGACGAGGACATCGTCGCCCGGCTCCGCCACCTGCTCTACCGCGCCCGCGAGATCCGCGGCCTGATCCAGAAGGTCGGCTCGACGATCGCGCCCGCGCCGCGCGAGGCCCCCTTGCCGCCGCAGCGGCTCGCCGACGCCCGGCTGCTCGTGGCCGACGCCGACGAGGGGGTCCGCCGCGCCGCCCACAGCCTGCTCGGCCGCCAGGGGGCGACCGTCGAGACCGCCCGCGACGCCCGCGAGGCCCTCGCCCTCGCCCGACAGGCCCCGTATTCGGCCGCCCTCGTCGACATCCGCCTGCCCGACCTCGACGGCTTCGAGACCTACCACCGCCTCCGCGACATCCAGCCCGGCCTGCCGATCATCCTCATGACCGGCTTCGGCTACGACCCCTCCCACTCCATCGTCAAGGCCCGCCAGGAGGGGCTCCAGACCGTCCTCTATAAACCCTTCCGCGCCGACCGCCTGATGGAGGCCGTCGAACAAGCCCTCCGCCCCCCCGGCCACGCCGCCGACGGGGGACAGCACTGACGACGACCGTCCGCTTTTCGGCCCGAGTCGCATAAGCGTCCTTGTATTGTCCGGGGAGTCCCAGTCGATGTCCCTCGGGGTCCTGTCCCTCGTCGTGCTGGCGGTCGGTCATTTCTGCCTGGTCGCGACGGCGATCAGCGTGGTCCACGGCCTCGGCGTTAACTGGAAGCGGATGGACCGCGCGGTGGTCGTCGGCCTGGGGGCGCTGGCGGCGGCAACGCTGGCGCTGGCGGCGGTCGTGGCACGGGGAGACTGGGCGTCGTGGCCGTGGCCGATCCGTGCCTACGCGTCGATCTGTGTCGCCGTCGGGGCCGTCGTCCTCCCTGCGGTCACGGTGGCCCGGCTGCTCCGCAAGACGCCGCCGGGCATCTCGGGCAGGGCATCGGAGATCGACCTGACTCGGACGCTCGCGCCCGAGGAGCGGATCGGCCACGGTCGGCACGCGTGGTGCTTGAGGGTGCCGGGCAACGAGTCGTTCCGGCTCCGGGTCGAGAGCTGGAGCGTCGAGGTCGCCGGCTTGCCCCGCGGCCTCGACGGCCTGAGCATCCTGCACCTGACCGACCTCCACTTCGCGCCGTGCTTCGACCGCCGCTTCTTCGAGGCCGTCGTCGACGAGGCGGCGCGGGGCGAGGTCGACCTCGTCGTTTGCACCGGCGACCTCGTCGATGACGACGGGGCCATCGCCTGGATCGAGCCGATCCTCGCGCGGCTGCGAGGCCGGCTCGGGCAGTTCGCCATCCTCGGCAACCACGACGTCCACCACCGGCCCGACCTCGTCCGCCGCGAGCTCGTCCGCGCGGGCTTCGACGACGTCGACGGCCGCTGGACTTCGATCGACGTCGGCGGGACGACCCTGGCCATCGGCGGGACGTCCGCCCCCTGGGGGCCGAGGCTCGACCTCGGCGACGCGCCGGAGGCCGACTTCCGGCTCGTGCTCAGCCACACGCCCGACCTCTTCCCGAGGCTGGCGGCGGGGGGGATCGACCTCGTCCTCTCCGGCCACAACCACGGCGGCCAGGTCCGGCTGCCCGTCCTCGGCCCGATCCTGATGCCCAGCCGCTACGGCCGGCGGTTCGACCTCGGCTTCTTCCGCACGGGCCGCTCGCTGCTCTACGTCGGCCGCGGCGTCGCCGGCAAGCACCCGATCCGCTACCGCTGCCCGCCCGAGGTCGCCCGCCTGGTCCTCCGCGCCGCGCCCGCGGCCCGAGCCGGCCGCCGCCCCGCGGCGACGGCGGTCGGGCAGGAATCTCAAATATAAACTTTACGATTATAAATATACCATTCGATCAGCACGAGTGCCAGGGCCGCGAGCGCGATGCGCCACCAGTAGTCGATGCGGGCCGGGGCGGTGCGGCGGGTGCCGGCGACGGGGGTGTAGCCGAGCTGGATCTTGTCGCGGGGGGCGAGGTCGCTCTCGCGGACGTCGAAGAGGTTGACGGCGAAGGCCGTCCCGCCTTCCTGGCCCTTGCCCTTGCCCCAGCGGGCGTGGTAGAGGCCGGGGACGTCGGCGTCGTTGTAGACGAACGTCCCGCGCGGCGTCCGCTTCAGCGTGGAGCGGCCGCGGGGGTTGCCGGGCGGGGGCGTGACCTCGATCGTGTCGGCGATCGACTCGGAACGGAGGACGATCGGCTGGCCCGGCTGGTGGATCTCCTCGCCGGTCGACTCGCGGACGTTGCCGAGGATGCGGAGGCAGTTGAGGAAGAACAGCGGGAAGCTGATCTTGGTGGGCCAGTCGGTGTTGATGTCCTTGCCGTCGAAGATCGGGAAGGTGATCACCACGTCGGTGTACCCCTCGCGCGGGCGGGCGAGGGCGAGCGAGCCCTGGGCGCCGTCGATCAGGCTGGAGGCGCCGGCGGGGAGGCCGACCTTGGTGGCCTTGAGGATGTTGATCGTCGGCAGGTCGCGGATGTACTGGAGCAAGGGGTGGTCGATCTTCCAGTCGAGGACGGTGATCAGGCCCTCCATCGGCCTGGCCGACTCGAACGCCGGGCCGGGGGGCATGATGCCGAAGTAGAGCGCGTTGGCCGCGGGGTCCTTGTCGGGCCGGAAGCGGTCGAAGACGACCAGGTCGTACCGGCCGGCGGCGAGGTCGCGCGCCACGTCCCCGGCCTTCGCCTCCTCGGGCGTGACCTCCTGCAGGTCGGCGATCAGCTCGCTGGCGGGCGTGCGGAGGGCCTTGGTCAGGTAGAAGTCGCCGGGCGTGACCAGCAGCACCTGCGCGCGCCTCGGCTTGCCGATGAGGGTGAACGCGCGGTCGTCGATCGGCAACGAGTCCTTGACCTCGAGCCGGACCTCCATCTCGACGGCCCCCTCGGACTGGATGTCGAACTCGAACGACTTCTCGGCCTGGGGCGCGATCGTCAGCTCCTTGACGTCGAGCGTCTCGCCGGCGCCGCCGGGCTTGTCGGGGTCGTGCTTGAGCAGGCGGGCGCGGGTCGAGACCGACTCGCCGCGGTAGTTGTGGACGCGACCGAAGACCTGGTACGTGTCCCCCTTCTCCTCGTTCTTGGCCGTCTGGAGCGCCAGGATCGCCACGTTGTCCGACGGCGGCGGCTTGGGCGACTCGCCCTGCGCGCCGGCCTTCTTCTCGCCCTCGTCCGCCGCGATGACCGGCGGGCCGATGGTCGTCAGGACGGGCTCGAGGTTGCCGAGGCTGAAGCCGGAGACGTCCGGGAAGCCGCCGTCGGTGAACAGGTACAATTTCGGCGCGACGACCGACGTGGCGACGACCCCCTCGCCGTACTGCCGCTGCGGGTTGGCCAGCCCGGAGGCGACCTGGAGCGCCTCGCGAAGCGAGGTCGTCGACCGCGATGGCTGGATCTCGTCGAGCCGCTTCAGGAGCTGGGCCTTGTTGCCCGTGTAGCTCGACGCGACCCGCGCCCGGTCGGCGAACGTCAGGATCATCGCCAGGTCGTCGGCCTCCATCTCCTCGATCAGCTTGCGGGCGTGCCGCTTCGCCTCGTCGAGCCGCGTCGGCCGCACGTCGGTCGCCGACATGCTCGCCGAGTTGTCGATCGCCAGGATCAGCCGCTGCCCCTGGCCCGCCGTCCCCTTGAGCCTCGGCCCGGCGAGCGCCAGCATCAGCAGGAAAATCATCAGCAGTTGCAGATAGAGCAGCAGGTTCCGCCGCAGCCACTGGAAGAGGCTGTTGACGTGCAGGTCCTCCATGCTCCGCCGCCAGAGCAACGTGCTCGGCACCTGCACCGGCCGCCGCCTCAGCTTGAGGAAGTACAGCGCGATGATCGCCAGCGGCACCCCGGCCAAGGCCGCCCACTGCGCGGCGCCGAGCGGGCTGCTGAAGTCGACCGGGAAGTTCGAGCGGCTGAAGTTGCCGAATCGCATCGCGCGTCCTCCGGCTGTTCGTTGCCGGTACGGTTGAGGCCCCTTCGATCAAAGCTCCGGATCCCGCCACCCCTCGCCCGGCCGCTCGCCCTTCCGCCTGCGGATCATCATGTAGAGCAAGTACCCCACGAACAGCGCGGCGGGGCCGAAGAAGAAGAGCGGGTTGCGGATCGCCCCCAAATCCATATTCGATTGTCCTGATGGTTGATTACTTGACCAGCCCGCGCTGGCGGAGGTAGTTGAGAATGAGTTTATCAAACGGGTTCTGGGTCGTCGTGAAGATGTAGGTGATGCCGCGCTTGGTACACCACTCCTTGAGGCCGCCGACGAAGGCGTTGAGGTTGTCCTTGTAGCGCTTCAAGAGCGGGGCGCTGACGGTGATCTCGGTGACGTCGTCGTCCTCGGCGTCGACGAGGCGGAGGTCGCCGGCGAGCTCGGGCTCGACCTCCTCCTGGCTGAGGACGTGGACGACGTAGATGTCCATGTTCCGGGCCAGGAGGTAGCGGAGCGCGTCCTGGTAGCCGCGCTTGTCGAGGAAGTCGGAGATGACGACGACGATCCCCTTGCCCGGGTTCTTGATCGCGAACGCCTTGGACGCGGCCGTCAGGTTGCTCGTGCCGGCGGCCTCGAGACTGTCGAGGTACTCGACCACGCGCCACATCTGCGAGCGTCCCCGCACGCTCCGCAGCCCGGCGTCGAGGCCGCTGCTGAAGGTGTCGATCATCACGCGGTCGTGGTTGACCAGGCCGATGAACGAGAGCGCCGCCGCGACCTGCTTGCCGTACTGGAGCTTCGTCGGCTCGCCGAACTCCATCGAGGCGCTTGTGTCGAGCAACGTGTAAAAGTGCAAATCCTCTTCTTCGAGGAAGAGCTTCAGGAAGAGCTTGTCGAGTCGGCCGTAGACGTTCCAGTCGATGTGCCGGAGGTCGTCGCCGACGACGTAGTTGCGGTGGTCGGCGAACTCGACCGAACTCCCGCGCCGCTTGCTCTTGCGCTCCCCCTTCATCCGGCCGACGAAGATCTTCCGGCTGACGAGCTCGAGCTGCTCGAGCTTGTTCAGGAACACCGGGTCGAGCAGCGGTGTCGAGGGTGCCTGGGGCATGGGGATCTCAGGAAAAAGGAGAAAGGGCGAAGGACCGAGGACAAAGTACCATCAACTGAGCCAGTCGGAGAGGCGGAACAGGCCGGCCATCAACGCGGCGGCGACGCCGAGGCCGAGCAGCCAGGGGACGAGCGCGGCGACGAAGATCATCAGGCGGCCGCGGAGCCCTTCGGCCGGGTGACGATGCAGGAAGCCGAGGGCGGTGAACCAGCTCTCGACGACGACGAGGGTCCCGCCGATCCAGACCAGGGGAGCCAAACTCGGCTCGACCCTCCAGGCCAGCAGGCCCGCCGCGACGAGCACGAATCCCGAGGCGACCAGGAACGCCAGGTCGCTGCGCGTGAAGGCGATCGGCTCGGCCCGCGGCGGGTCGAAGGGAAGGGGGGCGGGGGGTGGATCGTAGATGTCTCTCATGTGGAAAAAGTGCTGAGTGCTGAGACACGAGTGCTGAGTAAAGACGAGAGACTCGGCACACAATAGATGCACCCTCTGGATAAAGTTGCCCAGGTGTCGATTTCGCGGTGGATTCCCTACTCAGCACTCAGCACTCGTCCCTCATCCCGCCTTGGCCGTGATGCGTTCTTCCGCCTTCTCGGGCACCGAGTCGAGGACCTTGAGGAGGACCTCGTCGGCCTCGACGCCCTCGGCCTGGGCCTCGAAGTTGAGCAGGACGCGGTGGCGGAGGGCGGGGAGATAGACGCGGCGGAGGTCCTCGAAGCTGACGTTGTAGCGGCCGTCGAGCAGGGCGCGGACCTTCGCGGCGAGCACGAGCGTCTGGGCGCCGCGGGGGCTGGAGCCCCAGCGGATGTACTGGTTGGTCACGTCGGTGGCGAACGGCCCCTCGGGGTGCGTGGCGAGGGCGAGGCGGATGCCGTAGTCCTGGACGTGGGGGGCGACGAGCACGTCGCGGACGAGCGCCTGGAAGCGGACCAAGGTCTCGCCGTCGATGACCTTCTCGGCCCGTGGCTTCTCGCCGCGGGTCGTGCGGTCGAGGATTATGGTCAGCTCCTCGCGGGTCGAGTAGCCGACGACCAGCTTGAACAGGAAGCGGTCGAGCTGGGCCTCGGGGAGCGGATACGTCCCCTCCTGCTCGATCGGGTTCTGCGTCGCCATGACGAAGAACGGCTCCTTGAGGCGGTGGATCACGCCGCCGACGGTGACGGAGTGCTCCTGCATGGCCTCGAGGAGGGCCGACTGCGTCTTGGGCGTGGCGCGATTGATCTCGTCGGCGAGGACGATCTGCGAGAAGATCGGCCCGCGCTGGAACTCGAAGTGGCGGTGGCCGTCGGCGCCCTCCATCACGACGTTGGTGCCGAGGATGTCGGCCGGCATCAGGTCGGGGGTGAACTGGATCCGGTTGAAGTCGAGCGTCAACGCGTCGGCCAGGGTCCGCACCAGCAGGGTCTTCCCCAGCCCCGGCACGCCTTCGAGCAGGGCATGGCCGCCGACGAACAGGCAGGTCAGGACGCCGTGGACGATCTCGTCGTGGCCGACGATCACCTTGCCGATCTCGGCCTTGACGCGGCCGTACGCCGCCCGGAACTCCTCGGCGCGGGCTTCCATCTCGGAATTATCATTGATCATTTGTCATACGCCTTTGTGAAGAAGTCACTTGTCCTTCTCTTTCTCTCGCTCCTCCCAGACCTTCTGCTTGGCGCGGAGGAGGCGGTTGGTGTAGCTCTCGGGCTGGCCCTGCCCCTGGGGCTGGCCGGGGACCATCGATGGCCCCTGGGGCGACGAGGGACGTCGCGGCTCGGGACGGGGGGCGGCGCCGGAGGTCGCGTCGAGCAGGGGCTCGCCGATCGGGCCGGAGGGAGTGGGCAGGGGGGGTGGCTCGAAGCGGGTCGAGGCGCGGGAGCGCTCGATCTGCTCGTCGACCTCGGCCTTGCGGCCCTTGAGCTTCTCCATGTATTCGACCGGCGGCGCGACCTCGCGGCCGCGGAGCTTGGCCCACTGGGCGGCGATCGCCTTCCGCATCCGGTCGAAGTCGGGGGCGATGCGGCGGGTGGCGATGTCGGCGAGGAAGAGGAAGGCCGCCAGCCAGAGAAGGTCGGGCCAGAGGTCGCGGAAGCTGCTCGGCGGCATCATCGCCGGGTCGCGGCGGAAGACGTCGAGGTTCTCGACCGTCGCCCCCACGTCCACCGGCCCGTCCTTCCGCGCGGCCCACTTGCCGACCTTGCCGTCGCTCAGGTCGGCCAGCGTCTCGAGCGTCGTCGGGTTCGACTGGAGCTCCTTGTACTCGTCGGAATACGGCACCGAGATGCCCGCGCTGGCGAAGCCGACCTTGCCGTCGGCGCCGGTGTAGCCGATCGTGAAGAAGTAATTGCCCTTCTGATCGGCGTTGTCGACCGTGCCCTCGTAGTGGCCGGGGGCGGTCTGCGAGAGCTCGAAGGAGCCGCCGCTCTCGGCCTGGTCGGGCGAGACGAAGCGGCCGTGGAGGTCGAGGAAGTTGAGGAACTGGTTGTCCTTGTCGAGCGCCTCGACGACGATCTTGATGCGGCCCTCCTCGCGTCGGAGGTTGATCGTCAGGTTCCGCTGGTCGACCGGCCGCAGCGCCCAGCGGACGACCTGCGACCAGAAGGCCGAGTAGCTCCCCCAGTCGGGCCACGACGTCGTCCAGCGCCGGCTGGCGTCGGACGTGAACGCGACGGCGCGGCCGAGGCCGTAGGTCCAGTGGGCGAGCACCGGGTTGGTCTGGCCGGTCGGCAACGGCGAGAGGATCGGCAGGTCGACCAGCTCCCCCTCCTTCGGGCTGGTGAGGACGAGCCCCGTGATCCCGGGCAGGCTGCGGGGGATGCCGACGATCGGCTCGCTGGAGTGGTCGAGCACCGGCGCCCAGGGCTTGTCGCGCTGCTCGTAGATCAGCGGGCGGGCGATCAGCCGGACCTCCTTCGAGTAGATCCGCGGCAACGCCTTCGGGTTGGTGACGTTGTAGAACCGCCCTTTGGTCTTCTGGGCCATGTTCCGCATGACGTTCAGGGAGCTGAAGTCGTTGCCGTGCGCGGCGGTCAGGACGGTGGTGACGGTGATCTTGTTGTCGATCAGGTGCTTCATCACCGGGCCCATCGGCGGCGCCGGGTCGCCGTCGGAGATGATGATCATGTGCCGCGTCATCGCGTCCTTGACCGACATGAGCCCCTGCGCCGCCTTCTGGACGATCGGGCCGAAGTCGGGCATGTCGCTGGGGGTCATGCGGTCGATGGCGCGGAGCATCGAGGCGCGATTGGGGCCGACCTCGCGCATCGTGAAGAGCCAGGATTCGGTGCCGTTCCAGTAGAGCAGGCCGACGTAGTCGTAGTTCGAGAGGGTCTTGATCGACTCCTGGGCGATCACCTTCATCCAGTGGTTGCCCTCGGGGATCTCGGTCGCGTGCATGACCAGCGCCAGCGCGCTCTTGCCCTGGACCTTCAGCGACTTGACCTGCATGTCGACGGGCAGGGCCTTCTCGACCGGCGTGTTCATCCAGCCGCCGGCGCCGAAGCTGTTGGGCCCGCCGAGCATGATCAGGCCGGCGCCCATGTCGTGGGTGTTCTGCTCGAACATCTGGATCTGGGCGTCGGTGAACGAGTCCTTGGGCACGTCGCCGAGGATGACCGCGTCGTACTGCTGGAGCTGCGAGATGTCCGTGGGGAGGTCCGGGTCGCCGCCGACGTTGCCGGCGCCGGTGACCGTCGGCGCCACCTTGACGACCACCTCGACGTTCTTCTGCCGCAGCGCCCGGACCAGCTCGCTGAACTCGCCGGGCGAGCCCTCGATCAGGAGCACCTGGGCCGAGCCCCGGGCGTAGGTGAACGACTCGGCCCGGTTGTTGATGCTGCGGAAGTCGCCGCTGCCCTTGTCGGGGATGAACTCGGCGGCGAACGTATAGAAGTTCGGCTGATTGATCGTGACCTTCATCTCGTGGACGTTGACGCCGCGCTTCAGCTCGACGCGCTCGGGCTTCTCGCCGCCGAGCGGGGCGCTGTAGTTGTCGGCCTTCTGGTAGATCTGGAGCGTGCCGGTGGTCGGCTCGCTGGCGCGGAGGACGACGGAGATGCGGATGGTCTCGCCCTTCTTGACGTCGGGCGGGACCGAGACCTTGTCGACGTAGACCTCGCGGTCGTAGCGGTACTCGATCGGTATCACGTCGATCTGGACGCCGAGGTTCTTGGCCGAGAGCGCCTGCTCCATGGCGTTGCCGCGGTTCTCGTTGCCGTCGGAGAGGACGACGATCCGCCGCGCGGAGTCCTCGGGGAAGGTCGCCAGCGCGAGCTTGATGGCCGAGGCCAGGTCGGTGAAGGTCTGGTCGACGGGGCTCTCGATGCCGAGCATGTCGTTGGGGGCCTCGGTCGGCGGGACCTCGACGCGCGACCCCTTGCCGAAGACGATCACGCCCGCCATGTCGCCGGCCTGGCGACGCTCGCGGACCTCGGCGTTGACGAAGTCGAGCATCGGCTTCTCCCACTCGCGCGGGATGCTCTCCGAGCGGTCGAGCAGGAAGATCGTCGTCATCTTGTCGTTGCGCCGGACCATCTGGAGCTGCGCCAGCGCCAGCACGATCAGGGTGATGACCGCGGCCCGTAAGGCGATGGCGACGGCCCGCCGGACCTTGCCGAGGCCCGAGAGGCTCTTGAAGCTGAGCAGGACCACCGGCGGCAGCAACAGTGGGATCAGGACCAGCCACCAGCGGCTGCCGACCGTCACCGAGAGGTTGCCGAGGCCGAGGTATCCGAGCATGGACGGGACTCCGTCGGTGACGTCCACTGCCATCAGAGGCGGAACCGCTGGACCCGATGGTTGTTCGAGTCGACCACGGAGACCGCCCCCCGGCGGTCGACCGCCAGCGCCCAGGGGCCGTTGAGCTGGCCGGGGCCGCGGCCGGGCTCGCCCCAGACGCCGAGCGGCCGGCCGTCGAGCGTGAACTTCTGCACGCGCATGTTGCCGTACTCGACGACGTACAGCGCCTTGTCCGGGCCGACCGCCACGTCATACGGGTACGACAGCTCGCCGACGGCCGACCCGCGCTTGCCCCAGACGTGCAGGAGCTTTCCCTTGGTGTCGAAGACCTGGATGCGATGGTTGCAGCTATCGGCCACGTACAGCCGGTCCTCGTCGTCCATGGCCAGCGCCCTCGGCCGCAGGAGCCGGCCCGGCTCGCTCCCCTGGCCGCCCCACTGCCGGAGCCACTTCCCCTGGGGCGAGAAGACCTGGATGCGATCCTGCTCGCCGTACTCGCTCACATAAAAGTTCCCGGCCTTGTCGATGACCACGTCCGTCGGGTAGCCGAACCGCCCCGGCGTCGGCTCCTCGACGGCCTGGATGCCGTCGCCGAGCGTCATCAGGATCTTCGAGCCGTCGGGCGAGTACACCAGCACCCGGTAGAAGTGGGTGTCGGCCACCAGCACCCTCCCGTAGCGGTCGACGGTCAGGCCGCTGGGGCCGTCGACGTTTAGCGCGGGGGTCCGCCAGGAGCGCAGGAACTTGCCGTCGCGCGTGAAGACCTGGATGCGATCGGTGAGGTCGCAGAGGTAGAGGTTGTCCTGGGCGTCGAAGGCCGCGACCCTCGGTTTGTGCAGCCAGCCGTCGCGCGAGCTGCCGTGGACCCCCCAGACCTGCTCCGGCGCCGACCCGTGGCCGCCGTCGCAGCCGGCCGGCGCGATCGCGGCGGCGAGTAGCAGGGCCCTCGGGAATCGTCGACCAGATCGCATGAGCGCCTATCCAGAGAAGGGGCCGGGCACGCTGGGATGGTGCCCGTCTTGACTGTAAACTTTACCGAAGCGCGACCGCGAGTTGCAAGTCCGATGGTTTTCGTTTTCGGCGGGGGTCGACGACATGCCCGAGTTCGTGCCGGCGTGCGGGGTCGAGGCGGTGCCGGAAGGCAAGGCGCTGGCGGTCGAGGTCGAGGGCCTCCGGCTGGCGATCTGCCGAGACGGCGGGGAGTTCGTCGCCCTCTCGGGCCGCTGCCCGCACGCCAACGGCCCGCTCGGGCACGGCTGGATCGAGGAGGGCGAGCTCGTCTGCCCGCTCCACCGCTGGCGGTTCCGGCTCAGGGACGGCCGCTGCACGACCGTCCGCGGCCAGTCCGTCCACCGCTTCGCCTGCGAGGTCCGCGACGGCACCGTCTGGGTCGCCGTCTGATCCTCTCCCCGTAGGATCCGCTATTGCGGACCTCTTCAAGATATATGAATGAAGAGGTCCGCAATAGCGGACCCTACAAGGAGCCCCCCCTTCAACGCCACCGTGCCCGCACCTCCTCCGGGGGATACTCCGTGATCGGGACCCCTTGGTCGGCCCGCTCGATCAGCCGGAGGTAGGCCCGCGTGACCCGGGCTTCCTCGGCGGCGACGAATTCCGGGTCAAGCTCTCGTTTATCGAACGGCCCCTCGGCCGTGACCGGCTCGAACCCCTCGGCCACGATGAACTGGGCGAGGGTCGGGTTGCAGCGGATGTGCCGCTCGGGGGCGTTGTGGAGCGTCTCGGGGTCGACCTCGCCCAGCACGTAACGGAGGTACAGGTCCGAGTCGGCGACGCCTTCCACGTCGCCGCCGCAGGCCTCGCAGAGATAGCCCTGTTCGCAACGTGCCATGAGCAAACCTTTGATTCAAAATCCCAGGAAATCATCCATCGTGTAGAGCCTCGGCGGCTTGCCCGCGAGGAACTTGGCCGCGCCGAGGGCGCCGAGGGCGAAGCCGTCGCGGTTGAGGGCGCGGTGCGAGAGCTCGAGGCACTCGCCGAGGAGGCCGAAGACGACGGTGTGCTCGCCGGGGTTGTCGCCGGTCCGGAGGGCGTGCAGGCCGATCTCGCCGCGGGGGCGCTCGCCGACGTTCCCGGAGCGGCCGTGCACGAGATCGTTCGAGCCGATCGCCGCGCCGACGACCTCGGCGATCCGCAACGCGGTGCCGCTCGGGGCGTCCTTCTTGAAGTGGTGGTGCCGCTCGACGATCTCGATATCGGCCGAGTCTCCCAAGGCCCTCGCCGCCTCGGCCGCGAGCCGGAACAGGAGGTTCACCCCGCGGCTGAAGTTCGACGAGATCAGGACCGGGATCGCCGCCGTCGCCGCCTCGACCTCGCGACGCTGCTCGGGCTCGAAGCCGGTCGTGCCGACGACGAGCGGGACCTTCTGATCGACGCACATCTTCACAAACTTGAGCGTCCCCGCCGGCAAGGAGAAGTCGATCGCGACGTCGACCGGCCGGTCGAGCGCCGCCGAGAGCGGGACGCCGATCGGCCCGAGGCCGACGAGCGGGCCGACGTCCGTGCCGAGCCTGGGGTGGTCGTCGCGGTCGATCGCGGCGCCGAGCGTCAAGGACGGGTCGGCCTGGATCAACTGGATGATCCGGGTCCCCATCCGGCCGGTGGCGCCGTGCATGGCGATGGTCAAGGGCTTGGCGGTCACGTGGGGATGATCCTGGGTGTCGGGTTCGCGAATCGGCCTCTTCCGTAGCAGGCACGCTCCGCGTGCCGTCCGCCGAGACACAAGACTCTGGTCGGAGGGCGGACGGCACGCGGAGCATGCCTGCTACGAAGGCGGGCCGGGGTGAGGGTCGGCTGCAAGCTCCTGCCGGACCTCGCCGAGGAGGTACGTCGGCTTCGACTGCGACTCGTAATACGTCCGCATCACCATCTCGGCGACGAGGCCGGTGAAGATGCTCTGCACGCCGGCCAGGACGAACATGACGGCGAAGACGGGTAAAGGCGTCTCGATGAACGTCTTCGGCGGCAGGTCGCCCCACCAGAGCCGCGGCCAGGGGAAGACCCACTTGAAGTAGACCATCCCGGCGATCGAGATCAGGGCGAGGCCGAAGGCCCAGAGGCCGACCTTGCCGAAGAAGTGCATGGGGCGCTGGGCGTAGCGCTGGAGGAACCGGATGAGGATCAGGTCGAGCACGACGCGGAACGTGCGGCCGAGGCCGTACTTCGTCGTGCCGGCGGCCCGAGGCCGGTGGTTGACGACCAGCTCGGCGACGCGGGCCCCTTGCCATGAGGCATAGATCGGGATGAATCGATGCATCTCGCCGTAGAGCCGGACCCCTTCGAGCACCCGGCGGCGATACGCCTTGAGCGTACAGCCGAAGTCGTGGAGCTCGACCCCCGAGATCCGGGCGACGAGCTTGTTGGCGACCTGCGAGGGGACTCGGCGGGTGAGCCACTTGTCGTGCCGCCGCTTCCGCCAGCCGGAGACGACGTCGAACCCCTCGTCGAGCTTCGCGAGCAGCCTCGGGATGTCGGCCGGGTCGTTCTGGAGGTCGCCGTCGATCGGCACGAGCACCTCGCCCCGCGCAAGGTCGAGCGCCGCCGACAAAGCCGCCGTCTGGCCGCAGTTCCTCCGGAGGAAGGCGACCCTCACATGCTCCGGGTCCTGTCGCTGGACCTCCCTCAACCGCGCCGGCGTCGCGTCGGTCGAGCCGTCGTCGACGAAGATCAGCTCGTAGGTCGCCCCCGAGGTCCGGAGCGCCCGGACCAACTCCTCGTGGAGCGGCCCGACGTTGGCCTCCTCGTTGTAGACCGGCACCAGGACCGACAGGTCAACCAATCGACCGTTAATCATAAATGTACTGCGATAGGTACCGCCGGCTGATGATCAACGACTCCTTGCGCTTCGCGGGCGACCCCTCGAACGCCCGGTCCTCGACCTCGACGGCGACGGGGCCGTCGTAGCCGGCGTCGGTCAGGGCGCCGAAGAAGGCGCCCCAGCGGACGTCGCCGAGGCCGGGGAGCTTGGGGGTGTGCCAGAGCTTGGGGTACGAGAGGACGCCGTGGGAGTCGAGGCGGTCGCGGTCGGCGCGGGCGTCCTTGGCGTGGACGTGGAAGAGGCGGTCCTTGAACTCGTGCAACGGGGCGAGGTAATCCATCTGTTGCCAGACGAAGTGCGACGGGTCGAAGTTCAGGCCGAAGTGGGGGCTGGGGATGTCGGCGAACATCTGGCGCCAGATCGCGGGCGAGGTCGCCAGGTTCTTGCCGCCGGGCCACTCGTCGGCCGTGAACAGCATCGGGCAGTTCTCGATGCCGATCCGGATGCCCTTCGCCTCGGCGTGCGCGACGATCGGCCGCCAGGTCTCGAGGAACCTCGGCCAGTTCGCCTCGACCGACAGCGCCGGGTCGCGGCCGACGAACGAGTTGACCACCCCGACCCCCAGCGTCGCGGCGGCGTCGATGACCCTCCCCAGGTGCTCGACGGCCACGCGCGCCTCGTCGCGGTCGGCCGCGAGAGGGTTCGGGTAATACCCCAGGCCGGAGATGCCGACGCCGGTCCGCTGGATCAGGTCCCGGATCGCGCCGACGGCCTTCGCGTCGAGGTCCACGGCGTCGAGATGCGAGACCCCCGCATACCTCCGCTCCGCCTTGCCCGGCGGCCAGCACATGACCTCGACGCACGAATACCCCGCCTCGGCGGCGACGCCGAAGACCTCCTCCAACGACAACTCCGCCAAGATCGCCGACACGAAGCCCAGCTTCATCGTCCCCGACTCCCGATTCCCCACCGTTTCCCGGCCTCGACCCATCCTAAACCGACCGGACCCCCGACGGAAGCGATCGCCGGGACCGGCCTGGCCGATCGCGCCGTCCTCATCCCCGTCGCGCACCCCGGACGCCGCCGACCCCTTCGGATCGGCTTTCCTTGATGGGAAGCGGTGTTCCGGGGCCCGGAAACGGGCCTCAGAAGCGTCGCGGCGGGGCCGTCGGGGTCGTCGGCGCCACGCCGACGACGACCGAGGACGCCGGCCGGGGCGTCGCGGGCACGGGCGTCTCATCCAAAACCATTACATAATCGTAGGTTGCATCGCCCTTCGGTTCGTTTCGTGGCGGCGTTTCCGGGGCCGGCGGGGTCTCGGCCGGGGGCGTCCACGCGGGCTCGTTCTCGCTGCTGGAGAGGATGCGGCCGTAGAGCTTGAGGCGCGCGTTCTTGCACGCGATCAGCGCCGTCGAGAGCTGCCGGAAGCTGCGCTGATGGTCTTGCAGGTAGCGGTGCCGCCGCATGCCGTCGTCGCTGACGTCGACGGCCGCCGCGTCCATCACCTGCCGCCGCTGCTCGGCCTCCTCGGCCTCCAGCTCCGGCAGGATCGACCGCAGCGCCTCGAGCTCCGAGGCGATGATCGCGCGGAGCCGCTCCATCGGCCGGTCGGCGTCGATCGCGATGCCCTTGGCGAGGTACCGCGCGTGGCCCTCGAGGTGCGCCGCGCAGGCGACGTCCAGCGCCATGCCCAGGCCGTGCACCACGCGGGCCCGCTCGTCGTCCAGGTCGCCGGGGCGCAGCCGAGCAGCGCCAGCATCCGCCCGCGCCAGTCGGGGCAGAGGTGGCCGCTGCCGGTGAGCTGCTCGTCCATCTCGTCCCATTTGGCGATCAGCCAACGCACGCCGTCGGCCCGCGCCAGCAGCGGGATCA
>DASZMJ010000062.1:0-2076 GCA_035551935.1 Isosphaeraceae bacterium
GACGACCCCGAGGACGATCCGTACCCTCATGGCCACCCCCACCGACCCGGCAACCCGCAACCAGGCCGCCGATCGATCCGGCGTCGCTTGCGGGTCGGTCATCGAGAGCCTGGGCGTCTACCTGCCCCCCCGATCGGTGACCACCACCGAGGTCCTCCGCGGCTGCAAGAAGAAGATCCTGTTCCCGCTCGAGAAGATGACGGGCATCCACTCGAGGCGCATGGCCGGCGACGGCGAGTACGCGATCGACCTGGCCCGCAAGGCCGTGGCCGAATGCCTCGCCCTGTCCCGCCACGAGGCCGGGGCCATCGACCTGATCGTCTGCTGCAACATCTCGCGGTGCGACGGGCCGGAGAACCGGTTCTCGTACGAGCCGAGCACCGCGATGAGGCTGCGCCGGGAGTTCGGGCTCGACAACGCCCTGGCGTTCGACGTCTCCAACGCCTGCGCCGGCATGTTCACGGCCATCTACCTGATCGACACCTTCCTCCAGGCCGGCCTGATCCGCCGCGGCATGGCCGTCAGCGGCGAGTACATCACCCACCTGACGCACACCGCCCAGAAGGAGATCACCGGGTTCCTCGACCCCCGCCTGGCCTGCCTGACCGTCGGCGACGCCGGCGCCGCCGTCATCCTCGAGCGGTCGCCCGGCGGCGAGGTCGGGTTCGCCGACCTGTCGCTCTACACGACGAGCAAGCACAGCCGGCACTGCATCGCCAAGCTGACCGACCAGCCGCACGGCGGGGCGATCATGTTCACCGACCCGGTCGCCATCACGACGACCGCCATCAAGCAAGGGGCGCGGCACGCCACGCACACGGCGCAGCGTCGCCAATGGCTCGGGGGCCAGTTCGATCACCTGATCATGCACCAGACCTCCGAGACCGCGCTGCGGGGGGGCATGAAGGAGCTGAACGCGACGCTCAAGCGCAAGTCGTGCCGCGACGACAACTCGATCATCAACGTCGGCGAGCGGGGCAACACCGCCACGACGAGCCACCTGTTGGCCGTCTTCGACAACATCGCCAGCGGCCGGATCCGGTCGGGCGACCGGGTCGTCTTCGGCATCGCGGGCTCGGGGCAGACCGTCGGGACGGCCCTCTACACCTTCGACGACCTCCCCGACCGCCTCCGACACCGCCTCCAGGGCCGTCGCCCGGCCGCCCGGGTCGCCCCCGCGGTCGCCGCCACGGTCGTCCCGCAGGCGCCCGCGTCCCCGCTCCCGAAGCGGCCCAGGGTCCGGGTCGAAAGCCTGGGCACGCCGCAGGCCAGTCCCCCCGTCCTCGGGACGCTCCCCCTGGTCAAGGAGGCCGTCGAGGACAGCCTGCGACGCTCATCCTACCACCGCAACGACGTGGACCTCCTGCTCTTCGCGGGCGTCTACCGGACCGACTACCTCTGCGAGCCGGCCGTCGCCGCCCTGGCCGCGGGCGACCTGGAGATCAACGACGAGGTCGAGACCCTCGACGGTCCCAAGACCTTCGTCTTCGACGTCGCCAACGGCGGGGTCGGCTTCCTCAACGCCTGCCACCTCGCCGCCGAGCTGATCCGTTCGGGCAAGCACCGCGTGGCCCTGGTGACCGCCTCCGAGGTCGAGAACAACCGCGACAACCCCGCGGCCTCCCCCGTCGGCGTCGTCGAGACCGGCTCGGCCATGATCCTCGACGAGTCGCCCGACGGCGAAGCCGGCTTCGGCGAGTTCCTGTTCAAGTCGTACACCGACCACATCGACCGGTTCGTGTCGCACAGCGGCATGGTCGGGGGGAAGTCCGCGATGCTCGTCTCGCGCGACCCGGGCCTGCACGACCACTACCTCGACTGCATCGCCGACGCGGCCCGCGAGCTCCTGGCCCGCGAGGGCGTGACGCCGGCCGACCTCAAGGTCGTCCTGCCGCCCCAGCTCGCCCCGGGCTTCGCGGCCCGCCTGGCCCGGACGCTGGGGACCGACCCCGCAACCTGCGTCGACATCGCCGACGATCGCGGGGATTACCTGACCTCCTCGCTCGTCCACTCGATGCGCCACGCCCTCGAGCACGGGATGGCGCGGCCGGGCGACCTCGGGCTGGTCATCGAGGT